>CALLZN010000055.1 GCA_937858895.1 uncultured bacterium | reverse complement strand
GGCGGCACTGCTCCGGTTCGCGGTACGCAGGCCTACACGGTCCAGCCGGGTGACTCGCTCTGGTCCATCGCTGCCGCAAAGGTTGGAACGAAGGACGCGATGAAGTTCATCGATTCGATCCGCAAGCTCAATCCGCAACTGCGCGGCGACCTACTTCACCCGGGCAAGCCGATTTCGCTGCCCGTGAACGCGACGAACAACTGAGCGGCTGCACCGCGGCTGCTGCGCAGAGCGGTTCCTACTTGAGCCCGAGCAAGCGCAGGCGGTCATGGAGGTTGGTACGGCGAATCCCGACGCGCCGCGCTGTCACCGAGACGTTCCAAGCCTCCTCCTCGAGCTTGCGGCGAAAGAATTCCTTCTCGACGGCGTGTCGGAATTCTCGCAGGTTCTCGATCGCGAAGAACGATGTCGGCTCCCCTTCGCGCGAGGGGGCAGTGGCGCTGCGCTGCGGCCGTGCAAGGGATTCGAGGCCATCGGCGTCGATCTCGCCTTCGTCGAGCAGCAGGACCGCGGCACGAATGAGGCTGCGCAGCTGCCGGACATTGCCTGGCCACGGTTGCGCGCGTAGCCACGTGCCGGCGGACTTACCAAGCACGAGGTCGCGGGGCTTCTCCGCCATCTCCTCGTCGAGGAAGTGCTGCGCCAGGACGAGAACATCGTCACCGCGTTCGCGCAGCGGAGGCACGACCAACTCGACGCCCCGCACGCGGTAGTAGAGGTCCTCGCGGAAGCTGCCGTCGGCGATGGCTGCCTCGAGGTCGCGGTTGCTCGCCGTCACGATGCGGCAGTCGAAGTCCTTCTGCTCAGAGGAGCCGAGCGGCGTGACGCGACGCTCTTGGAGGACGCGTAGCAAGCGCGCTTGGAGCGCTGCCGGCATCTCGCCGATCTCGTCGAGGAAGACCGTGCCGGCGCCTGCCTCGATGAAGAGTCCGTCGCGCGCACGGTCGGCGCCCGTGAAGGCGCCTTTGGCGTGGCCGAAGAACTCGGCCTCGATCAGCGTCTCGGGGATCGCCGCGCAGTTGGTCGCGACGAAGCGCTCCCGATAGCGCTTCGAGCGCAGGTGGAGTTGACGCGCGATCAGCTCCTTGCCGGTGCCGTTCTCGCCGCGGATCAAGACTGGAATGTCCGAGTCGGCGACGCGGTCGAGTTTGTCGAGGAGGCTGCG
Source organism: uncultured bacterium (assembly GCA_937858895.1). Taxonomy (GTDB): domain Bacteria; phylum Planctomycetota; class UBA1135; order UBA1135; genus JACKHW01. Next base: position 5,767 of record CALLZN010000055.1, on the reverse strand, counting down.
AATGGCGTCGGACGTGCCCAGGACGCGCCAGCGATCCGAGGCCTGCAAGCGCAGCTCGCGGTTCTCTTCGACGAGGGCCCGTCGCTCGAGACAGAGTCGGGCCGTCGTCAGGAGTCGGTCGAGGCCGATCGGCTTCTCGAGATAGTCGGTGGCGCCGGCCTTCATGGCCTGGACCGCCGTCTCTACCTTGGTTTCGGCCGTGACGATGACGATTGCCGGGGCGGGATCGAGGGCTTGGAGCTGGGGAATGAGGTCGAGGCCGTTGCCGTCGGGGAGCCCGACGTCGAGCAGGGCCAAGCTGGGTTTGAGCTTGACGATCGTGTCGCGCGCTTCGCGGAGCGAGGTCGCGCCCGAAACCCGGAAGCCCTCGGCTTCGAGGATGGCGCAGAAGCTCTCGCGGATGTCGGCCTCGTCTTCGACGACCAAAATTCTTGGCGGGCCCGCGCTGGAAATCGCGTCGCCGGGGGGGCCTGACGGCCGGGCCTTCGAAGCTTCTGCGGGCCTGCCCTTCGACGTGTCGCGATCCATGCGCCGAGCTTAGCAGCCGCCTAGCGGCGCTGCGAGCGCGCGCATGAGGCCGCCCGCTTCGACATACCGGCGTCGACGGTCTTTCTGCATGTCTTTCCGACGCTCGACGAGACTTCGTGGGGTAACCTACTCGCGGACGCGACAGGAGGCCGGACGGCTTCTCGCTCATACGTCTTCTTGACGCGTTCGACGCACGCCACTTAGGATTGGCCACTCCCTTGTGCGGGAGTGATCCAACCTGTTTCCAGTTCCGGACCTGGAACTCTCCGAACCTGGAGCTGGAGACGGGGCTCGGGCCTCGTTCCGAGTACCGGTGTCCGAGTCACACGTCCCCGTCGCAAGAGCCCCGTATCCGCCGCGCTCAAGGAGCCTGCACAGATGGTCCACGGTTTCGGCAGAAGCCTCCTCGTCTTCTCGACGTCGCTGCTTTTCAGCGCCTCTCCTCTCCTCGCTCAGGACGCGAAGACCGCGTTCGAAGAGGGGGTTCGACTTCTTCGCCTCAATCAGGATGAAGAGGCTTTGGCCAAGTTCCGCGAAGCGGTCAGTGCCAATCCGACCAATGAGGAGGCTTATCAGCTCTGGCGCGAGACGCAGAGCCAAGTCTGGGCCGCGATGATGGAGAAGGAAAACTTCGCCAAGGTCGCGACACACTTCCTCCGGCTGGCTCAACTCGAGCGCGAGCGCTTGAACTCGGATGCCGATCAGATTCAGGCGCTCGTCAAGAAGTCGCTCGCCGCCGACTATGGCGAACGCAGCGCGGCCAACGCCGAGCTCATGTCCAAGCACGGTGAATATGCCGTGCCCTTCTTGGTCGACGCCCTCGGCAATGCCGACAACGACGCCGAGCAGAGCTACGCGATTTTGGCCCTCGATCGCATCGGGCGCGCCGCGACCTTGCCCTTGCTCGCCGTGCTCGAGAGCGAGAGCCCGCTCCTGCGTCGCAACGCAGCCGCGGCCTTGCACTACATCGAAGACACGCGCGCCCTCCCGGCCCTCATCCATCTGGCGAAGTCCGACGAAGACGCCGCCGTGCGTGAGGTCGCCTCACGCGCCGTTGCCAAGCTCGGCGCCTCGACCGATGGCGGTGCCGTCGCGAGCTACCTCGGGCACTGCGATGCCTTGCTGACCGGTGACGCTCGCCTCTTGCGTGACGGCGACATCCGTCCCGTGCTCTGGAGCTGGCAAGAAGGCAAGCTCGTCGCTCGCGCCGTCCCGGCCGCGATCTTCCCCTACGAACTCGCCAAGGACTTCGCCTACCGTGCCCTGACGGTCGATCCCCAGAGCGAGGCCGCTGTCGTCGCCCTGACGCGCTCCTACTCGGCGGTCAAGGCCGTCGTCGCGAACTCGAACGGTGATGAAGCCCTGGCCTCGGTCGCCGCGCAGATCCCGCAGATCGACGACGCGATGTTCGCGGCTGGCCCGAGCGTCGTGCGCGCTGCCTACGCGGCCAACGTCAAGGACGGCCTCGTCCCCGCCGCCAAGGAGACGCTCGACGTCCTGGCCAAGGTCGAAGACCCGAACAACCTCAGCGGCTCGCCGCTGCTCGACAGCCTCAACAGCAGCGACAAGCGCTTGCGCTACGGTGCGGCGGTCGCGCTGAGCTCGATGGGGGCCAAGCTCCCTGCCGACAAGATGCAGAGCGTCGTCGCCGCCCTCGGTGACGCGGTCCTCGAGCAGAGCCGGCGCATCGTGCACGTCATCAACTCGAGCGACGCTGCCGAAGGCATTGCGCGCAACGCGAGCAGCGGGGCCCGTGGCCTCGTCGTCGAGGCGTCGAAGAACGCCGTAGACGAGATGCCGATGCTGACGCGCTTCCCACCCGACGTCCTGGTCCTCGAGGAGAAGCTCGAAAACCTGCTCGTCGACGACGTCCTGCGCTGGATGGAAAAGCGCGCCGAGCGCTTCTCGAGCACGAAGGTCGTCCTCGTGACCAGCGACAAGGCCGCCGCCGAGCAGACCTGGGGTGACAAGATCCACGCCTACATCGAGGGTGGACTCAGCGTCGAAGGTCTCCGCACGGCCATCGACACGGTCCTCGAGGGTGTGCCCTTGCGCAACGATGAGGCCGACAAGGTCGCCGCCCAGGCCGCGACCGCGATCGCCAAGCTCGACCCCCGCTCCTACCCGGTCGCCGACGCATCGGCGCGCCTCGTCGAAGCCGCTGGCCTGAAGGAAGCCGTCGCTGTCGCCTCGCTCGAAGCCCTCGGCAACGCCGCTGGTGCTCAGCAACTCGCAGGCATCGTAGCCGTCCTCCAAGCCCGCAAGGCCGACGCGGCCGTCTGCAAGGCGGCGGCGGATGCTCTCGGACGCATCATGGCGCGCAGTGGCGTCGCCGATCAGGCGGCCATCGACGCCCTCGTCGCGGTCGCAAAGGATGCCGGATCGGATGCCGCATGCCGGACGGCCGCCATCGCGGCGCTCGGCCGCGCGCCCATCCTCCCGGGCATGCGCTCCAAGCTGTTGAAAGACCTCCGCGTCGACCCGGCTGCTGGCGGCGATCAGTGATGGCTTTGGCGCGCTGACCGCGCGCCGAGCTGGCGCTGCTTTCAGGCGGCGACCTTCCGCGAGAGCTCGGTCCGGATCAGAATGCTCTGTTGTGCAGTCCCCGATCCGTCGGGGATGCGCAACATGCACACGACACTTTCACGAGTCGTACTTCTACTTCGAGACGCCGATGTTCCGACTGCCTGCATCCACACTTCTCCGTTCTTTGCGCTCCCTCGCCGTCCTGGCGGCGTTCACGGCCTGCCTCCCGGCTCAGGTCGTCCAAGTCGCGACCGGCAAGGTCGAAAAGCTCCCCCAAGCTTCGACTTGTTCGCCGACAGCGACGCACCGTATCGCGTGCACCGACATCCACCTCGTGGCCGGCACGGGTGTCGACCTCGCGACCTTCGAAGGCAAGGTTTGCGACATGGAGGTCGCGATCCAGGTCGCGACCTGCCCGACGCTGCGCGTCGACAAGATCGCCAACGCTCAGTACTCGGTGGCCTTCTCGCCCTTCCTCGGTGGACAGAATCGCATCGGTGACCGCGTGTCGATTCGCCAGACCGCGCCTGCCCTCGCGATCGTGCCGGCCCTCTTCGGCGGCAAGTCGGGCTTCTTGCCGCTCGGCGACTTCGGCCTCTTCCAGGTCGATCCGGCGACGTTGATCTACATCCAGAACGACATCGCCCTGCTCGGCTTCACGCTCTCGATCGTGACGATCCCGAACGACAAGGCCCTCGTCGGCGCCTTCGTCATGATTCAGGGCGTCTACCTCGCGCTCGCCAACAATCAGTTGGACGCGAAGTTCCTCAACGTCGACTGCCTGACGATTCGCGATCGCTGAGTTTGCGCAGCTTGTCGAGACCGCCCTGCGCCTCGATGTGGGCGCGGGCGTCCTTTTCGGTCTCGAAGCTCTTGCCGAGTAGGGCGCGCAGAGCTGACTGGATGCGGGGGCGGAACGCCCGCCACTTGTCCCAGCGGCGCTTCCAGTAGTCGACCGGCGGGTTGTTGGCGGCGTGGACGTCTTTTGGGGCCGGCTCGCCGAGGTTCTGGAGGAGAAGCTCGATCGCGTCCCAGTCCTTGACGGCCGCGATGTGATCGCAAATCTCGATCTGAGCCTCGGGCTCCAGGTCGACGAAGAGGCCATAGATGCGCGACCATGCCTTGGCGTCGGCGCCGAGGGCGCTCGCACAGCGGACGAGCATGGCGCTGACGGGTCCGCTCTTCTGCAGCTCCTTCTCGGCGACGCAGTCGAGCGCGACAGGCAGCGCGAGCTTGGGCTCCTGCGCGAGCAGGGCCTCGGCGGCGAGGACGCGGACGCGTTCTTCGCCGGCGTTCTGCAGGACACGCTTGAGCGCGGGCACGAACGAGGAATGGCGCACCCGTGCGACGGCGCGCAAGGCCTCCTCGCGGTCGGGACTCACGACCGCACCGATGAGCATCGGCGCGGGCTTTTTCTTGGCGGGCTTGCCAATGGCTTTGGAGATCAGCGTCTTGGCGAGGGGCGAGGCCTCTTTGCTATCGATGATGCGCACGGCTCCGACGCGAGTCGTGACCATGCCGTCATCGTCGCTGGCCTCCTTGGTCGCGCCCTTGCCTTGAGCAGACGACAGAGCCGCGAACGACGCGCAGGCCATGAGGGTCGTGAGCAGGAGCCTGGCTTGCAGTCTGCTCGAGAATGAGATCGCGGTTGCTCCTTGCATGAAAGCCTAGTCCGCGACTGCGGACTCCTCGTCGGTGACGCGTGCACGAGTGCAATGAAGAGAGTGGCTGTGTGTCGCCTACCAGAGGCATACCCACGAGCGCTCAGCATAGCAGCGAAAGTCATCGCCGACCTCTCGACCAGCTTGCTAAGCTTCTCCGCGATGCTCGAAGGTCTCGACTACCTCGTCCTCGGTAGCTACTTCGTCGTCGTTGCTCTGATCGGCTTTCTCTCGAGTCGCGGCCAGCGTAGCGGCGAAGACTACTTCCTCGGGAGTCGCAGCATCCCCTTCTGGGCAGCGGGGCTGTCGATCATCGCGACCGAGACGAGCGCTTTGACCTTCCTCGGCGCGCCGACGCAGTCGCTCTTCGGAGCATGGACCTACATCCAACTGGCCATCGGGTCCATCCTCGCGCGCTTCGTCGTGGCGAGCATCCTCATCCCCGCCTACTACAAGGCGCGGGTCTACACCGTCTACGGCTACCTCGAAGAGCGCTTCGGTCGCTGGTCCAAGAACTTGGCGACCTTGCTCTTCATGGTGGGTCGCAGCCTCGGGTCCGGCGTGAGGCTCTACGGTGCAGCCATCGCCTTCACGATCCTCGTGCCGAGCGTCGACTACTGGGTCGTCATCGCGAGCATCGCGGCCGTCGCTGTCGCCTACACGCTTGCAGGTGGGATTCGCTCGGTGATCTGGACCGATGTCCTCCAAGGACTCTTGCTCTTCGTCGGCGGCGGAGTTGCCCTCGTCTACCTGTGGATGCAGGCGCCGGCGGGAAGTTGGGAGCTCTTGCAGTCCGCCGAGACCGCCGGCGGAACGCCCAAGCTCGCCTGGCTCGACTGGGGTTTTCGTCAAGTGGATGGCCGCACGCACTACGCGTGGGGCGAGAGCTACACGATGATCGGCGGCGTCATCGGCGTCCTCTTCTTGACGATGGCGACGCACGGGACCGACCAGGACATGATCCAGCGCTCGTTGACGTGTCGCGCCCAGCGCGGCGGGAAACGCAGCCTTTGGGTCAGGGCCGCCCTCATCGTGCCCATCGTGGCGATCTT
>CALLZN010000054.1 GCA_937858895.1 uncultured bacterium | reverse complement strand
GGCAGTTGACAGCCGCGGGGCGAGTGCTGGGTCGCGATAGCCACGGAGCAGCCAGTGCGTCGGTCGTGGCACGCGCGGCCTGTCGTCGTGGTCAGCGCGGCTCGCTTCGGCGACCGTGAAGAGCTCGCGGTCGGGCACGGCCGCGAGCGGTCCACGCAGGTAGGCGAGCATCGCGGCTTCGTCCCACGGAGCAACCACGAGCCGCACGAGGGCCAAGAAGCGCTCGACCTCGCTGCGCGCATAGAAGCGCTTGGACCCTTCGACGAGGATCGGTACCGCGGCATCGCGGAGGGCGCGAGCATAGTCCTCGATGTGCGTCGTCGCGCGAAAGAGCAGCGCATACGAGCTCCAAGAACGCTCATGCGCACGCCTGTCCTCGAGCACGAAGCGGACGAGCTCCGCCGCTTCGCGCTGGCGCCCGTCGTCCTTCGAAGCGCAATCCACATGCAGCAGGACGACCTCGCCTGCGCCGCGCCGCTCCTTCGGGGAAGCGAGGTCTTGTCGCGGGGCTTGGTAGCCGTTGGCTACGAAGAGCGGCGTGACTGCGAGGTTGACGAAGTCGAGGATCTCGGGCTCGCTCCTGAAGTTGACCGAGAGGTCGAGCTCCCTGCCTCCCTGGTCGAGGATGGCCTTGACCGCAGTCACGTAGGCCCGCATGTCCGCCCCGCGAAAGCGGTAGATGCTCTGCTTCGGGTCACCGACGATACAGAGCAGTCCACGTCGCAACGTGACGCGCAGTGGGTCGTCGCTTGCTCGGGCCTGGCCTTCCTGGGCGAGGAAGAAGAGCATGTCGTACTGCAGCGGATCCGTGTCCTGGAACTCGTCGACGAGGATCATCGAATAGCGATCCCGCAAGTTCATGCGCACGGCCGGGGAACGGCGCAGCAGCGCAGCGCAGCGGACGAGACACTCGGAGAACGTCAGTCTTCCGAGCCTCGTGAGCCTCGCCTCGAAGGCGGCACCGACGCGGGCCACGAAGGCCTCGAGCGCCTCCGCGATTGCCCGCGGTGGCAAGGCGGACCAGGCCTCGAGGGCGATACGACCTTGTGCGAGTCGGAGCTTCGCCTCTTCTTGTTCGGCCTCGGTTGGATAGTCGGTCTTGCCGGGCTTTGGTGGTGTGGCGCTCGCGCTGAGGAAGCTGCCTAGACGCGTAGCGAGCCCGACTTCGAGGGTCTCGTCGTTTGCGTGCGCTAGGACTTCGCGTAGCAGGTCGGCGCACGTGCGCGCGACATCGCCGTACTTCAACTTGGAGCGATCCTTGACCTGGTCCGCGTCGAGGGCTTCGAGCGCAGCCTTCGAGGCGGCGAGGAGCTCGTCGCGAGACCAGTCGATGTGCAGGCCGCGAAAGCTCGGCTCGAGGGCAGCACGCCGCGCGATCCTGGCGAGCCCTTCGAAGTCGAAGTGTTCGAGCAGCGTGACCCAAGTCGCTTGCGAGCGAGTCGACTTTGCGTCGAGCTCCTGCGCGACGAAGTCGGGCCAGAAGAGGTCGTATTCGAAGGCGGCGGCGACATCGTCGAGGATCTCGACCTCGGGCGGCAGCGCAGCGACGCGAGCGAAGTCCTGGAGCCAACGCAAGCAGAAGGCGTGAAAGGTGAGGATGCTCGGACCTTCGACGCTGATGGCGGCTTGGGCGCGCTTGGCGATGGTCGTTGCGTCGAGGCCGAAGTCTTCGAGCAGCGCCTCACAAGCCCGACCCGCATCGCTGTTCTCGTCGACGTTCTCGCGCGTGAGCTCGCGAAGAGCCCCGTCGAGGCGCTCCGCCATTTCACTCGCGGCCTTCTCGGTGAAGGTCGTGATCAACATCCGCGAGGGATCGATGCCTCGGCCGATCCAAGCGCAAACCGTCCGGCTCACGAACAGCCTCCTCTTCCCCGACCCGGCTCCCGCCACGAGGACGAGGTTGTCGTCGAAGTTGACCAAGGCTTCGCGACGCGCTGCATGATCTTGGAGCGTCATTCGGAGACCTCGAGTCCGAGCCGCGTGAGCGTCGGCACGTGGTGGCGCGGGCAGCTCGCGCGGAAGTCGCAGTAGTCGCACGGGAAGGGAGTCTTCTTCCTCGGTAAGTACGTCCCACTTCTCAGGGGTTCGGCTGTATCCGCGAGGGCTTGCTTGCGGGCTTCGATCTCATCCCAAAATCTTGGATCAAGGCGACGCTCGGGCAGGGCTCCTGCGAAGTCACGGTAGTGCTGCGGTGCGATGCCGAGGAAGCTCGCTGTGGCCCGTAGCCCGCGGTCGACTTCGATCATCAGGCAATAGAGAGCGAGCTGCGTGTCGCGCTTGTCTTTCTGCGCGATCGCCTTGCCGGTCTTGTAGTCGACGATGCGCGCGTCACCGTCGTCGTCGAAGTCGATGCGATCGATCTTGCCGCGTAGCGTGACCCGGAGCGTAGGGAGCTCGATCGTCGACTGAACTTGGACCTCTAAGTCGCGAGGCCGCAAGCCGCGCTGCGCCAAGTCGTGCAGGTCAGCAACGACGAAGGCCTGAAGCGCCGTGGTCCAGCGCTGCCGCGTTACGTCGCCGAGAATCTTGTAGCGCCGCTCCATCGGCGACACGAAGTCCTTGTCGTGCTCCTTGACCTCCTGCGCGACGAGGTCCTTCGCGAGCGCGACGCGTTCCTCGAGGTCTAGGTCCGCGGCAAAGACCTGCTGATAGACATGCTCCAAGACCGCATGGGCGACACGACCGAGGTCGAGCTTGGAGCTGCTCTCCCAGCTCGGCTCCGTCCGCAGCGCGCGCGCACCGATCACGGCAAGGAAGTAGAACTGCAACGGACAGCTCTCGAGCTTCTCGAAGGCCGTCGGGCTCACGCCGACCGTTGCGAGCGATGTCGGTCCGAGTTGCCACGCATCGAAGCTGTGCGCGTCGCGCTCATCGTCGTCGAAGCGGTCCACCGAGCGGATCCAGCGCGTCGACGCGACGAGATCGGTCGCGAAGCCCGTGGGGATGCGTTGCGCTGTCTCTTGCAGGCGACGCCAGCCACCCTGCAAGCCAGCAAGGTGGAGGATGTCGGCAGAGCTTGGACTTCGCGATGCCGCACAGAGTGCCTGGTAGCGGCGTCCGGGTGTCCAGGGCACGGCGTCGTGGACCTTGGTGTCGGCGAAGAGTTCGTGGGTGCTCCGCGGTTTGCCCATCGCTTCGGCGATGGCGCCGATCCACGGCGAAGCGCCGAGCGGTCGGCCGAGGTCATCGGCACGACAGAACGAGACCGTCACGCTGTGACGCGCCGCTTGCAGGAGGCCGTGCAAGCTCGCGACGAGGGTCGCTTGCTCCTCTTCGTTCGAGCGCGGGCGGAAGCTGTCGAGGATCGACTTCTTGGCGGCGTCGCGTCGCTCGATTCGCGCGGCGATCGCGCGCCGCCATGCATCGAGGTCCGACGCCTCGATGCCCTTGCGCAAGGCCTTGGCCTCGCCGCGCTTCTCGAGAGACGCGCCGCGTTCGAGGCCGAGGACGAAGACCGCGTCGAAGTCGCGACCGTGGACTTCGTCGAGGCCGAGCCATGCGACGCCACGCGCGACGGAGGCGCTCGGTCGTCCGCGCAGTCGCGCGCGGATCGCCGAGACGAGGTCCGTCCCGCTGTCGGTCGTTCCGGTGTCGATCGGACAAGGACCGAGCGCGAAGCGATCTCGCACCGTCAAGTCCTCGACCGCTTGAAACAAGGCCTCGGTGCCTGCACCAGGTGCTGGCCTGTCGTAACCCGCGATCGTTGCGCGGAAAGCCTCGTGCATGGCATCGCCGTGCTCGCGGTTGCTCTGAGCTCCCGTGAGCCTCGCCGCCAAGTTGCGCCAAGCGCCAAACGTTTTCGTAAGCAGGGTCCAGGCCTCGCTCGCAGCCGCGTGCGAGATCGGATGCTCTTGGAGGAAGTCCGAAAGCAAGTCGAAGCCGCCATGGCACAGCATCTCACGCGACTTCGAGTCGAAGTGCGCGAGCGCGCGTTCGAGGGTCGTCGCGTCGACGCCGTCGTGCGCGAGGGCGCTGTGGCTGAAGGCCGCGAGAACCTCGCTCCGCGGTGCGTCCGCGCAGGCGATGCGCAAGATGCGCAGCGCGAGCGAGCAGGCCGGCATCGTAGCCGAAGGCAGCTGCGTGTCCCGCGCGAGCGGCAAGTCCTCGCGCGCCGCGACGACCTGGAGGATGCCGTCGTAGCGTCGCGGGTCGAGGGCGACAAAGGCGATGCGGTCCGGTCGTACGCCATCACGGATGAGGTCGCGCGCACGGACGCAGGCCTCGCTGACTTCGGCCTCGCGACCTCGCGCGTGGAAGCTGCGGAAGCGAGCAGCGCCCGTGACCTTCGGCAGCGCGGCGTATGCGCTGCTTGCTGGATGCCGATCCGTCGAAACTATGGGGACGGCGGTGATGGAGACTCCGTGTTCGGCCATCGCGGCCAGCAAGCCGAAGGACTCGACGTCTTCTCTTTCCCGCTGGATGTAGGCGATGACGCGCGCTTCAGGCTCGAACGCCCGCGACAAGCCGTGCTCTCGCAAGCATCGCATCGCGTGCATGAGCTCATCGGCATCGTCACGGCAACCTGCGCTCTCGATCCGAAGCGCGAGGTCTTGCAAGAGGCCGCTCAGGAGTCGGCCGCCGCTCGTCACCGGCGCGAAGGTCGTGCCGTAGCCAGCCTCGTAGCGTCGAATCGACAAGAGCGTGGACGCCAGACGCACTCGTGCTCCTTGGTGGAGTGACAAGTAGCGCAGTTCGCTGCGATCGTCTTGCGACAGCATCACGTCGCTGAGGCGGTCAGCCGCGACGCGCTCGAGCCAGTCTTCGACGAGGACGCGACCGATGCGCTGCGCAGTCCGTCGCTGTTCGACTGCCGTGACCCGTGCGATCAGGGCGCGAGGGCTGAGGACGTGGACACCGAGGAGTGCGAGCCTCCGCTCGACGAGGCGCTGTCGGACTTCGCGCGCGATCGAGGACGATGGCACGAGCACGAGGAGCTGCGCTTCGACTGGTGACTTAGGACAAGCCGCCGAGATGGCATCGACGAGGGTGTCGAGCGGCTGCGCGGGGCTATCTTCGGCGAGCGTCACATCCCAGAGTTTGCAGCGTGTCGCCTGACGTGCCAGCGACTTGCGTATTCTATGTCCTACCAGCAATCCCGCGGCAGCCACATCGACGGCGAGTCTCCGCGCATGCGGCCCAGCGCGCCGAAGGCTGCTTCGCGCACGAAGCCGTCGCTCGAGCGGCTCGCCGCTTCGACTTGCGGGATTGCATCGCGCGCGATCGGTCCGAGGCGTTCGAGGACCCATGCGCTGTAGCAGGCAAGGAGGCAGTCCGCGTCGGTCACGTTGTCGGCGAGTCGTGGGATGGCCGCGAGGACTTCGTCGTCGATGCCGTGCCAGCGCACGAGCTTTCCGAGCGCGAGTGTAGCCTCCCGGCGAAGCTCGATCGACGTGCTCGAGAGCAAGGCCACGAGACGCAGTCGAAGCTCCGGCTCGCCGAGCAAGCGCGCGTCGATGCACGCACAAGCCGCTGCCGCGCGCGCAGGGTCGTTGCCGTCGAGCTCGATGAAGAGTGCCTGCAGCGTGATTGCGTACTCTGCGGGCGCGGCGCGCTCGAGCTTCGCATGAAGGCGGGCACGCGCTTCTTCATCGAAGTCGGCCATCGCCGCTACAACTCGCTGTCGGTCTTCCTGTGCGGCGCGGAAGAGCGCGTGGTCTTCGACTTCGACTCGAAGCTTCATGTCCGTCGCAGGCTTGGCGAGTTGCAGAAGGAGCTGCGTGAGGGCTGCATCGAAGACCGCCGCGTAGTGGCCGAGCAGCGCCAGGCTCGCCCCGAACAAGTTCGCGCTTGCGCGGTCGGCTGCTCGCAAAATCGCGTTCGTGCAGCACGCACGTGGCGGCACGCCGAGCAAGGCGTACATCGCTGTGCGCACGACATCCTCGACGGGGTCATCCAGGCGACTGAGGACGGCGCGCATCGTCGAGACGTCGGCGCTTGGCCCCGCCGCCGCCGCGCGACCGAGGGCCCAGGTGGCCCAAGTGCGCAGGCGAGCATCGGCTTCGGCGCTCGTACGTACGAGAACAGCGCAGCATCCCTGATCGATCACGTGGGCACGACCGAGTTCAGCGATGGCGCAAAGACGGCGCTCGGGGACCGCACTCGAGAGCTCAGCGGTCCAATGAGCGAGCGTTTCTGGATAGAGAGGTGCATTGGCACTTGCACCTCTCTTCGAACAACGACCTTGGGCAGTTGGGTCGTTGCCTGGTGGGGGCTGCAATTTGCGAGGAACTCCGAGGACCGGATGCGAGGAGGCGCAGACTTTACCCAGGCCGTCCCAAAACGAGAAAGGAAGACCTCGCTGTCGAACAGAAGTCGTGGATCAGCGCTTGCGGAACTCGACGAGGATGCAGGGGCCGTTCGCGAGGACCCCGAGGCCACTGGACTGCGCCTCTTCGATGGCCTCGCTGCTCGACGCGCCTGGTTGGAACCACAGCTGTTCGATGCCGAGGCGCTTGGCCTCTCGAACCCAGTGCAGCGCCAAGGAGGGCGGGGTCACGATCGAGAGGCTCTTGGGGTTTGGCTCGATGTCATCGAGGGATCGTGAGCACTTGACGCCTTCGATCTCGTCTTCTTTCGGGTGGACGATGTCGACGCGGTATCCGTGATCGAGGTAGGCCCGCAGCACCTTGTTACCGAACTTGTCGGGGTCACGCGACGCCCCGACGATGGCCCAAGGACCGGTCGTCAAGAAGCGATCGACGAGGGCCGCATCGCCCACAGCATGATCGGCATGGTCACTCATGGCAGCAGCTTCCGCTTGTCACTCTGCTTGTTGTCACTCTGCTTGTGTCAAGGCGAGGGACCGCACCGTGCGGTCGATCGCGACGAGGCGCTCCAGGATGCCCTCGAGCTCGGCGAGGCGCACCATGTTGGGTCCGTCCGAGGGCGCGTGGTCCGGGTCCTCGTGGACCTCCATGAAGAGGGCATCGACGCCGATGGCCACGGCCGCCCGCGCGAGCGGTTCGACGAGCGAGCGGTCGCCGCCTGTGCGGTCGCCAGCAGCGCCGGGCCGCTGCACCGAATGCGTGGCATCGAAGACGAGCGGCGCCCCGAGCTGACGCAAGGCAACGACGCCGGCAAAGTCGACGACCAAGCTGTTGTAGCCGAAGCAGGTGCCGCGCTCGGTCAAGAGAACAGCGTCATTGCCGGACTCGCGCAGCTTGGTGACGGGGTGGCGCATGTCGTTCGGCGACAAGAACTGCGCCTTCTTGACGTTCACGGGCTTGCCTGTCTTGGCAGCAGCGACGAGCAAGTCCGTCTGCCGACAGAGGAAGGCTGGGATCTGCAGGACATCGACGACGGCGCCAGCCGGCTCGCAGTGCCATGGCTCGTGGACGTCGGTCAGCAGCGGGGCGCCGGTCGCGCGGCGCACTTCTTCGAGCCAGGCGAGCCCCGTCTCGAGGCCGGGCCCGCGATAGCTGCGAATCGAGGTGCGGTTGGCCTTATCGAAGCTCGACTTGAAGACGAAGGGCAAGCCGACGCGGGCGCAGATCGTGCGCAGAGCCTCGGCGTGGCGAAGCGCGTGGTCGAGGTCCTCGAGCACGCAGGGACCGGCGATGAGCGCGAGGGGCGCGCGGCCGCCGATCGTCACGCCACCGACTTGCACGCCTGCCGTGGCGATTCGTTCGGAGGGCACTTGCTTCACCCGACCACTGTGTTGCGGAGCGTGCCGATGCCTTCGATGACGACTTCCATGCAGTCGCCGTTCTCGAGGTAGATGGGCGGCTTGCGCGCGAAGCCGACACCAGGCGGCGTGCCGGTCGAAATCACGTCGCCGGCTTCGAGCGTGACGTGCCGTGAGATCTCGGCGACGAGCGTCGCGACGCCGAAGATCAGTTGATCCGTGTTCGATGCCTGCAGGGTTTCCCCGTTGCGTCGAAACTCGATGCTCAGGCGATGTGGGTCGGGGATCTCGTCGCGCGTCACCAGCACGGGCCCGAGCGGCGCGAAGGTGTCGCAAGACTTGCCGCGCTGCCACTGTCCGTCGGCGAACTGAAAGTCACGCGCGCTCACGTCATTGACGCAGGTGTAGCCGAGCACGTGATCGAAGGCGCGTTCCTCAGGCACGCGCGTCGCGCGCTTGCCGATCACGAAGGCGAACTCTGCTTCGTAGTCGAGTTCGTTGCAGCCCTCGGGGATGCGCACTTCGTCTTCGGGGCCGATGACGCAGCTCGAAAACTTCGAGAAGACGAGCGGTCGCTCGGGAAGGCCCATCCCCGATTCGAGGGCATGGTCGCGGTAGTTGAGTCCGATGCAGATGAACTTGCCCGGCCGGGCGATCGGCGCGAGCAAGCGCAGCTCGCTGCCCGGCAGCACCGCGCCGGCGGCGGCCAAACGCTGCTCGTCACGCAGCACTGCATCGTAGAGGCGCCGTGCCTGCGGCAACGCTTCGCCGTCCTCGTCGAACCAGGCGAGGCTCGATTCTGGCGCGATCTCCCCGAGAGCCGCTTCGTGAGTGAAGGCGAGGAAGCTCGGCTCGGGGCTGCCGGCGGCGGGGTCCCGGGCGGCGGGGAGCTTGGCTCCGATGTAGCGGCGGCCGGTCGATTTGTTCTCGAAGCGTGCGATCTGCAAGAGCGTGGTCTCCGCCGCCTACGATAGCAGGCCGGACCTGGCTGTCGAAGAAGCGCTTGCGGCACCTCGTCCCGCGCGGGACCATCCTCGCCATGCGAGAGCCTGAGCCAGAGTCGGACGGCGCAGAGCCGGCACGTTTCGATGCGTGCTTGGTCTTCTTCGTCGCGATCGCGACCTGGGCGCTCTCGCTCGGCAACGGCTACGCCATCGACGACATGGCCATTGCGAAGGCCGACTACGGCGGTGGCCTGCGCAACCCTTATGTCGCAGAGCTCCTCCCGCTGACCGAGTACTTCAGTTCGCACTACTGGGCGGCGACGCTCGAGAGCGACCGGCTCTTTCGTCCCTTGACGATCTTGTCTTTTGCGCTGCGCCAAGCCGTCTTCGGGGACTCGGCCTTCGTCGACCACGTGGTCAACGTCCTCGCGCATGCGGTGGCAAGCGTTTGCGTGCTGCGTCTCGCGCTTCTGCTCGGGGCGACACGGGTCGCGGGCGTCGTTGCGGGGCTCTTCTTCGCGACGATGGCGGTCCATGCCGAAGCCATCGCCAACGTCGTGGGTCGCGCTGAGATCTTCGGCTTCGCCTTCGCAGGCTCTGGCCTCCTGCTCGCGGTCACCGCGGATCGCCCGCCCTTGTGGCGCCTTGCCGTCGCGACGTTGCTCTTCTTCTTGGGCTTCGCGTCCAAAGAATCGGCGCTCGCGTGGGCCCCGTTCTCGGTCATCGTCGCCTACTTTGCTCGGACCGGTGTGACTGCGACTCATGGTCGAGGTCGGCGCGTGCTGACCGTTGCCGTGGTCACTGCTTTGCCGCTCGGTCTGTGGTTCTACTTGCGCAGCCAGATGATCGCGGACTTGCCGGGCATTGCGGCGGCGGCGCCCTTTGCCTCGAATCCGCTGCATGGCGCTTCCTTCTTCGATCGTACTTGCGGTGGACTCGAGGGCATGGGACTCGGGCTGCTGTCGAGCATCGCGCCGTTCTGGCTCGCGGCCGATTGGGGCGCCATGGTCTTCGATCCCTCGCAAACGCCGCGTCTGCTGACGTTGGTCGTGGGCGCGGTCTTCGCCGCCTGGCTCTTCATCGCTGTGCGCTTCGTGCGCTCGATGCCGCTGCACTTCGCGGCCGTGGCTGCCTTTCTCGGCTTCGCCCTACCTGTGTCGAACATCCTCGTTCCGATCGGGGTTGCCTATGCCGAGCGTCTCTACTACGCGCCGAGCATGGGCGTGGCGCTCTTGGTTGCTGCCATCGTCTCGACGCAGAAGCGTCTGCGCCCCGTCATCATCGTCGTCGCCGCTGCAATCATCCTGCAGGCCATTGTTGCTGCGCGGCGTGCGCCGACTTGGAAGGACGACGCAACGCTGCGGCTCACCGATGTCGAACGTCAGCCGAAGAGCATCAACTTGCGCCTCTTCGCTGCCAACACTCTCATTCAGAGGCGGACGGACGTCGATAGCCGCAAGGCCCTCGAGCATGTGCGCGCTGCGATCGAACTCGACGGTCAGAGCGCCATAGCCTGGTCGACGCTCGCTGCGATTCAGGTCGCGGCCGGCGCGTTCAAGGAAGCGATCGGCTCGTACGAGCTCGCTGTTCGAGCCGACCACCTCGATGGGCACCACGTCGAGGATCGCCTCTTCGTGAACCTCGGCAACCTGCGCAT
>CALLZN010000053.1 GCA_937858895.1 uncultured bacterium | reverse complement strand
CGCGGCAACACCGCCACGGAACTCGTGCGCATGGCGCGGGAAGCCGGCGCTGCCAAGGTCTACCTCGCGAGCTACTCTCCACCGCTGCTCTATCCATGTCCCTATGGCATCGACATGAGCACGAAACGCGAGTTCATCGCCCGAGACAAGACCATGGACGAACTCGCGAAGGTCTTCGACTGCGACGCGATCGTCTATCAAGATCTCTCCGACATGGTCGCCGCCGCGAGAGTGGGCAACGCCAAGATCGAACGCTTTTGCACAGCGTGCTTTGACGGTGAGTATCCGACCGGTGACATCACCGCCGAAGTTCTCGAGGCGATCGAAAACGAACGCATCTCGGTGCAGGTCTGAGCTGCACTTGCCATCACCGATCCACATGATGACGATGCTTGTCTGAGGCTGCTTTTTTGGTTCCGAGAAACGAAGAGCGATCCGAAGCAGCCCGCAGAGCCCGCGCGAGTCGCGGCCGCCTGCGTGAGTTGCTCACGCCGCGAGCCATGCAGCTCGGACCGCAGTGGGAAGCCTCGCTCGCCAAGTTCCGCGCCGTACCAAATCGTGAGGCACTCCCCGAGCGCATCGACCGCGCGGCGCACGAGGCCTGGCTCGTGCCGAGCTACGAACTCGCCGAAGCCTTGGTAGCACGAGGCGCCGAGAGTTCTCGCATTGCGGTCGCGCGAGAAGCTGGGCTCGAACAGGCCTGGATCGACGCGCTCGTCACATCAGGGCCGACGGATCCGATTTTGCCGCCGCGGCCGCAGAGCTTCCCGTGGCGGTGCCTGGTCGTCATTCCGACTTACAACGAAGGCGAAAATCTGCTCGACATGGTCGGAGCGGTGCGTCGCTTTTGCGCGGTCGACGTCTTGATCGTCGACGACAACTCTCCGGATGGCACGGGCAAACTCGCGCAGCGCCTCGCGGACGCCAATGACGATGTGCACGTGCTGCATCGTGAAGAAAAGTGCGGCCTCGGCCCCGCCTACGTCGCGGGCTTCCACTGGGCACTCGAGCGTGGTTTCGAGCGCATCTTCGAGATGGATTGTGATTTCTCGCACGCTCCGTGGGACTTGCCACGCCTCGCGGCCGCGAGCGCCGACGCCGAGCTGGTGATTGGTTCTCGATACGTGCGGGGCGGTGCCACGCTCGGTTGGACCTTACCGCGACGCATCCTCTCGCGTGGAGCCAACGCATATGCGCGCGGCTTTCTCGGACGTCGCATCCACGATTGGACGGCAGGTTTCCGTTGCTTCCACGCCGACTTGCTGCGCCGCCTTCCCCTCGACGAACTCAGCTCGAGCGGCTACAGCTTCCAAATTGAAATGGCGTATCGAAGCCAGCTCTGTGGAGCGCGTATCCGTGAAATACCGATCGGCTTCGTCGACCGCAATGAGGGCAAGAGCAAGATGAGTCGGGCGATCGCGCTAGAAGCTGTGCGACTCGTGCCGCGACTTCGTTTCGGGAACAAGGTGGCCCGATGACGGCATCGAGCCAATCGTGATTCGCCGCCGCAAGATCCTCTGGCTCTTGGCGCTCGCCGTAGCGGTCCTGGTCGGCGTCGGTCTCAAATCGAGTCTCGTCAAGGGGACGAGCGAAGTGCCGGTCTACACCACGGCCGCCGCGCGCATGCTCGATGGCGAGGCTATCTACCGACCCGACGAGGACAAGCCATTCACCTATCCGCCATTCTTCGCCGTGCCGTTCATGCCTTTGGCTCGGCTCGGCAGCGACGTGGCGCGCGCGCTGTGGTTCTTGGCCAACGTGGCCATGCTCGGCTTCGTCCTGCTCGTGCTCGCTCGCAACGTTCGTCCGACGATGCGGAGCGCGCGACGCCATGGTCGCGGACCACCGCTCTGGCTCTTCTGGGTCGTCGTGTTGGTGCTCGCTGCGCGACACATCGCAGCTGTGTTTGCGAACCAGAGCCACGACTTCGTCGTGCTGGTGGCATTGACCTTGATCGCTGTCGCGTCGGGACGAAGTCGAGACGCGCAGGCTGGCGCTTGGGCCGGTTTCGGCGCAGCTTGCAAGGCGACTCCACTGCTCTTCGTGCCGGTCTTCGTCTTGCAGAAGCGCTTCCTGGCAGCCCTCATCGGGACTGGCGTGACGGTGCTTCTCCTACTCTTGCCCGACTGGATCACGCCGCAACGCAGTGGATCATCTTGGCTTTGGTCGTGGTACGAGACGTTCTTGTCTCAAATCGAACCGGGACAGACGGCTGAGGCGAGTGGGGCGTGGGGGAGGTGGAATATCCTCAACCAAAATCTCACGGGCACACTGTGGAGACTGTCTCGCCCACCTGAGATCACGAGCCCCGCACACTTCGATGTCCGCATCTGGAACCCTAGTGACACGACGCTGCGCGCGGTCTCCTACATAGCCCAGGCCGTCGTCCTCGGCCTCATCGCGTTTGCAACGCGAGCGAGTTTGACGACCGACGTCGCTGCACGCGAAGTCAAGATCCGCCGCCTCGGCGAAGTCGGACTCGTCGCTTGCGGTATGGTGCTTCTCTCACCAATGAGCAGCAAGAGCCACTTCTGCGTCCTGCTGCTTCCGATCACGTTCTGCACGCTCGATCTTCTCTACCGGCGCTTCGACACGGTGCTGGCTGTATTGCTGGCGATTGCTTTCCTCGCAGGCACGTTCGCAACCAAGGGAGTTTGGGGTAAGAACATCGGCAATGAGATTCTCGCTCGTGGATCTGTCACCTGGTGCGCCTTGGCACTATTGCTCGCGAGTGCGCATGCGCTCTTCTACCGGCGCTTCCACGATCGACACACTCAGAGCCCAACGATGATCAGCTCAGGACTAAACGTCACCTGAGGACCAGACCTCGAGGTCGTCGACGATCTCAAAGTCCTCGTCATCGAAGACTCGATCGTCGCCCTCGATCGTGATCGTCGTTGCTGCGCTCTGAGCTTCGGATCTCGCGGCGTCTTCTTCACGGTGACGTGCGCGCTCGAGGAAACCTGGCTCCGGCGTGATCGCCGCCGGCGCGAGCCCGATGTGTTCGAGCAAGCACTGCGCGGCTCGAATCGGGTGGTAGTGTTTGTGATAGAAGGCGAGCATCTCGGCAGAGCTTCGCAGATGAGTCGGGTCGATCGGAAGAACGCGCCGCCAAGCATCCGGCACTGAGATCGTGAGTTCTTCTGCTGCGACCAGGGGGACGCCGAAGGCAGCGCACTCGTGCAAACGAAAGCACAGCTCTCCGCGACCAGGGAGGTAGAGTCCCGCTTTGGCGAGCTGTAGTTCGTTCCAAACATCGAGGACGGTCATGCCGCCCTGAACAACTCGCAACGTCTCTCGCGGATAGCGCTGCATGAAGCGGTGCAAGAGAGCCGCGCGCCTTCCGAAGTAGCGCCAGTGTGCGATCGTGCCGGCGAAGAAGATCGCATCCCGACTTTGTCGCGCCTCGGCGGGGAGCTCGAGACGATCTAGGCCGACGCTCCACTCCATCGACAAGAGCGTCGGATTGTAGAGGTACGGGAATGGTTCGATGTCGACGTTGAAGCCGTAGAGCGGTAGCTCGCGTTTGAACTTCCACTTCCCGTGCGCTGCAAAGAAGGGGTCGAGGACTTCGCCGCAATCCGACATGTCGACGAAGGCGAGTCGATGTTCGCACTCGCGGAGACGAGGCTCGAGCCACCGATCGCGAACCCGACGTTGCAGCGGGTTGATCGAGAAGAAGAACGGGTCTTCAGGCGCGAGGGGTGCCTCGCGTTGGATGCCGAGATCGTAGGCCCATGCCTCATCAGCGAAGGAACCGGCGACGATGACGAGATCGGCACGAAAGTAGGGTTCGGAGACCTCCCAACCGAGGCGCGCAAGCAGGGATTCGTGCGGTTGTCGCGGCCCTGTGCGGAAGTACGAGACCTCGAAGCCTTGGGCGAGCAACCCGAGGGCTGCGCCGGCAAAGTTGCCGCCAAAGTCGAGAATCCCGATGTCCATACGTCAATACTGCGCGGATTCCCCACATCGGCGGCGAGCGTGAGAGGTCACGCAGGAGACTCGAGTCGGGGACAGTCCTCTTTCGGCATGGAGCCCGGAATGGCCAAAGGCGAGCGACGCAAGTTCTTGCGCGAGTTCATGAAGAATCCGAAGACCGTCGGCGCGATCGCGCCGAGTTCAGCCAGCCTTGCGCGCGCCATGGTCGACGGCATTGCTGCGATGCCGAAGGATTCGACACTCTTGGAGCTCGGACCTGGAACGGGCTCCTTCACTGCTGCGATCCACGACGCGCTGCCGAACTTCGCGCACTACCTCGGGATCGAAATCGAAGCGCGCTTCGTCGCGATGCTCGAGAAGCGCTTCCCGGACTTTGACTTCGCGCACGGCTCGGCGACGGACGCGAAAGCCATCGTCGACTCGCGCGAACGTCGTCCCGTGCGCTTCGTCATCTCTGGTCTCCCCTTCGCCAGCCTGCCGGTTGATGTGCAGGACGGCATCGTGCGCGCGCTCATCGATGTTCTCGAGCCTGGGGCGGTGTTCCGCACGTTCCAATACGTACACGCGTATCGACTGCCGAAAGCGGTGCGCTTTCGCGCGCAGATGGCCGCGATCTTCGGAGAACTCGAGCGGTCGCGGCCAGTGCTTCGGAACCTCCCGCCAGCATACTGCCTGACCTGGCGTCGATAAATTCTCCGGACTTGAGGGTCCCTTCGGCACACGGTCGCAGCATGCGGCTAGGCTCTCGGCCTCCTGTCCCTTCTATCTGCCGCTCGTGCAGCTCGGATGTTCGCCCGTAGGTTCTTCATGAAACACCGCTTCGGCTTCCTCATTCTTGCGCTGGCCACTTCGCTGCCTTCCCAGCTGCCGACGCTCGACCTGCGAACCGAAGGCGTCATCGGCGTCTTTGCCGGTAACAGCTTTCAGACGAGTCTCAATCATCACAAGATCACCGAGTCGCTGGTGCTAGCCGAGAGCTTCGTGCGCGGAAGCCAAGACCTCGCTCACACGAAGTCGTCAGCTACTCGCTTGGAGACCGGCTGCCGCATCGTCCTAGATACGTTGAGCCTCGGGCGAGGAGCGAGTACGGGTACCTCGACCACTGTTCAGAGCCAGCCTTGTCCACAGGTGTATGACTTTTCGGTCAGCTCCAAGGTCCGCCAATTCGTCGACATCCTTGTCCAGTATCGCGGCAGCGTGCAAGGAAGTGCACGAGCCGCCGCCGGCGTTTCGAGTGTCGTTGGCAATCACACACTGATGCCGGACGGTGCAAATCACACGGTATGGATGCGCGGCTTGCCGCTCAGCAGCATTGCGACGAGCGTGCGGATTCTCGTCGATGGACAAGCATCAGGCTCTTCGGTCGGCTCAGTCACATGGGATATTACGGTTTCCATGCTGCCGGTTACGCGTTGCGCGGTCTCAGAAGATCGTTTGTCGTGTCCAGGGGTTGGCTCGCTCCACGCGCGAATTCTCGGCATCGATGGCAATGACGCCATTCAAATCGACATGGCTGTTACGACACTCGCGCTCACGCCACCGACCTTCGCGACCCTCCTCATTGCACCGACGGGTGACACGATCAGCAACGTCGCAGGTTTCGCTGATGCGTCGTGCGTCTTGCTAGCTAGCAATCCGCTCGCCATCGGCGGGCGACCCGCAGCTGCCGGCGTTGCTCAGTTCCGAGTCAGCATTCCGCCTTCGCTCGTGGGGGCGATCTGGCTGCAAACCTTGCTTACGCGCAGCAGCGGAGCGAGCCCGATCTTCGCGACGACGAACACCATCAAGGTGGCGTGCCGTTAGCCGGCAGACACTTCAGACTTTGTTACCCCTACGCCAACGCAACGGCGCGTGGGACAGCTCTTGCATTCGAGCCTCTCCCTTCGACTTGGAGCCGAGGACGCCGCGTAGGGTCTTCAGCACGCCGCGACGCGCGATGAGCAACTCGACTTCTTGTTGCGGTCGCCACTGAGCTTCGATCGTGGCCTCCCACTCAGGACCTCGCACGCGCTCCTGATCGATCGCCAAGAGTTCATCGCCAGGCGACAAGCCTAGCGCTGCCCCAGCACCGTAGCGATCCACGGAGACGACCTCGATGCAAGAGTCAACGGTGCGCGTCTGCACCTCGAGGCTCGCCAACCTTTCGCCGTCCGGTCGCTCGATACGCAGGCCCAGGGCTTCGAGCCAGGAGTCGAGAGGGGCATCCTGCCGACCTTCGACCAAGACATCGAACTCAGCACCCAGATCGCGGCCTGCTGCTTCGTTGATGAGGTTCAGTACAAGCTGTCGAGATTGGCCAGGCCCGCGCTCGACGAAGTCCTTCCAGAGTCCTCGCATGACATCATCGAGTGACTTTTCGCCATCTGAAGAGGCTTGGATCAAAACGTCGAGCGCAAACGCGACGACAGCCCCCTTGTCGTAGTAGCTGATGCTCTGGTTCTTGGTGTTCTCGTCCTGCCGATAGAGCTTGATCCAGGCGTCGAAACTCGCCTCCGATACGCTGTGGTAGTGCCTGCCGGGTATCGACTCTACGGAGACTACATTCTTAGCAATGCGGTCGAGTGCTTCTTGTCGAGTGTAGAGCCCGGCCAGCATTGGCACGATTTCTTGATAGTAGCTTGTAAAGCCTTCCGATAGCCAAAGATCACGAGTGTAGTTTTCACTTTCGTAGTCGAAGACGGCGAGCCCATCAGGGCGGATGCGTTTGACGTTCCAGGCGTGAAAGTGCTCGTGCGCAAAGAGGCCGATACGGTCCAGGCGCTTTTTGGCTGAACGGAACCACGAGCGTGGAAGGTGGATGACACAAGAGTCGGAGTGCTCGAGCCCACCACTTCCCGCGAGGTCGGCAAAAACAAAGAAGTAGTATCTCTCATAGGGCAGCGCCCCATCGAAGATCCGGGCCGCAGCCTCGACGCATGCTTTGAGTTCTGCCACTAGCGCCCTGGTGCCGCTAACGCCTGCCTGGATTCCGTCAAGAACGCAAACATGTTCGACCCCGAGAGCTTCGAAGGTCTCCACCGCTGCTTCGCTACAAACGAAGGGAGCATCACAGGCCTCGTCAATCGACAGCGCCAGGTGAGCGCCCGCACGGTTCGGGTCAGGAGGCAAACTCGTATGAACCCGCTCTCCGGCTCGTGGATGCACGAGAATGGATAGCGGCGCGTCGAAACGATCGCGCGCGACGATGTACGTTGCGGCGCCATTCCAATAGGCACGATCTTCGTCGACATGGTTCGTTCGAACGGTGAGGTCGCGACAGTAGACGCGATAACGAAGCACGATCGTGGCATCCGTGGCGAGATCGACTCGCCAGCGATTCTTCGCGACCTTCTCGCACGGCAGCACCGCCCCCTGCCCATCACTTGCCTCGACACTCTCGACGTGTCGCGCATACTCGCGCACGAGGTAACTCCCTGGAGTCCAGACGGGCATCGCGAACTCGTGGCGCCCGCGCAGCATGCCAAAGGTCCGCACCTCGATGTCCAGCAGATGCCGCGCAGCGAGCTCGCAAGAAACCGTGATCTCCGTGGGGGCTACGACCATGGCCCGAGTCTACCGCACGGTTGCAATGGAACTGCCCGAAGTCATGCGCTTCAACCGGGTTGCACGAATGCTGCCATGACCGATCTTGCTGGGCACACTGCGAGATCGGCCGCAGGCGTGAGAGCGCCCTCGGGGCTTTTCTGGTCACGACGCTTGCCCTTTCTTGCGGCGCGCAGTTAGCTGTCGCGCTTTTCTACGCCATTCGAGCGCCCGTAGCTCAGCTGGATAGAGCGCATGCCTCCGGAGCATGAGGTCAGAGGTTCGAATCCTCTCGGGCGTACCAAACGCGCGTCCAGCGCCACCGCGAGTAGCCTCAGGTGACTGAGCCAAGCGCTCACGATAACTCTTGCCCGATCTGCGACTTCACGAGTAGCTGTGGACGCGCTGCGGGCAGTGAGTCCTGCTGGTGCTTCGATGTCGATGTAGACCGGGAGCTGATGGGCTGGCTGCGACGGAGGGGGATCGACGCTTCCTGCCTCTGCCGGGTCTGTGCGACTGAGGGCGTGCGTTCTCCGTGCGTCGGCACATGTGCCCTAGAAGCGGGAACCGAACTCTGCCGAGGCTGTGGTCGTACGACCGACGAGATTGCCCGGTGGTCGATGGCGACGTCCATTGAGCGCGCGGAAGTCCAACTTCGCCTCCGACGATCACGCTGCAGGTGATCGATTCTCGAGTTCGGTGCATGCTGGCGCTTCGCGCCACGGGTTCATCGCGCCAAAACGACGTTGATAGGGAGCCAACGTGCTCAGGAAGGTCTCGGACTCCGGATTTTCCTCCGGAACAAGCAACACGCAGATGCCGTCGCAGCCATTCATGGGTCGCCGGAGGTCGCTGTGTGTCCATGGCAACGACCGCCGGGAGGAATAGACCGGCGACTGTCGCCGGGACCACCTCGTTCCTTAGCGGGCAACATCGCGACAGACGTCGTGGTGCCACCCGCATGACCTGGGAGAGAAGTGCGTTCGGGGGTTTACGGGCCGCCCGTTCGCCTGGATGATAATGCAGCTAGTCACGCAACTTCGCTTTGCCCCTCGAGGTTCGTCCCCTGAACCAGACACTATGATGGCAGCCAAGAATCGACGCCGCTTACCGCCGCGATTCACCGCGTTGGGGATCGTCACACTGGTCGCGCTCGCGTGCTGGTTGCGCCTCGATCGAACCGGCGAGACCTCGATCATGGCTTCGACGGCGCTCGAAGCTGCGAAACTATCTCCGCTGCAAGACAGCGACGGCGACCTCCTTCCCGACTTGCTCGAGGATGTCGTGCAGAGCTCCAGCGACAGCAAAGACGCCGACGCTGATGGGCGCGACGATTTCTCTGAGCAACTCGAGTACAGCGACCCGATGACGAAGGACGACGGAAACCGCGAGAACGACGGCTTCCGCATCCTCTTGCACTCGACCTCGTTGCCGAATGGAGAGGAGCTGCTCTGGATTCACCTCCTCTTCCGTATGAGATCGGGCCAGATGCAGGACTTGGAGTTGTTGTCGCTCTTCTTGGAGACCGGCGGCGACCAGCGCATCCCAATCGACGGCCTGCTCAGTTCGGGCGCTGTCGAAATTCGCGAGCGCATGGATCCTGTCGAGGGACGACTCGTTCGAGCGACACTCAAGATCGTCGCACCGGCAAGCTTGCGCGCCTACGCAGCAAAGACGCCTCTGACGTTCGCTGGCTATGCCAAGATCTTTGGCAAGCTGTTCATGGCGGGGTCGATGCTCACTCATAGCGGGACCGAGTACCTGACATACGCGCCGGTCGGCTCGTCAGCGCTCGTGGCTCAGGCGACCAACTCGCAGGCTACGAGCTCTCCATTCTGGAGCACGCAAAAGCGCTGCAAGGTCAGCCTTGCCGTGATTGGCGCTGGTCGCCACGGACTGTGGTGCGAAGTCAGCACTGCCACGTGCGTGCCGTCCCACAAAGCGGCTCGATGCACACCGGCTTGCCCGAGTCTCGTCGGCGGCACCTTCATCGTCCCGGACGGCTTGCCTTTCGTCATCGGTGGCTGATCGGAGTATTCGATCCGTCACTTCGGCGGACGCGCGGAGCGCGGCAGGCCGGCACCGCCGAACAACGGCGAACAGCTGTCGGGTATCGCAACAGGATGCCGCATGCATCGGCTGCTGAGGCCTCGGTGGCCGCAGCTAGCGAAGATACTTTTCTCCGATTTTTTCGGAACCATCGACATCGACCGAAGCGTCGATGATCAGGGTCATGTTTCTCGATCCTGATCGCGACCTCGTGCAGCGTTGCCGTGCCATCGGCTGCGATGACTTCGAGGAAGCGTTTGCCGCTCTCTATAAGCGATACAAGGACAGGGTCTTCTCGATCGCACTGCGCGTTACCGGCAACTCGGATGACGCGCTCGATGCCGCTCAAGAGGCCTTCGTTCTGGTGTATCAGAACCTGCCTGGCTTCAAATTCGAGTCGAAGTTCTCGAGCTGGCTCTATCGGCTCGTGGTCAACGCGTCGATCGACCTGTTGCGGCGACAGAAATCGAGGACCCGTCGAACTCGTTCGATGGCACCTGATTCTGACGAGCTGCTCGACTTTTCGGATGACAAGCAACCTCAGCCGCAAATCGCTCTCGAGTCGAAGGAACTAGGAGGTCAGGTTCAAGCGTCCATCTCGAGCCTTTCACCGAAACTTCGAGTCGTAACCGTGCTGCGATACCTGCAAAACATGAGCTACGAAGACGTGGCAGAGACGCTCGAGCTCAGCCTTGGCACGGTCAAGTCGAGGCTGGCTCGCGCGCACCTCGCACTCTTCGAGCACCTGAAGCCCCTCCTCGATGAGAGCGAGGGATTCCGCGCTCTCACGAAACAACCCTCCTCGGAGGCTTCCGCCAACGGCGATTGCCCGACGATCCAATGAAATCTTCCCGAGACCATGCAAGCGACGACGCCGGCTTCGAAGCTCGTGACCGCGCTATCGCGTCGGCGCTCGAGATGCTGCTGGAGGCTGAAGCTGTCGCGCACGAGGACAGCGGCGCTAGCCAATCGAGCCATGAGCTGGCAAGCGCCGCGATGCCTGCCGACGCGGTCATGCCTGCAAACATCGACGCTCTCTTTCAGACCCATGCGGCCTCGTCCGCCGAAGCACGGCTCGGTAGCCTACTCCGCAATCAACTTGCACCGGAACTTGCACCCGCCGAACTCGATGCACGCGTACGCGCGGCGACGCTCGAAGCCGCTATCGAGGCGCGAGGACAACAGCCCTTGCTCAGACTGCGCTCCTGGATGCTTGCAGCCGGTCTGGCAGCAGCTGTCGTAGCGGGCTTCTTTGTCCTCCGATCTGACGGCACGCTGGAGGAGAAACCTCAGCGACTCGTGCTGCACCAGGTCGATCGCCCTTTCCTCCTCGACGGGCGCGCCTTGTTCCAGGTTGACACCTTGCTACGCAGGGGGCACTGATGCGACCGCGTCTGAACTCGTTCGGAATCGGAGCCACTGGGTCGCTTGTTCTGCTGCTGTCGGCGAACTTTGCATATGGACAAGCATCTTCGACCGCATCGATTGCTCCGGTCGGAGTGTCGGCCGCGCCCACTGTTGCGCCCAAGAATTCCGGCACCATCGCGGTGAGTCCAAGTGGGTCGAATCTCTTTCAGGCGATCGCTTCCTCTTTCGGACAGGTCCGCATTGACGCGATCAGAACGTGGACAGACTACACAGGCAAGAAACCCGTGGAAGTCGTGGAGCGGCTGCGGGTCTCGCCAGTCAAGGGCTTCTTGCTGGACCTCGTTTCACTTAGAGAGGTCGGTAGTTCGTCGCTCACGAACGAACTACAGATGTTGTCTCTGCTCTATCCGCAGAACACGGGCTATTGCTACTTCTTCCGAGACCTCAGGGTGCACGATGCTGTTCGCGCTCAGCAGAATTATGAGACCCGCCCAATGGGGTCATTCCTGAGGAACGGAAGGACCTTCTCAATCTTCGATGTCCTGCCGCGCCAGGTTGGTCGTTGCTCGTACAGGGTTCTCGTCGATGATGCGACGGGATTGGCACTCGACCAAATCGAGTTCGACGGCAGCGGCAGGGTTACCAGTACTCTTTTCTATGAGCCAACCGCGACCAAGCTAGGTGGCGCAGCCGAGCCAGGTCTTCAGGCAGTAAAGGAGTTCTGGAAACCGTGGATGATCGTCACCGACTTTGCGTCGATCGCAGCGGCTCAAAAGACACTTAGCTTCCAAGCTCGCGTCCCAACAGTTCTCGACGGCGGCTTTGCACTTCAGTCAATCCGGACGACGCGTACGGACATGGTCAGCGATCCCTTCCTCGTGCTGGTTTACGATGATGGAGTCGCAACGCGTATCGTGGCGCAGAGCAAGGTTGCCCCCGCCGACAAATGGCCGCTCGACTTCGGAGCTTCATCGGCAGGCGACGTGCCGGTGTTCGAGTACAAACTTGGGCCGCATGCTCAGTTCTTGGCGCGCTTTGGCGGCGTGCAATACCTGATGGTGGGTAGTTTTCCGAACCCCGGCATCCCGCCGATGCTCGACTCGCTCCTGAACTGAGCCCCCGGTCAACCGCAGGCGGCCCACCCAAAGGCGAAGGGTCGCCAAGCACGATCCGTCGCCGTGGGGGGCGTCCAGCAGGCGCCACGCGGGTTGCGGTAATGGACCCCATTGGGGGTGAACCCAGGGGTCAAGCAGCGAACCCTGGGTCGAATTTCAGTCGTGAGCAAACTGCGTGACGACTGCGATACCGGCTTCTACCAAACCGAAGCGCTGGTTCGCGATGCCACCGGTTCCATAGAGGATTGAGAATGGCGTTGCGGTCTTACCGACGGTGTTGCCGATGCGAATTTCGACGCCATTGGAGAATGTGATCGGCAGACTCGTGCTCAGACGAGAGTCGAGCGTCATCCACTGTGTGTAAACTGTGGAACCGGCCAGTTGCGGATCAGAGGGAATGTCCAGCAAGAACGTGGCAGCCCCGGTTGCTTTCGCGACGACCGGCAGGAGCACATCTTGGCTTACTTGGACCGAGCAACCCGTCAATCCGAGCCCATCCAACATCAAAGGAAGTGGCAGAGTTGCCCAAGCGGTCCTCGAAGCCCCCACGACGAGGATCGCGACAGTGCTGGGGACAGCGCCGAAGAGACTCGCTTCTGCCGGGGCACCACCGGGATGAGAGGGGACACCGTAGGCACGATTGTCGATCCCATCGAGCGGGCACGACGCACCGAACTGCGTCGCCTTCCCGTGGTCCACGTCGCTCCGCTCAATGTCCGCGTAGTAGTTGTATGTCGAGTTGTTGGTGCCGTACGTGTAGTGGTCGATGGCGATCCCGCTGGGCCCTTGAACTACGAACGGGGCGACCAACTTGAATCGCAGGTCGAAGTTCGCCGGCCCTGAAGCGTTCGTCACGAGACTCGGCCAGTTCGGGATCGCATTGAAGTACTCGACGAGGCTGTTGACTCCGGATCCCGGGCTCAGAAAGAGGCCCGTCGGATTGCGCGGATCGAAGGCACGACCAGCGGCGACGGTCGTGTCGATGTTGCCGAGGCGAATGGAATAGGCGCTCGTCGCAGGGCGCGTCAGGGTCGTCGTCGACAGCACCTCGCTGTCGCGGCGGTAGGCGACCTCGCTGATGCGCTTGCCGACCGGAATGCCCAGGGCGTCGAAGGGAATGAGCTGGGTCAAGCGAACGCGGTTCAGCCCGAAAGGCCGCTGGTCGAAGCCCCGACCTTCGACGGTGGTGGTTGCAGCAGGAACGACCGTGGTCGACTGCGCAAGAAGCGCAGGTGCTATCGCCATCATGAGCGCCGCAGACACGCAGGCGCCGGCGCGGTTGACCGACGACAGGTCGAAGCTAAGGGATTTCGAGGCGCATTCTTGCATTGCTAGAGTCTCCGTAAGGGCACCCGACGCTAGATGATCGCACGGGCACGTCAACCGGGGTCGCCCTTCCACTCGTATCGAGTCTGCAACTCGTTCCGAACTTAGGTGTCCGTCGGGGACAGGTCAGGCAGCCTGCGGCAGACAGGCGCTTGTCGGCCGCCTGCGCCGGACCTACAGTCGCGCCCGTAGAAACACGCTCAACGCCACCGCCGCGCCCGAATCTCGGGGTTTGAAGGTATGACCAACTTGCCGACGTCCGCGATCGTCCCAGGCTTCACCCCGGACGAAGTCCGCACCAAGATCGGCTTCTGCGAACAGCTCAAGGGCGGCGTCATCATGGACGTCACGAACGTCGAGCAAGCCAAGATCGCCGAAGAGGCTGGTGCATGCGCCGTGATGGCGCTCGAGCGGATCCCAGCTGACATTCGTCGCGATGGCGGCGTCTCCAGGATGTCGAGCCCCGACATGATCCTGGCAATCAAAGACGCCGTGAACATTCCTGTCATGGCCAAGGTTCGGATCGGGCACTTCGTCGAAGCTCAGATCCTGCAGGCTATCGAAGTCGACTGTATCGACGAGAGCGAAGTCCTGACGCCGGCCGACGAGGAGTATCACGTTTGGAAGCGAGACTTCCGCATTCCCTTCGTGTGCGGCTGTCGCGACCTCGGTGAAGCCCTCAGGCGCATTCATGAAGGCGCTGCGATGATTCGCACCAAGGGCGAAGCCGGCACTGGCAACATCGTTGAGGCCGTGCGGCACATGCGCGCGCTGACGAGCGGCATCGGAGCGCTCCGCAAGCTCGACAAGGAGCAGCTGACTGAGCGAGCCGAGCAATACCGCGTTCCTGTCGACCTTGTTCGTTGGGTCGCCGACAACGGCAAGCTCCCGGTGCCCAACTTTTCGGCTGGCGGTGTGGCTACACCAGCAGACGCCGCTCTCATGATGCAGCTCGGAGCCGAGGCCGTCTTCGTGGGCTCGGGTATCTTCAAGAGCGACGATCCCGCAACTCGCGCCAAGGCAGTCGTGCGCGCGGTGACGAACTTCGACGATCCGAGCATCCTCGCCGAGGTCTCGGGACAGCTCGCCGCCGCGATGCCGGGGCTAGACATGCAGTCCATCCCCGAGGCTGACCGCCTCGCAGGTCGCGGCTGGTGAACGCCGAGGACCCTGGCGTGACGACTATCGGAGTCCTCGCGTTGCAGGGCGACTTCTTCGCTCATGAGGCCTGTCTTGCGCGACATGGCGTGGCGACCGTTCGCATCCGCAAGCCAGAGCAGCTCACGGGCATCGACGGAATCGTCCTGCCTGGCGGTGAAAGCTCGACGATGCTTCGCCTGCTCGACTATGCGCAGCTCTTCGAACCCTTGCGGGATAGGATCGCGTCGGGGTTACCGACCCTTGGAACATGCGCCGGCCTCATCCTGCTTGCGAACGAAGTTGAGGATCCCCGGCAGCCGAGCCTCGGCCTGCTCGATGTCACGGTGAGTCGCAACGCTTACGGCGCGCAGGTTCATTCCGGCCTGTTCGACATCCAAGGTTGCGACGGCCTGCCGCCATCGCGCGGCATCTTCATTCGTGCGCCCCGGATTACACGCATTGGCAACGGGGTCGAAGTGCTCGCAACGCGCGACGGTGACGCAGTCTTGGTGCGGCAGGACGCGATCCTAGGTGCAGCATTCCATCCCGAGCTCGATGCGGCTGGACACATCACGCATGAGCTCTTCTTGAAGGCCGTGTCGCGGCGAAGCGCACTCGAACACTCAACATGAAACCACTGAGAATCGTCAGTTTCGGACTCGGTCCGATCGGCATGCGTGCTGCTGCGCTCACAGCAGCCAAACAAGGGCTTCAACTCGTCGGCGCCATCGATGTAGCGCCGGAGCTCGCGGGCAAAGACCTTGGAGCAATGATCGACTCACCCGGCGCTGCAGGCATCATCATCGACGCGGATGCTCGCAAGGTCCTCGCGGCGACGAAGCCCGACTGCGTCGTTCACTGCACGTCGTCCTTCATTCCCAATGTCAAGGAACAGCTCGAGGCGATCATTGACGCCGGCTCGAACGTCATCACTTCTACTGAAGAGATGCTGTGGCCCGAGCTTCAGCAGCCCGAGATCGCAGCCGCCTTGGACGAGCGAGCGAAGTCGAATGGCGTGTCCATACTCGGCACCGGTGTCAACCCCGGATTCGTCATGGATACGTTGCCGGTCTTCGCGTCAGCAGTTTGCTACGATGTGCGGCACGTTGCTTGTCGCCGCTTCGTTGACGCCACTTCGCGTCGCCTGCCGTTCCAGAAGAAGATCGGTGCTGGCATGGCCGAAGCGGAGTTCCGCGAGCTTGCGGCAGCTGGAAGACTCGGGCACATCGGCCTGCGCGAATCGATCGCCATGTTGGGCTCGGCTTTAGGCTTCGACCTGGACACTATCGAACAAGACGTCCAGCCAATCATCGCCGAGACCGACCTGCGGACCGAGTTCCTCGAGGTTCGGACAGGGCAAGTCGCCGGTATCCACAACACGGGCTTTGGCGCAAAGAACGGCAAGAAACTCGTCGAAATGGACCTGCGTATGTACGTCGGCTGCAAAGATCCACACGATGCCTTCGTGTTCGACTCGACGCCTTCCTTCGAGTTGCGCATTCCGGGTGGGACCTCGGGCGACTTCGCAACGGCTGCCATCCTCGTCAACGGCATCCAAAGCGTCGTTGCAGCCGCCCCCGGCCTACGCACGATGCTCGAAGTCGCACCGCCTCACCTGCAACGCTGAGGATCCGCCACTCATGTCACTCGATCAATCGAAGCTCGCGATCTCGCGTGACGCGGCGCGAGAACGACTACTGACTTTGGTTCGAGAGCGCGCTTACAAGGACGGCATCGATATCGTGCTTGCATCCGGCAAGAGGTCGACGTTCTACGTGAACGGCAAGCGCATCACTCTTCACCCTGAAGGACTCTTCCTCTTTGCGTCCTTGCTCCTGGATGAAATCGAGGCCATCGGTGGTATCACCGCGGTCGGAGGCATGGCGATTGGTGCCGATCCAATTTCGGCAGCTGTTTGCACTCTATCCTGGCTGCGCGGGCGACCCATCGAAGCCTTCCTCGTCCGCAAAGAAGCGAAGGGGCACGGAACGACCAGTCAGATCGAGGGAGAGCTTGGCCCGCAGAGCCGAGTTGCCATCGTCGAGGACACGATCACGACGGGAGGCTCGAGTCGCAAGGCCATCGAAGCTGTGCTTGATGCCGGCGCCCAAGTCGTCTGCGTCCTCGCGCTCGTCGATCGCGAGGACACGGACGGCGATGCGTTCCGGCGCGACTTCGACGTGCGTTCCATCTTCAAGCTCAGCGACCTGCGAAGGCCGTCGACGGACCCAGCATGACCACGGATGGCATCGGGCGTGCTCTCGGTAGGATTCCGAGCGGCATCTTTGTCTGCGCTTGCGGTCGCGGAACAGACGCACACCCGTTCGTAGCCTCGTGGGTCATGCAGGCATCCTTCGATCCACCTGCAATCACGATCTCCGTCGAGGAGGATCGAGCCGCTATCCAAGCACTCGAAGCCGCCGGAGGGTGCTTCACGCTCTCGATCCTGCCCGACAAGCGCCATGACCTGATGAAGCCGTTCTTCGCCAAGGCCAGCGCAACTCCGTTTGGCGATCTCGCGACAACCGCTACAGAGTCCGGGGGCATCTTCCTGACCGATGGCCTCGCTTGGCTCGACTGCGTCAAGGTGACGGAGTGCCAAGTCGGTAAGCATCGAATCATCGTTGCCAAAGTCATCGACGGAGAGGTCTTACAGGAGGGCTCTCACCCGCTCGTGCACGTTCGGAAGCACGGCTTCTCCTACTAACTGCTTCGCGTGTCGCGCTGATGCAAGACGACGTGCCCAAGTTCGTGACCGTCGTATTGGCCGCCGGTGACTCGCGGCGCATGGGGCGCCCCAAGGCCTTGCTTCCTCTCGACGGCCGAACTGCCCTCGAGTGCGTCGTCGCTCGTGCGTGGGACGCGCGCGCTCAGGGCGTCATCGTTTGCGTCTCGCGTGAGCTTTCGCAACTGCTGCCGGCCATCGATGGGCACGTTTTGCAAGTCGACGATGCAGAACGCCAACGTGGACCGATCGCGTCCATTCGGCATGCCCTATCTTTGGGGCCAACATTGATGCATGCGCCGATAACCGCTTGGCTCATCTGGCCCGTCGACCACCCCTTTGTCGATCTGACGACGATCAGGATGCTGATCGCTAGCCCGGGCGATGTCGTCGTGCCAACCCACGATGGTCGCGGTGGACATCCGATCGTCATTAGCGAGAAGATGCGGCCGTCTCTGCTCGCCGCGACGGAGTCCGAAGGCAACTTGCGTAGCTTCCTGGCCGGGGAGAACAAGACGTCCGTGCCGGTCAGCCACCCGGCCATCCTTTGGAATTGCGACACCGCGGCGTCGTTCGAAGATTTCCGCCGCCGGTGTTCTTCGGACGAAGGCCAGCACTGAGCTACCGAGACCTCACGAAGTCGCGGCCGCGTGCAGCGCGCTCGGTTTCGATTAAAGTGGCGAGGCTGAAAGCCCGATGAGACGGCGAGCATCCCTCCAGGAGCCTTACATGGAAGCACCACTTCGGTCGTCGATGCAGCGCCGACTCGTCTCGGCAACATCGTCATTGATCCTGCTGACGTCCCTGTCTTGTTCAGGGCTAGGCATCAACGTCGACGCTGGATACACGAGCCTGGAACTTTCGGGCGACCTGGGTCTCACTCCGTCCGCAGCCTCGACCCTTCCTCCGCAGAGGGTCGATATCGAGGAAGGTTTCGGACTCAAAGATGCGATGTCCAGCGCGTATGGCCGCGTCGAGGTGGAGGCTGTGATTGCCCGCGTCGTCGCTTCCGGCTTCCAGATCGACCAAACGGGTCGCGGCGCTTTGAGCGTCCAGTTCGGTGACATCCCGCTGTCGACGCCGATCGAATCTTCGATCGACATGCGCAACCTCAAGGGAGAGATCCTCTTCGATCTGATTGATCTCGGCCCCGTGCGCATCTCTCCGGGCATCGGCGTCGACTACTTCGACCTCCAGCTCGAGTCATTCAGCCTCGCCGTCCCGACCTTGCGTGAAGAACTCGATGTTCAAGCACCGGTCCCGCTCCTCTTTGTCCAGGCCGAAGTTGACCTTGGCTACTTCAACTTGGTAGCCGACATCGGTGGCATGAAAGCCAATGTACAAGACATTGACGGGACCGTCCTCGATGTCGAGGTGCTCGCACGCTTCCGCCCACTCGACCATGTCGAGCTCTTTGCTGGCTATCGTTATGTGTCCATCGATGCCGAAGGGATCGTCGACGGACAGAATTATCTCGGCGACCTCGTGCTGTCTGGATTCATGTTTGGTGGCGGCATCTACTTCTGACTCAGGGTCTAGTCGATACGTCAGCGCTGCGGTGCTGCGCGTAGCCCAGATAAGCGATTACTTGGGGTCGTCACATACTGTGTCAGCGCAGCGACTTCGCTCGTTCCCGGCCGATCCTGCGTGATCCAGAGGATGTTCCAGGACAGTGGCCAGCGACCGTCCTTGGAAGTGGACAACGAGGCAGGAATGTTGTCGATCGATAGCGGCTTGAGTCGTCCGCCGCGCTGCTTGCGATAGGCCTCGAGAGCCAATGCGTCGACGAGCGCAATTGAGGAGGGGCGACCTTCGACGGCTGCGAGGACTTCGTTGTCGCTGGCAAAGGCATCCGTCGTCACAGGCCTCCGTGTCGGCCAGAAGCGCTCCATCATGACAGTCTGGCGAGGATTGCTCGGGCTGAGCGCGAGGACTTCGATGGCCGCTGGATTGCGATTCCATTCGAACCATGTCCTGGATCGACCATCGAGGATCGACCCTAGCTGCGCGAATGCGAGAGTCGCGACCGGGTTGTCTGCGTGTACGACCGGGACGAGCGCTCGACGCGCGATGACGAGGGATCGCAGCCCTTGTCGTTGCTGCCGGTACGGGACTTCTTGCCGCGAAAGCAAGACATCGACGCGATGATCGAGGACCGCTTGGCGCAAGCCAGTCGGCTCTCCTTCACGATAACTGAGCTCTGCCTCGCCAACGAAGCCACGGCAAAGCAATTCGACTTCGTCCCGCAAGCCGTGCTCGAAACCGACGACCACTCGCGCTTGCTTCGTTCTTTCAGGTTCGTGGGCCGTTGCGCGGGACGCGGAGTCGGCTGCGACTTCGAGATAGCCGTCATCGACTGTCATCCAAGGGTCGTGCGATGCTGCAGCACTCGAAGCCGGGAAATCGAGACTCGGCCCGATGTCCGAGTGCTGCATGCAGGATTCTGCTACGACAAGCCACGCGAGGCACAGAACCCTTGCCAACCCTGTTGCGATCTTCTCCACTGATGGTCCCCCGACCCGTCGCTGTTCGAAGTTCCATCGGCTCGAAACTCGACAGTGGTGGAGGCGGACTGCCCGATTTCTGGACAGTCCCTTGCTA
Source organism: uncultured bacterium (assembly GCA_937858895.1). GTDB lineage: Bacteria > Planctomycetota > UBA1135 > UBA1135 > JACKHW01. Next base: position 25,402 of record CALLZN010000053.1, on the reverse strand, counting down.
ACGAAAGCTCAGTGCATGATTCAGCGACACGATCGGTCGACCCGCCTTCGGGCCGGCCACGACCGCCGGGCCGTCGGCCAACGATCAGTAGAGCTTCTCGATGCGAACGATCTCGAGGCGCAAGGACCCGTTGGGCAGCGTGATCGTGACCTCGTTGCCGACACTGGCACCAAGCATGCCCTTCGCGAGTGGCGCGCGATAAGAGACAACATCCTCTGCGAGAGCTGCGTCCCAGGGGCCAAGGATGCGGATCGACTTCGTTTCTTTCGTCTCGAGGTCCTTGACCGTCGCCTTCGTGCCCGGTGCAACGATTCCGTCCGGTATCGTGATCTCTTCGAGGAAGCGTGCTCGCTGCAGCTCTTCCTCCCACTCGCTGGCCTTGGCGGTGAGGTTTCGCTGCTCTTCGATCGCCGCCTCCCACTCTGCGTTCTCTGACAAGTCGCCGAGCGACGCGGCTTCGCCGATCGCTTTGCTGTTGGCTGGAATCAACACATCCCGCAGATTGTGGAACTCCGCCTCGCGATGCGCGAAGCCGTCACGCGTCACGAAGATGTCAAAGTCGTCGTCCCAGAACATGATCTCGACTTCTTCGAAGAGATCCGGGAAGCGTCGGCGCGCGACGTCATCGATGTGCGAAAGAACCTTGGGCGGGAAGTCCTCTCCACCGGCCCGCCCGCTCTTCATTGCAGACGCCATGCTCGAGCGATCGATCTTCTCGAGGAGGTCCGCGAGGATGCCCTTGCGTCCGGCTAGCAAAGTATGAATGCGACTCTGCAGACGGGTGTGGCGTCTACCCGTGTGTTGTTCACAGACGATGCGCATCGCATGGAGGATGACGCGGCAGATGATGTTGGGGTCTGCGTCGCGCTCGGCGCCATCGAAAGCCCCATCGCTGTAGGCCTTGGTCAAGGCATAGATGAGGAACGGATGCTTGTGGGGGAAGGGATTCACCCTGTCGTAGAGGTCGAGCAAGCGATCCGGAACTTCGGCGAAGCGCAAAGCTTCGACCAGGGTCTCGAGCGCCTCTTCGACGTTCTCGCCGTATTCAGACAGGAGGTGCAACTTAGCGATCGCGACGTCGACCCACTGGGGCCCTAGCACGTCGGGGATTTGCGAAGCGAGCCGGGACCGAAGAGATGAATCCTCGATGTCCGCCAGGATGTAGAGCTCGACCTTCTCGGGATCGTAGTCGCCCTCTGCCGGTGCTCCGAAGAGGGGACGCAACAAGGGGATCGCTTCTGCGACGTCCAATGCACCGATCTCTTCGAGGAAGATGACGGCATATGCGCTCTCGATGCCGTTGGCTGCGCGAGCGATCGAATCGAGCCGTTCTTTTGCGTAAGCCGCGAGTGCATCGCGATCCGAGTCTCGGGTCGCACGATCAAAGAAAACGCGCAGACCACCGACGATCGCCTTCGCCGTTTTTTCGAACTTGAGCTTGGCGCGTGCTTCATCGGTCAGCGACAAGGCCTTGGTTCGGAGAGTGAGAACCGGGCGGCTCGCGCTACCTTCCACCGCGATGAGCGGATCTTCGACGGCGGCGGCCTTCGCCTTCTTCCACCAGCCCGTCCAGGACTTGGCCGGGACGACCGATTCGTGGAGCTGCTCCTTGATCTGCGACGAGTTCGCCTTGCCACGGTAGATGCGAAGGGCGCGTCGCAAGAGTTCCGTCGGCGCTGCTTGCGCGAACTCGAAGAGTTCGTCGACTCCGTGGTGGATGCGCATCGCACGCAGATCTTCTTCTGGCAGCGGCGTCATCGTGTCGATCGCGGTCTGCCACGGCACGGTGTGATTGCGGCCGCTGATGAAGGCGATCGTCACTTCGTCCGTATCGACATCGAGGGCGTGCACACGACCGGGTCCCCAGCCGGCACGGTGCTCAACTGCGCGACCTGGGATGAAACCCAATGCTTGCCCCAAGTCGAGGAAGCTCGGCCAGGCGACGGCTTGTCCGCGCGTGAGGCGGGACTTGCCCAAGAAGTAGTCGAACCAAGCTTCGCCACCATAGGCCTTCTCGAGAACCGTTCCGGTCAAGGCCTCGAGCCCATTCACGCTGTCGCACTTCCACTGCGCCAGCCGCATGAGGACGCCGACTGCATCCTTGGCCCGATCACGTTCGGCGAGCGCACGCACGAGCGCCGAAGCGGCGTCCACAGCTGCGGTCCTCCGACCTGTTTCGGCGAGGATCTGCAGAGCCGGAATAAAGTCGGTGATCGGGCCCGGAGTCGCCAATCTCTCTTTCCAACTTCTTTCAAACTCATCACCTACTCCATGGAGCACGAGATCGAGGAGATCGGGGGACGCTGCGGCACTTGTCATCGGCGGTGGGTCGCGATTCCTGCTCGAGAGGCGGGGAGTAGGGCGGGGATCAGCGGAGCCTGAGCTCGCGAAAAAAAAGCGCCTCGCTCACTCGGCGAGGCGTGCGACCAGACTGCCGAGCTCGGAGGGCATCACGGCTTCGTCGTAACTGTCTTTTTCGATCTCGTCTAGCACGTGCCCCGGAAGGACGAGCGTGACGTAGAACTCTTGTTCGTAGATGCGACGAAAGGCCTGCAGCTTGCGCACATGGGAGAGATCCACGTCAGCAAGGACCTCGAGGATCGACGTCTTTCCCTCGCGGCCACGCCCTCGCAGAGCGATGCACGGCGAATAGGCGGCCATCTTTGCTTCGTCGACCTTGACCTCGTAGCGGCGAGGACGATGGCAATGGGCGACTCCGGCCTCGGAAAGCTTGTCGCAGACGCGCTTCTCCATCTTCGACGTGATCTCACGTCCGCCGCAGCGGCCGAAAGTCTCGCCAGGCTCCGGATTGACGAAGTAGTCCTCTTCCGACTCGCCGATGCAGCCGAACGTGTCGAAGCTGGATACGCCGGCTTTTCCGCGAAGCATGCGCTCGATCTGCTCGAGCGTATCCGCCGCCGTCTTGGCCGATCGCGGCGTGCTGGCCTCGATTTCTGAGCGGACTTTCGGGCCACTGCCGGCCTTACTCCGCTTGGCAGCGCCGGAGCTAGGATCCGATTCGAAAGCTCCAAGACTGGATGCGGGCTTCGTCTTTGCCTTCTCCGCCTCCTTGATGAGAGGCTTTTTCAGAGGCTTCTTCGGGGCCGTCGTCGATTTCGGTGCAGCGACTGCAGTTGCGCTGGCCGACTTGGACTTGCTCGTGACTCGTTTGTTACCCATCTGCGACCGGGCAAGAACAGTGCGCGGACGCTCTCGACGTCATGAGGAATCTTCCCCGATGAGGCCGGGCCCACGGCGTCAGAGCCAACGGAAGAGGGCCCGTCCGCGCTTGGAAACGCGATAGCTTAGCGCCTTTCGCCAGAAAAGAAAGGCGCCTAGCCCGGACTATTCGTGAACACCGTAGCGAGCTGGGCTTCTGCCCCACTGCTTTCGATTCGCCCGAAGTCGTGACGAGCGCACACGCAGGCGATCCCTCGAGGGTCGCCGAGGGGGGAGTTACTGGATGGTCAGCTCGAGGCCGTTCGATACGACCCACTGTGCAGGGTTCGCCTGCGAATCCTGAGACCACCACTGCATGTAGAGCTTGAGACCCTGCAGAGTGATGTCGTTCGGCAACGGCAGGGGCAGTGAGGCTGATCCACCGACGCTGTTGATCGTCGGGAAGACGAAGTCCGTGCTCACGAGCTGGGTGCAGCCGTTCAGTCCGACCGGCGCGAGTTGAAAGGGCAGGGGGATGCTGCCCAGGAGCAGAGTTCGGGATGCTCCGATGAAGAGCAGGGAAGCGACCTGCGAGTTGCCGCGCTTCATCTCGAGCAACAACTTTTGATTGCCGATCTGCGGAACACCACCCGCGATGCTACAAAGCGGACGCAGCCCACCCATGGTCGTGCATTGACCTGACCCGAAGGGCAGCGCTCCGACAGGCAGAGGGTCGACGACTAGGCTTCGGTCGATCGCGTGTAGCTCGAGGCTGTACGGACCGAACTGCGCACTGAAAACTGGTGGGAACGGTGATGGCGTTTCATAGAGGACTTCCACTTCGCCTGTCTCGATGACGCCGTTGTTGTTCTTGTCGGTAAGCGCCATCACGCCGTCCTTGTTGCCGTTCTCGACGAGCACGTAGACGACGCCCTCACCTTCGGCGAGGCCCGTGACAAAGCCCTCGATCTTGGTGACTGGACCGCGCGACGGGTCATTCCAGGTCACAGGCTTGACGATCCCGACGGTCCCGCCCTTCAAGTCATTACCTGCGCCATTGAAGAAGACCGTGACCTCGCCCGCATCCTGGAGGTCGCCGTCGAGATTCTTGTCGACGCCGCGCAGAACGACACCCTGAAGCTCTTTGCCCGCCGCGTTCTTGGATCCGAAGCTCCTCGTCGCGCCGTACGTGTTCGCGAAGTAGTAAGCGGGCAGGGCTCGCCGATCGCCATCCTCATCGACTTCGGCGAACAAGAAGCCATTGAAGAAGCGCCGTTGCATCGTCGCCTGGTCGACGAACGTGATGTCGAGATCTTCGAGTGATCCGGTCGCGATGTCGGCGTTTTCCGGCAGCCCATTGAGCTTCGACGGATTGAAGAAGACGCTGTGCTTCGTCAAACTGCCGCTCTGTTCCTCGAACCCGAAGTAGCACCAGGCATCCGAAGATGGCGTGGCGGACGCTGAGCCGTCGTTGAAAGCAAAGAAGCGATTGAATCGCGGCACGGCGCGGATTCGCTCCCAATCATCTCGAGCAAGCGTCACCGTGCCTGCTTTGCCAGCGAAGCTCAGCGCACTTGATGCATCGAGGATCTTGACAGTCTCCCCTGCATCGCTCGCGTCACCATCGGAGTTCTTGTCTTCGCTGCGGTAGATACCGACCGGGCGCGACGTGCGGTCCGCATTGAGGGCGGTGTAGACGACGATCTTGCCGCCGACGTTGACGACGCAGAGCGAGTTTGGTCCTCGTGTCTGCGACGTACCGAACTGCGCAAAAACCTTCGCCTCGGTGTCTTCGATGACGCCGTTCGCGTTTGCGTCGACGCACTTGAGGACATACCCATCGCCAGCGTCGGCGACATAGAACGAGATATCGCCGTTCTCGACGATGTGCTGTTCATCGTAAATGAAAGCACCGTTGCCAGCATTCACCGAATAGACCTTGCGGAGGAACCCGAAGAGCTCGGCGCTGCCCGGATCAGTCTTGCCGTTGCGGTCGACTTGATCGTAGAGACCAGCGATTGGCACCGAACTGACAGCGTTGGTGTTGTCGCCGCCGAAACCGAGGAGCATGTGGAGTGAGCCCTGTGCGGCGATCGATGCTGCAAAGAGCGGCAGAGTTGCCAAGGGGAGGAGGAACTGTCTCATGGAAGGAACGCGGCTTCGCCGCGGGCTACAACAGAGGGATGAAGGCAGACCTTACGACTCAAAGTGGTGGGTCCTGCAGGACTCGAACCTGCAACCCGCCGGGTATGAGCCGGATGCTCTAACCATTGAGCTAAGGACCCGAAAGCACCGTGAGTCTGCAGGTCCCGGAGCCTTCGAGCGCTGAGAGACTAGCCGAAATCGCCGCGCGTGGCTGCTCCAGGTCGTCGCACTTCGCCTGTTTGCGAGAGTTTTGCAACGAACTCACCGAGCGTTCACGGCGCGCCGGGACACGCTACCATCGGGTATATCTTAGAAGCACGCCCCTGCTCCGTCCAGCCGAGACTCGGATCCGAATCTGGCGTCGGATCAGAGACCGAGGTCCTTCAGGACTTCCTGGTCGCCGACATCGAAGATGCTCTCCCACGAGTCGCTGCTCTGGGTGCTACGCTTCGCAGCCTGCTTGCGGCGGCGATCGTCGTTGTCTCGCGGATGATCCGGAAAGAGCTCGAAGAGGAAGCGGAGGTTCTCCGATCCGAGCCCGACGATCGGAAAGAGGTTCTTCCCGCTCAGTTGCTGTGCTTCCTGCAGCACCTTGTGCGTGACTAGCACTGGCATCGACACTGTGAGGGCAATGCCGGTTACTTGCAGAGGAAGCATGCGGTGCTCGAAGAGGAAGTCCTCGGGCAAGCAAGCGACTGCATTCCTATCGATCTGGCAGTTCGAAGCCATGAGAAAGGGAAGCTGGAAGTGCTGGACCACCAACTTCGCGAGATCCCATTCACTGATCTCGCCGCCATCGATCAGCAACTCCGGAAATGGGACGCCAGTACTGTCCTGCTGATAGAGCGCTTCGGTGATCTTCTCGTTGGCGACAGCCGAAGCCTGTGACAGCGCCTCGGCGAGCCTGACCGTCGTGATGCGTTCCATGCCCTTCATGCGGACCTTATCGGCATCTGCCTCGATGCTGCCGCACCCGAAGGCGCGACGATGCCGAAAGTTCCGTCACGTGCGGACTTGGACGCGGTCAGATGTCGAGATTCCTGACTTCGAGGCTGTGCTTCTCGATGAACTCTCGCCGCGGCTCGACTACCGAACCCATGAGGACGGTAAAGAGGTTGTCCGTCTCAACCTCATCGGCGTAGCCGACGCGGTAGCGACGACGCCGCCTCGGGGGCGTCGCATACTCCCTCAGCTGTTCGGCGTCCATTTAGCTGAGGCCCTTGAAGCGCGTGATCTTCAAGTCGCGCCGCTGCGCGAATCGGTCTAGCGCTTCGAAGAGCGTCGAAGCCGTCTTCTGCTCGCCGCCGGCCTTGATCTGAATGTCGCTTCCAACCCCCACATCTGACCCATCCAATCGATGCAATGGCAGACCGAGGGCGCGAAGACGTTCAACTTGTTCATCGATTCGCGACGGTACGTGAATGGTCTCCACGATGATGTCTGCGTCCGTCCTGCTCTCGTGACTCGTCACGACGACGAGATCTGCCATCTCACTCCTAGTCTTTGCGAGCACTTCCTCCAGCTCGCGATCACCCCCGAACAAGAAGAGCGAGTCGAGATCACGTGAAGCGCGAACTCGACTACTCACGAGCACGAGTCGGTGCGATGGCCACTTGGAGTGTTCATTCTTCTGACGCAGTAGTTCACTCAAGCCAATCGAGTGAACTAGCGGCCACCTCTTGAGTTGCCGCAAAACGTCCAACGCACTCTGGAGGTCATTGCCTGTCCATTCGGTCTCTCCGATCCGCAATGAGAGGCTGTCCATACCAAAGCTCGTCACGGCACGCTCGCGTTCAGCCTCGGTGTGCACGAACACGTATTTTTCGCCTTTGCGGATCATGTACAATGGTGGCTGCGCGACGTACACATGCCCGCGCTTCACGAGTTCGGGCATCTTGCGGTAGAAGAATGTCAAGAGCAGCGTACGAATATGACTGCCGTCAACATCCGCGTCGGTCATGATCACGATCTTCGAGTAGCGCAGCTTCTCCTCGTCGAACTCCTCATCGAGAAACCCAGTGCCAACTGCTGTGACAATGGCCTCGATTTCTTTGTGATCCATGACTTTGTGGATCGGCGCCTTCTCGACATTGAGGATCTTTCCACGGAGTGGCAACACCGCCTGAAAGCTGGCGCGTCCCGAGACAGCTGTTCCTCCGGCCGAATCTCCTTCGACCAAGAAAAGCTCCGCTTCTTGCCGAGATGTGCCTCGGTGGCAATCGACGAGCTTCAACGGCAACGTCGAATTCTCCATCGCCGACTTGCGACGGATGGTGTCCCGCGCTTTGCGTGCAGCCTCGCGAGCCCGAGCCGCTTGCATAGCCTTGTCGAAGATCGCCTTGCCAGTCTTTGGTCGCTCCTCCAAGAAATCCCGGAGGTCCTCTCCGAAGATCGTGTTGACGATCCCTTCGACTTCGCGATTGCCGAGGCGAATCTTTGTCTGACTCTCGAACTGCGGATCTGGGACTTTGACGCTGATCACCGCGGTTAGGCCTTCCCGCAAGTCTTCCCCTGTCGGAACCTTGTCCTTCTCCTTGAGCAGTCCGTTCTTCTTTGCAAACGCATTGAGCGTGCGCGTCAAAGCTGTCTTGAAACCGGAAAGATGCGTTCCGCCTTCATGCGTATTGATATTGTTGACGAATGAGTACAGATTCTCGTTGAAGCCATCGTTGTACTGTAGCGCGATCTCAACGCCGTAGGTCGCACCTGTGCTTTCGTCGACGTGATCTCGGTTTATATAGACGACTTCATCCGAGAGGGTTTCTTTTCCCTTGTTGAGGTGATGGACGAAGTCCACCAAGCCGTTCTCGAAACACAGCGTCTCATGCGAGTCAGTCCGCTCGTCGTGTAGCTCGAATGTCAGGCCGAACGTACCCATCAGGTAGGCAAGTTCACGCAAACGCTTATGGACGATCTCATGCCTGATTTCGTCCGTATCGAAGATCTTGGAATCCGGAAGGAAGCGAATCAGCGTACCGTGCTTGTTGGTCTCACCGAGAACTTCCATTTCCATCGACTTGCTGCCGCGAGCAAATGTCTGGCGATAGATCTTCCCGTCGCGGTAAACCGTGGCCTCTAGCCTCTCACTCAAAGCGTTGACGACAGAGACGCCTACACCATGGAGTCCTCCGGATACTTGGTAGCCACCCTTCTCGAACTTTCCGCCTGCGTGGAGCTTGGTGAGGATGACCTCGAGAGTTGGAATGCCGAGCTTAGGGTGAATGCCGGTCGGAATACCTGCGCCATCATCCAGAACTGACACCGACCCGTCTTCATGCAGTGTGACGACGATCAGATTGCAGCGTTTCTGTAGAGCCTCGTCGACTGAATTATCGACAACTTCCCATACGAGGTGGTGCAAACCCGCATTCGACGTGTCGCCGATGTACATTGCAGGCCGCTTCCGTACTGCTTCCAGGCCTTCGAGAACTTGAATTGAGTCCTCGTCGTAGGTAGCCGGCTTCTTCGGTTCATCGTTATTATCTTTAGACATGCTCGACGATCTCATACGAGGTCAGTTCATACCTCTGACTTGAAACACGATCCGATGAACATGCTCGGTGCCGCGTTGAGGATCAATTTCCATTCGTTGCTGGATCCGCTCTAAGAACAGGCCTGCATAGAATGACTTCGCCTCCGCGTAGCGAGCATGGCTATCGACTTCGATGCGAAGGACGCCACGTCTCATGCCGACGATCCGGACTTCGTTCGCACCGTCTAGCCACAGATCTCTCGCTACTTCGGCGACGACTTCATCGACGACAGCAGGAACGACGCTCGTTGTCTGTAAGAGACCTTTGAGAAGTTCACCTAGATCCTTCATGCATTCAACAGGTGCAACCATCAAAGACCAGTGATCGGCATGATGACGTAGAGCTGCTCCAGCTCCTCGTCGGCGCTCAGAACGAACTTGCCAGGAGAGTTCTCGTCGTCGAACTCGAAGTGGACCAGGTCTTCTTTGGAGACTTTGAGAATCTCGAGAATGAAGGCAGGATTGAAGACGATTGTGCCACCAGGTCCTTGCATCGTGACATCCATCGCTGTCTCGGCTGCCCCGAGGCCCGCTGCCTCACTCGAGAATCTGGCTTGGCTACCTTCGAATACAAGGCGGACAGCGGGATTGCTGTCGTCGGTCATGACCGTGGTTCGGCGCACGTTGGCTTCCAGCAGCGCCTTGTTGAACTCTATGTATGACTTGCATCCGCGAGGAATTGCACTGAGGTAGTCAGGGAAGACACCTTGAATCACCGTCATCGCAACGCGCGCTTGAGGTAGGACGAAGAGCGCCATGTTCGCTGTTACGAAAATGGTCAAAGTCGCATTGGGCTGTCCTGACGTCAGAGCAGTAATCGCGCGCACGGTTGCTTGAAGGCTCTTGTGAGGCAACAAGACCTGCCATCCCGACTCAATATCCGCAGCGCCTTCGCACTTGGCTGACATGAATGCAAGTCGTCGCCCGTCGGTAGCCACCGTCGCGAACCTATCGTCGATCACCGAAAGCAAGACGCCGTTCGTGGCATAACGCGCCGCTTCCTTGGCGCATGCAAACTCGGTCGCGCTCACTTGTTGAGCGAAGCGCTCGCACGCAATTTCGAGTCCCTTTCCATCCGCGACGAAACTGAGATCTGGATAGTCCTCTGCACTGCTCGTCACCATCTCGAACTTGCCGCTCGACGTTGGGAGTGTGAGCCGGTTTCCAACTACCTCGATGCGCAACGTCGGATCTGTGACTTCATTGATCAGCGCGAAAAAGGTCTTGGCCGGTAAGAGCGCGCGGCCAGGCTCCTCGATCTTCACCGAATCGATCGTCACCTCGATCGACAGCTCCATGTTGCTGCCTTGCAACACGAGTTTGTCGTCTTTCGCCTCGATGTGGACGAATTTCATCGCCGGCTTCGCGGTTTCCTTGACCGGAATCGCCGGCATGATCGGGGCCAAACCTGCTGCCAATCGGGATCGATCACAGAGAATCTTCATTGCGAGCCTCCCCCCCTTTATCCGTCACCAACTCGTGAGTCGATACCGACGGAGATATCCACCTCGGCCAGCTTATGCGCTTAGTCGGCACCGACGCAGCATCCACTGCCAGCGCAGTGGCTTGCCCCACACCCCCTGCTGATGACTCGCGGAACCCCATCTGCGTCAATCGCTCCCGTTTGCCCCAAACCAATGCTAGCCCCAGTGTTCGTGAGCTACGGACACTCCCCTGCTCCTCCAAACGACCTGGTTCGTTGATGCCGGAGCAGAGCGACTCACTGCATCTGGTGCATCTGTCAGTCGCCGAATCAGTCGGGCACGCGCGCTCTTCGATTCGGACCTCCGGGATTCGAAGCTGTCTCATGTCGTAGGGGGGTAGATAGTTTCAATTCATCTTTTCGTTCTTCTTCATTAGGGCATGCAGTACGGGGATAAGTTTCGATGGCTGAGGTCGATGCTCGACGGGGCATTGCTCGTAAGTGCGTCTGTACATGAGCTTACGTCGAGGCAATCGACGTTCGGATGCGGATGAACATGAAGCCCTCGAGAGTGGACTGCGTGGTGACGGGCCGTGCAGAGCTGCGGACTTATCCACGCTCGTGCAGACCGACCTATACCTTCCGAGGTATAGGTCGTGGGGCCTCGTGAGTGGAGTCCACCGAAGATCTGCGGCCTTTCCCCAAGTTCTTGACGGTGTTGACTACAACAGGTGGTGTCTGGCCTATTTCCGAGCACCAAGAGTCCGCTCTTGCTGACCGCGGCGTGTTGATAACTCGGGGATAAGATGGGCGTGACCGAACATTGTGCGGGGTATGTTCCACTCCTGTCATCCGTGTCGGTCAGCGTAATGACGATAAATCGTTGCTAGGTATGACTTTAGCGTTCAATCGCTGCATGCCTAGGAACGTATGAAGGAGTTATCCTGCCCGCGGTCGAAGGATAATCGACTGTGGATAACTCCGTTGAGGTCCTCACGGGATACGTCGAACGACGGTGAGCTGGGCGTCACCTTTCGAAGGGTCGCCACCTCTGACGCGGCCAGCCGGCGCCCTAGCCCTGCACTTTCTCTTTCAAGAATGCCTTCAGGTCCTTCTCCTGGAGCAGCAGGACCTTCTCGAAAGCCTGGTAGGTCTTGAGTGTTTGTTTGTCTCTCTCACGCACGGCCTTCCGCACGAGATCCCACGCCTTGACGACTTTGTCATTCGGCTTTTGTAGGAAGGCGACGAGGATGCCGGCTTGGTAGATGGTCCAGTCGAGATCCTGTGCTGACATGTCAGCGTTGATCGTGAAGGACTTCGGAAATGATTTGAGGCTGCGGATGCCGCCCTTTGCGATGTACTGCTTGCCGAAGTGGGAAGCAGCGGTTTCGTTCGACCAACGCGCCGCGTAGCCGCCGAAGCCTGTCAGGATCCAGTGTCGCTCAGGTATGCCTAAGGGGACGAGCAGCTGGGTTGCGATGCCAACGCCTACGCCATGCTTGAGGTAGTAGGGCCCCCAGTCTTTAGCTCCGTAGAAGACGGCGACAGGCTTGTCGTCGCGGCTGAGGCACTGAAATGCACCGTGGCTGGAAAAGCCGCTGTCGTCGAAGTCATTGCCGAAGTCGCGATAGCGCTCTTGGTTGTTGAACGCGAAGATCTTCACGCGCTGCGGCAAGGGCTTGATCGGATCCCAGATCAGATTCTTCGTGAAGCCGACAGCCGTCTCAGCTTCGTTGAGGATGTCTTGTGCCTCCTTGAGAGTGACGATCGTGTGCAGTTCGACGTTGTCGCTCAATAGGACCCAGGGTGTTGCCCAAGTCTTGTGACTCTTCTCGGCTTCTTCGGAGCTAACCCATTGACCTGAAACGAGATGCTGCCCGGATTGGGCCTTCTCCAGGTCCGTTTTCGGGATCCAGACTCCGCTATCCGGGTGCTGGACCTCATCCTTGTCCATGTGTTCGACGTCGCTCTTCCGGAGCCAACGGCCGTCCTTCTCGACGAGGCCCCACGCGGCGTAGAACTTGTCGTCGCTCGCTTCGCTGTCCTTCTTGCCTTTCGGCTGTTGAGCTCCCGCTGCGGGGACCAGGGCGCAGAGCGCTAGAAGCACGGCAAGTCGGCCGCCACTCGCGGGACGCCTCGAGGGTCCAGGCGAAAGCCAACGCTGGATGTTCATCATTTGCAGCCTCGGATAGGTAACAGGGTCGGGCGCAAGATACGTGTTTGCTAGGGTCTCGTCGTCAGAAATAGTGATCGCCTGCGGCACGGCGCCTATCCCGACGCTTGGCGATGACCGATCGGGCTTCATGGGCTCCGACGGTATCGTGACGCAGAGCTGCGAAAGACCCTCGCGACTATGGGCCGCCGCCGCTATGCTCGCTCGGCTTTCTCAAGAGCTTGGATGGAACCCGATGGAGCGACCCGAACGATGAAGACGAGGACCACGCTTCTCGCTGTCGCGCTGCTGCCGCTCGCGAGTTGTCAGCTCGAGCGGGAGCTCAACCCGACGATCGAGCCAGGTTCGCTCTATTCGAGCGTGGAACAGCCGGCTGATTTGCCCGTCCCGCGGGAGCTGAAGCTGCGCAGCGCAGCCAATCAGAGCCGGTACTTCGGCCGGGGTCGATTCCGGACCGGCAATCTCGTCTACGAAGGGGCACTTGCCATCGACGAACTTCGCGGCTTCCTGAGGTCACGCCTGCCTGACCACGGCTGGGAACTGCGCAGCGAAGAGCGACCCGTCAACGAGAGGCTCGTGCAGCACTGGGTTCGCGAACACGATCACGCGGTCCGCTACCTTTTGCTGGCTGAACTCGAGGCAGCGGGGGGTAGCTCCGTCCTAGTCTACGACCTTCGAACACAGCGCCTGCCCGCAGAGTCTGTAGAGAGCAGTGGCAGTAAGAAGCGGACCGACACAGCACCCACCGAACCTACCCGCGACGATCAAGAGCGGTGAAGGACCAGACATGGCGAGAGAGACCACGAAGACGATGAGCGATGAGGCCCCCGAACAGGAGTTGCCCGGTGGCGCGCTGCCCGGCCAGATTACGGCTCCGAATCCCGTCGAGGTCTTCTGGGAGAAGCACAAGCTCAAGGTTTGGGCGCTCGCGATTGCCGCTGTAGCCGTATACGGAGCTAGCCGGTGGTGGGAGTACCGCCAACGTCAGGCGCGCAACCAGCAGTGGTCGGCTGTGACGAACGTCACCGGGATCCGGACGACGTTCGATCACGAGAGCATGGCTTCGCTCTTCAATCCACAGGCGGGTTCAGCGGAGGCAGAAAAGGCCTTCTTCGAAGCGATTGCCAAGAAGAACGCAAGCGAGTTCGAAGCCGCCGTTCAGCGCCTGCCCGACTCCAAGGCCAAGGCCCTAGCCTTCTGGTACTTGGCTCGTAGTCACGCGGAGCGGGGTGAAGTCGAGGCAACAAAGGCGGCTATCGCCAAAGTCGCCGAGATGGACAAGGACTTCATCGGACTCGTCAACATTCCGGCCCCGCCACGATTCATCGAGGTGCCGGAGATCGATCCGAATGATCCAAGCACGGAGTCCAAGCAGGCAAAGGAGTTACGTGAGAAGCCACCGCTTCCTGCGCCAGGTAAGATCGCCGACCAGCTGATCGCGATGGCTGAGCGGGAAGCCGCCTTCAAGAAGGCGCATCCCGAGTTGAGCGTAGCTCCCGAGCCGGCTGAGAAGCCAATCGTGACGATGGAGACCTCGCTCGGTACCATCGTGCTGCGACTCTACCCGGACAAGGCGCCGAAGCACGTCGAGCAGTTTCTCAAGAACGTCGAGGCGGGTGTCTACGATGGTCTCTCCTTCCATCGCATTGCGCGCATGGGCAATGACACGTTTTCGTCGATCATGTTCGAGGGCAAGTTGGCCTACCTCGGCGATCCCGAAACGAAGCAAGACGACCGCACCAAGTGGGGGAAGTTCAAGTCCGAGACGGTGATCGGCGACGAAAGGAGCGGGATCAGCCATTTCCCCTTCATGCTGGCGAGCGAATGGAACCCGACCTTGAAGGGCAGTGACACGCAGGTCGTCTTCTTCACCGCTTCGGATGCTGCCGAAAAGCTCGACGAAAAGTCGGTCGTCTTCGGTCGCGTCGTCGAAGGTCAGGACGTCGTCAGTAGCATTGCGGACGCAGCGCTCAGCACCGCCGAAGAGATCAAGAGCGGCAGCGGCATTCCGGCGACTGCGATCACGGTCGAAAAAGTCAGCGTCCAGAGATAGGCGGCGCGTCAGCCGACGTTGTTGTCGGGCAGGGTATTCAGCAAGAGTTCGTACACGCGGTCGAACTCACTGCGATTGCCGACATCGAGGATGATGCGGCCGCTTTTCCCACGTGCCTGAACGGCGACGCGGCATCCGAGTGCTTCGATGAGATGCTGTTCCATCTCACGGGCCCACGCTGGCTGAGACCGGGACCGCGGTTTGTCGGCGTCGACTTCTCCTGCAGTCTGCGGAAGGGTCGCGTCGGGGGCAGCCGGGGGAGCCAACATGCTCCGCGCGAGGTTCTCGACCTCCCGCACCGACAGGCCATCCGCTTGAACCCGCTCGGCCAGTGCCGTGCGGTGATCGACAGGTATCGAGAGGAGTGCTCGCGCGTGGCCCATCGTTAGGCGTCCTTCGCGCAGTGCCGTTTGGATCGGCGTCTCGAGTTCGAGTAGCCGCAGGAAGTTCGTGACGTGGCTCCGATCCATCCCAACGGCTTCGGCTATGCGGTTGTGAGTCCAGCCGGTCGTCGACTTGATGTCGCGGAAGGAACGTGCCTTCTCGATAGGGTCGAGGTCGCTGCGCTGCAGGTTCTCGACCAACGCGAAGAGTCGCAGCTCGACGTCATCGACTTCGCGAACGAGGACGGGGACATGGGCGAGACCAGCGAGTTTCGCTGCTCTGAAGCGACGTTCGCCGGCGACGATTTCGTAGTGCTCGCCTGAGCGTCGAACGAGGATGGGCTGCAAGATTCCCGACACGCGGATCGAACTCGCCAGCTCTTCGAGTTCCGTCGGATCGAAGTGCTTGCGAGGCTGGTGAGGATTTGCCGTCAGAGCGTTGATGTCGACCTCGACGCTCGAGCTGCTGGGCTGTCGTGCGGCAGCGGTCTCCCCGTTAGTTCCAGGGTCTGTCGAACTCTTGCCTTCGCTTTGATCAGCGACGCGCGTGGCGTCGCCGCCATCTTGCGAAGCACGCTCCTGTTCGGAGCGGTCTGAGAGAAGAAACTGCAAGCCGCGCCCAAGCCTACGTCCAGCCATCTTCAACCTCCCTGGCAAGTTTGGCGTAAGCCCTTGCCCCAATAGATCTTATGTTCTGAGAAAAGAGCGAGCGGCCGTAACTTGAGGCTTCGGAAAAGGCCGGATCCCGAGGTATCCAAGTGCGGCAGATATTGTCAGCCAGGTGACGCCAAACGTCCTCGAGGATGTCTTGGTGCAGTCCGGACCCCGGCTCGAGCATCACAGGCAGGACGTGGACTGTCCGTCGCGCATCTCCTTTTGGCTTCGTTGCACGGACTCGCGCGAGGATTTGTGTGAGGCCTTCCATCGCGAGAAACTCGCATTGGAGAGGCACGAGCACATGGTCAGAAGCCTCGAGCGCCCGTTGCGTGCTGTTTTCCAAATTCGGAGGACAATCGAGGACGACGTAGTCGAAGTCAGGGCTTGCCGGTAGGTCAGCACTTCGCTCGGCCGGTGACCAAAGCTCAACTTCGCTGCAGGAAGACCAGACCCACCACGCCCCATTCGAGGTTGCGTCCTGATCCTCTTCGCAGAGGCTCAGGACCGCATTCCGCTGCGGATCCAGATCGATCAGACGAACACGGCGACCGGCGCGCCTGAGCCCCACTGCTAAGTGCACGGCCGTAGTCGTTTTTCCGACCCCACCCTTCTGGTTCGCGCATGCGATCACTCTTGTTCTCGCCCCGGCGACTTGCAAACCCCGCCCCCCTCCGATCTCATAGAACCCTGTCTGCTTCGTGATCATAGCCGCCACGAGAGTCGGAGGGTAGCGAGTGTCGATTCCCTAGAGATTCGCTAGGCGACAGTCCCCCAAAGTGCCGATAGGAACGAAGCGATAGTAGTCTTACTGTGCAGCAACCCTGCCGTCCATCGCGGTGGGTCGCGCTTCCGTTTGCATGCCAGAAGCTAGTGGTGTGACTCAGTCATTTGCGACATTCTTCGCGGCCCTCGAACGCCGCTGGCGGCGCCGGGCTTCCCCTGCGGGCCAGAAGCCCGCTTGCGTCCGCCCGACCGTCGCTCTGGCACCACAGGGCAAGGTCAGGCCTGAGTCACCTCACTAGAGATGCAAGAAGATCCCAGCACGCCCATCCCTGGCAACTCTGCAACGGGTCATCTCGCAGGTCTGCGGCCTCCGGGATGGACTACGACCACGGAATGTCTCGGCAGTGTCGTCCTCGCTTTTGGGCGTGAAACTGTGAGGCAGCCCGTTTTCTGGTCCATCGTGATCGCTTACGTCGCGCTGATCCTCTGGTGGTGTGTTGCAGTTCCGTGGCAACATCACCTCGGTGCGGCAGATCGCGCGCCTTTGCCGAGCACTTGGCCACTGTCTTGCGCCTGGCTTTGGTTGCTCCGTCACGCCGTCGTCGAGTCCAGACCAAGCTACGGCATGCTCGACCTCGGTGCTTGGCTGTGGCTACGCAGTGCGGTGACGACCCTCCTTATGCTCGCCATCGTGACACTTCTTCATGTGATGGTGGCTGGGACCTTGAGGTTTCACGTGGAACCAACGATCTTGGCGGAGAACTTCGTGGTCGCGATCGCAGGGACTGCTGCTTTGGCTGCCACATCTCAACCACGGTCGCTGCAGTTCCGTCTCGTTTCGTGGTTCATAGTGTGCGGTCTCCTGACCTTTTTCCGTCAGCGTGCTGGCGCCTACGTCGAGCTTGTGGTCGCGTCGATCCTGATCAGCACCGGATGTCTTCTTATGTTTGGACGAGGCACACATGCGCTACGCGATCCTCGGTGACGTTCACGCCAACAGAGAGGCCCTTGACGCTGCCATTGCAGATGCCCAGGCCTCTGGAGTCGATGCGTATGCGCAGGTTGGGGATGTTGTGGGCTATGGTCCCGACCCTGCCTACTGCATCGACAAGCTACGCGACTTGGGCTGCCACATCTGCCTAGGAAACCACGATGCGGCGGTCGTGCGCCGCCTACCGCTCGACGTCTTCAATCCCTTTGCGAAGATGGCGCTTGAGTGGACGATGTTCGAGCTGAAACGCAGTCACCGCGATTTCCTGAGCTCCCTACCACTCGAGGTCGAGCTGCCGGGTATTGATGCGGTGATTGTACATGGCTCGCTCTTCAAGCCCGAGTCGTTCGACTATGTTCGGTCTCTGGCGTCCGCTGCCCGCAGTTTGGAGATCCAGCGAACCCAGCTTTGTTTTGTCGGGCATAGCCACCAGCCATGCCTATTCGTCATGTACGAAGACGGTCGCTGCGACTTGCTGTCGATCTTCAAGCGCGAAGGTCACTATCAGATGGGCGCTCAGAGTTCGGAGCGTCTGCTCGTGAACGTCGGAAGCGTTGGCCAGCCGCGAGACGAGGATCCCCGTGCGGCGTACGTGCTTTTCGACTCCGAGGAGATGAGCCTCCAACTCGTTCGAGTCTCGTATGACATCGAGGCTGTCCAGGAGCGCATTCGGCAGAAGGGTTTGCCTCATGTTCTTGCGGAGCGCCTCAAGTACGGACTTTGATCAGCGTTCCACGTGGAACGCTTCAGACCGAATGACCGAGAAAGGTAGCTGCGATCTCATCGGTCCAGGCAACCGAAGCCTCGGGGATGGAGAGTCGCGGTCCCGAAAGTTCAAGATGGCCGTGCCGCATCCAGCGGTCAGCGGCTAGCGGCAACAAGCGCTCGACGACATCGAAGCCCGTGCGCAACCGTGTCGACTCGAGATCCACACCAGCTCGCATTCGCAGACCGAGCCATACTTGCTCGCGAGCGCGTTGCTCAGGGCTAAGTACTTCCGCCTCGAACGTTGCGCAGTTGGAGTTCGCCACTGCATCAACGTAGGCGGCGAGCGGTCGCAAGTTCGTGCTTCGGTGGCCTTGATAATGGGATGCGGCTCCGGGTCCGATGCCCACATAGTCCTGGCCGCGCCAGTACCCGATGTTGTGACTGCACTCATGACCCGGCCGAGCGAAGTTGCTGATCTCGTACGCCGGGTAGCCAGCCTCTTGGAGACGGTCGCGAGTCCAGATCAACATGTCTCTCAAGACCTCGTCGCTCGCTGGCTGCACCAAGCCGCGCGAGCGTGCTGCCTCGAGTTTCGTGCCCTGCTCGAAGGTCAATTGGTAGCAGGACAAATGCTGAGGACTCAGGCTGATCGCGCGATTGAGCTCTACTTGCCATTCCTCGAGTGACTGGCCCGGGATGCCGAAGATCAGATCCAGGCTGACGTCAAAGCCGAGTTCTTTCGCCCTTTCGAGCGCGATCTCGGCTGCTTCGGGTCCATGCGGCCGATCGAGGAAGGCCAGTCGGGCGGCGTCCCAAGACTGGACGCCTATACTGATGCGCGTAACTCCTCCGCGGCGTAAGATCTGCAACTTCTCGACAGTGCAGCTCTCAGGGTTCGCCTCGCTGGTCCACTCCTCACAGAGGCTTAGGTCCAGGCGTTGTATCGCCGTCACGAAGTCCTCGAGTAGATCCGGCTCAAGGTGAGTCGGTGTGCCACCACCCATGAAGACCGTTGTCGGTCGGCAGCGACGAGCTTCGAGTTCCTTGACCATCGCCTGCATGACAAGCCGGCGCTCGTCCTGGCTGGTGTCCGCAAAGCTGTTGAAGTCACAGTAGCCGCACTTGACCACGCAGAATGGGACGTGCAGGTAGAGGCCAAGACGCCTATCCGGTTTCTCCGTATGACTCGAGGAACCAGGACTGGAGCTTGGCAAGGGAGCGCTTTTCGATCTGGCGGACCTTCTCACGTGTGAGGCCCATCATCCTCCCAATGCTCTTCAGGGTCATCCCTTCATTTTCTTCGCCCAGGCCGTAGCGCAACCGCAGCACCTCGGCTTCGACTTCATCCATCTCTGCGAGGAGTTCGTGCAGCTTCTGGAGTTCACCAGCAGCGAGGAGTTCCTCGTGGGGCTCCTTGGCCTGTGGATCTTCGAGGGTCTCCTCTGCGGCTGGCAAGACGTCGAGGCTCAAGATCCCGTGCGGAGCCCCGGACGTGTGCACGGTCTGGCGCACGACGGCACGGTTGTCTTCTGCGAGCCCGAGTTCTTCGGCGATCTCGGACGAAGTCGGCTGTCGTCCGAGCGTGTAGCTCAGTTCGAGAGCCAACGTTTTCCACCGCGAGATGATCTCGCTCATGTAGCTGGGTACGCGCACCGTCTTGACACTGCTAATCAAGGATCGGCGGATCGCCTGTTTGATCCACCACGTTGCATAGGTCGAAAAGCGGCATCCAGCGTCAGGATCGAAGCGCTCGACCGCCTTCATGAGGCCGATGTTCCCCTCCTCGATCAGGTCGAGAAACACGAGCCCCCGGTGCACGTAGTTCTTCGCGATCGACACGACGAGGCGGAGGTTGGCGCGGATCATGTGCTCACGCGCCTCCATGTCGCCCTCCTGGATGCGACGCGCGAGTTCGATCTCCTCCTCCGCCGTCAGCAACGGGACTTCGTTGATTTCGCGCAGATACGTATCGAGTTCATTCTCACGTGCGATGGTGACCTCCCCCGGTCGAAGCTGCTCGCCGAAGCAAGCTCGGGTCCGTCATCGGGTGTCAGTGTCGAGATCTTGAGCGTCAAGACCTGAGGCCTTGACGGTCGATCAGGAACATCGAACACAAGGCAGGGGGGACGAAGGTGAAGCGCTTCTTCATGGGCGGCTTGTCGGCTCTGCTGCCGACGATACTCACGCTCTGGATCGTGGTTGCCTTTGTCGGCTTCATCGGCGACTACGTCGCGGCTCCGATGACGCGCTTCGTTCATTGGTCCTTGATCACGAACCGTGTCGGACACGACATCCTCGAGGCGACGACGCCAGTCAAAGTCTTCGACGAGCGCTTCGTCGACCTGAGGACCCTCGACGACGGTGAGAGTCCCACTGAGGCGCTGGCCGCTGCGAAGAAGGCCAGCGGTCTCTTCCTAGATCTCTCGAAGATTGATCGAGCGAAGCTATACGCGGCCCTCGACGATCGCATTCCGCCGGTCTTCGGGCTCGCGATCGGGTTCGTCCTGATCTTCGCGGTCGGCTGTCTCTTTCGAGGCGTCGTCGGCCGCTGGGTCTTCACTCTCGCGGAGAAGCTGCTCTTCAAGTTCCCGCTGGTTCGTTCGATCTATCCGTGGGCGAAGCAGATCGTCGAGTTCTTCTTCAAGGACAAGCGCAACCTACGCGAGTTTCAGACGGTGGTCGCTGTTCCTTATCCGCGAAAGGGTATGTTCACGCTCGGTTTCGTGACGAACGACGGGCTTCGATCCCTGAACGCTCAGACGAACGGAGAATTCGTCGCGGTCTTCTTGCCTTCGTCACCGACGCCAATGACCGGTTACATCTGCTTCGTCGACAAGCGGGAAGTCGTACCGCTGACACTCTCCCTCGACCAGGTCATGGGCATTCTCGTCTCAGGCGGCGTGATCGTTCCGGAGGAAGAGGTGGTTCGCCTGTCGTCGCCGACAGCTCCAAGCCCTAGCGGGCCCGACGATGTAGATGCTGCTCCTCCCTTGACGACCGGTCTCAAGCCCGCTGCAGCCGCTCCCGAGTTGGCAAACAAGGCCGACTAAGCTCCCGTTCACGATCCGCTCCGCTTCCACCTCATCCTACGTCCTGCCCTTCGAGCGGACCGTTCCAGCGAACGATGCCGCCGCTCAGGTTGGCGACCTTCTGGAACCCGGTCTCGAAGAGCCAGGCGCAAGCATGGACGCTGCGCACTCCGTGTTCGCAGTAGACGATCATCGGTCGTCCCGGGTCGAGCTCGGCCGAGCGCTCCCGTAGGACCTGAAGCGGTATCAGGATCGACCCTGGGATGCGGTGCGAAGCGTGCTCCTGCTCCGTGCGAACATCCAGGAGGAGCGGCGGCTCCGCGCTGCTGAGGCGCAATGCGCACTCCGAGGCGCTCAAACTCTCGATCGTCATGTGTCCTACCCGTCATCGCGTCGAATCGTCACCTGTCTGCCCTTAGTGACATGGACAGTGAGTTCATGGGAGTATGCTTCTCCGCCGTTTCGCCCGCACGCCCCAGCGCACAGTTTCAGAAGCAGGTAGCCGATGGACGCCGATCAGGCTCACGAAGCCGACCGACGAGTTCACTTCTGCATCTTCCTGATCTCGCTCGCCTCCTTGGCGCTCGAGGTCCTGCAGATGCGGATCTTCGCCTTTTCCCTCTGGCACCACCTTGCCTTCCTTGTCGTGTCGATTGCGATCTTGGGCTTTGGTGCAGCGGGAGCCTTCCTCTCGGTCGCTGGCTTCCTGAGGCGCCGCCGCCTCGGTCGCTCGCTCGCCGTTTGCGGCCTGCTCTTCATGGCCTCGGCCTTTGTTGGGCCTTGGTTGCTCGCTGGGCGGCCGATCGATGTCTTCGGGACCGTCGGGTGGAGCGAGATCGCGAGGGTCGGCCTCTACTACCTCGTCTTCGCGCTTCCGTATTTTTTCGCAGGCTACGCGATCTCGCTCGCCCTCACGCAGTGCCCTCGCCAAAGCTCGAGCCTCTACTTCGCGAACATGGTCGGTTCGGGAGTCGGCTGCTTCGTGCTCTACATCTGCATCGAACCACTGGGTGCTGCAGGTGCCCTCGTTGCGATTGCGAGCTTGGGCGCGGTCGTCGCAGTCCTGGCCCCGTGTGGCTTTATCCTCAAGACGGCTGGCGTCCTCTCCTTCCTCGCCTGCCTTTCGATCCAGCCCGGCATCAACGAGCATGTTCGTCCGCTCGTGGATCCGTTGATCGCGAAGTTGCCGAAGCTCGACGACAAGGACATCGGCGAGCATCCGCACCGACTCTTGCCTGCGGATGAGATCTTCGCCTTTCAAGCGGCATCGTCCAAGTTCGTCAACACCTACACCAAGCAGCACGGACAAGCCATCCTCGCCACGCGCTGGTCGCCGCTCGGTCGCATCGACATCGTCGAAGACCCCTTGGTGGCGGCCGTGGGCGATGATGGCAAAGTCGAGAGCGGAGCCTGCCTCTTCCAAGACGGCGATGCTCCCGGCCAGATGCCGCATCGCAACTGGAAGACGCCCGAGGCCCAGATCCACGGGCTTTCGTATGTCATCAAGAAGACGCCCAAGGTCCTCATCGTCGGCATCGGCGGGGGGCTCGACATCCATGTCGCGGTCGAGCGCGGCGCCAAGGAGATCGATGCCGTCGAAATCAACGCGGCGACCCTCGACCTCTACCGCAACGACTTCGCCAAGCTGACTGGCGAGCTCGAGAAGAGGCCCGAGCTTCGCCTCCATCACGCCGAAGGCCGTCACTACGTAAGATCGCACGACGCCAAGTACGACCTCATCCAGATGTCGGGTGTCGACACGTATACGGCACTCGCCAACGGGTCCTATGTCCTGTCGGAGAGCTACCTCTACACGAAGGAGGCGATGCATGAATACCTCGATCACCTCGAGGACGATGGCCTCCTCACGGTCATCCGCTTCGCGTTCCCGGCACCCCGCGAGACCCTACGCCTCCTCGTCATCGCGGCAGAGGTGCTCGCCGAGCGCGGCGTTGCCGATCCGATGCAGCACCTCGCTCTCTTGATCAACAGCAACGATGAGAAGGCAACGAGCCTCGGCGCCATCTTGTGCAAGAAGTCGCCCTTCACCGAGGACGAGATCGCGGAGCTCGACAAGTTCGCGAGCGCTTTCGGCTACAAGAAGGCGCTCCTGCCGAATGGGACTGCGACCCTGCCCTTCGATCGTTTCCGTGATGCGGTCAAGAGCAAGACCCTCGACGCCTTTGTCAGCGCATATCCGTATGCAGTACATCCGGTCGTCGACGACCGGCCGTTCTTCTTCAACCAGTTCCGCTGGTCATCGGTTTGGTCTTGGATTCGTGAGGGAGACAAGCAGACCTTGCCGGCGAACTCACCCTGGGCCGCGTTGACCGGTGAGTTCCAGAACCGTCCGATGGGGCTCATGCTGCTCCTTCTGACCTTCGCGCAGCTCCTGGTGCTCGTCGGTCTCACGATCTTCGTGCCGCTCTTCTTCTTGCGGCGCAGCCTTCATGGCGCATCCGCGATCGCTCCGCTCGGCTACTTCCTGAGCCTCGGTCTCGCCTACATCCTGCTGATGATCTCGGCGATGCAGCGCTTTGGACTCACACTCGGGCATCCGATGTATGCGGTGACGGTCGTGATGGCGACCTTCCTGATCGCATCAGGCCTCGGGTCCCTCTTCTCGGGCCGCTTCAAGGTGCGAAGCGCAGCCAAGCTGCTCTTTACTGTCGCCGTGCTCCTCGTCGCAGCGACGATTGCACTCGAGGTTTACCTGCCGAAGCTCAACGCCTGGCTCCTGCCGCAGGACTTCTGGCTCCGCTGTGTCGTCACGGTAGCCTTGCTCTTCCCGATGGCGTTTCTCATGGGGATGTGCTTCCCGACCGGTATCCGAGTCCTTGCCGAGGGTCGCTCACGACTCATCCCATGGGCATACGGCGTCAATGGCGGCGCGAGCGTGCTCGGTTCGGTCATCACCGTGGCGCTCGCGATGAGCCTCGGCTTCGCGAAGGTGCAGTGGATTTCGACAGCCCTCTATGTAGTGGCGGCTGTCCTCATGGTGCGCATGCTGCGCGACGCACGCGCCGTCGGTCACGGAAGCCTCGACTGAAGCCTCGACTGATCGGGCCGTTGGCAGTGTAGGAAGAGACAACACTCAACGCCGCGACTGTCGAAGACCGATACGCCCCCCATCGCCGCGAGAAGGCGGCTTGGGGGGGGAAACTGATGAAGCGTACTTTGTGCGAGGTCGCGGCCGCTGGCGCCGTGCTCTTCGTGCTCGTCGGGCTGCATGCCGAGATCGACGGCCTACGTCGTTCTGACGAGCAACGAACCGCCGACATCGCGAGGCTCGAAACGAGCATGCGGCCGGAGTCTGAAGCGACACCCGTCGCAACGCGCGACGACTACGGGAACGAAGTGCGCAATCAAGCGCAGCGCCTCGGAGTTCTGCACGACGGTTACAACGAGCTGCTCGCTCAGGTGGCCAAGCTCGAACGAAACCTCGAGGAGGGCACGCGCAGCGCTTCGCGTAACGCGAGCGACGCGATTCTCAAGAGCACGGCGCTCAGCAAGTCGGTCGAGGCGACGCAGCAGCAGTTGAACGAAGCCAAAGAACACCTGGCGGATCAGCGCGAGACCATCGATCGAAGGCTGCAGGAATACCGCAACCTGATCACGACCATGCAGACCGAGCTGCGTCCTCAACCCGAGGCCTTGTCGAGCGCAATGCTGCGTCCGACGGTCCAACTGACAGGTGACGAGACCGTGGGCTCGGGCGTCGTAGTGGCCTCGATCGCGCGCGACAAGGGCTATGACACCTTCGTGCTCACCGCCTACCACGTCGTCCGCAACATCCTTGCTGACGATCCAGCCATCGAGAAGCGAGGGATCACCGTCACTCTCTTCGGCTCAGGCTCGAAGATGGATCGGCTCTGCGACCTCGTTGCCAAGAGTCCCAAACTCGACCTGGCCCTCTGCAAGCTGCGCGGAGGCGAGCGCGTCGACACCGTGGCTCGCATGATCGCACCCGACGAAGTCGAGAACGTGAAGATCTGGCACCCGATCTACGCGGTTGGCTGCCCCTTGGGGAACGACCCGATTCCGACCGGTGGCTTCGTCTCGAGCCTGGCCAGCGAGGTGCGCGGCACGTCGTACTGGATGGTCAACGCACCGACCTACTACGGCAACTCCGGCGGCGGCATTTATTGCGGCGAACGCCGCGAGCTCGTGGCGGTCTTCAGCAAGATCTACACGCACGGTAGCGGGCGACCCGTCGTGATCCCGCACATGGGGCTCTGCGTACCCATGAACCTCGTTTACCCGTGGCTCGAGCAAGAGGGCTATGCCTTCCTGATCCCGCCCTCGACGCGAGACCTGGCCAAGGCTGCGAGCTCGGATCGGTCCATTGCGCCCGAGGCCGCAGCCGCACCAAGCGCGCCCCGCTGATCCCCATCAACTACGGATTTCACTCAGAGCTGCCGAGCCC
>CALLZN010000052.1 GCA_937858895.1 uncultured bacterium | reverse complement strand
GAAGTGCTCGAGCAAGGCGAAGAGCCGCTCGGTCGCGACGGGTCCGCCGCGCGCGGCGAGGAAGCCGAGCAGGCGGTCGACGATGTCCTTGGCGACGTTGCCGCCTGACCACTTGGCGCTCAAGGCCCAGGCTGCAAGCAGCGGCCCGCGATCCGCGTCTTCGGCCTTCTCGAACTGTTGCTGCAGGTTGTCGCGCAAGGCGGCCAGCTCACCGAGCGTCGGTCGGATCTCGTCTTTGGGCTCGCCGCGGCGCAAGAGCGTCGCAGCGAAGGCATCGAGCATTGCGCCTCGCATCGGGCGAAGGTCGGCGTCGTCGAGCAAGGCCCCGATGCGCTTCCACGGCGGCAGCGGTGCGGACAAGAGTTGCTCGAGGAGAAGGGTCGAGTTCTCGAGAAGCTTCGTCGTCAAGCGCGCTCGCTCGGCTTCGAGCTCGGCGCTGTGTTGACGCCCGAGGTCGCGGGCCGCACGAGCGGCGCGCGTGGCGAGCTCCGTCGACGAAAGCCCGCGATGCTCTGCCCAAAAAGACTCGAAGTCGGCCAAGTCTTCGAAGGGTTTGGCGCGCCAAGTCAAGTCAGCGAGCGCGAGACGCGCTTCGTCGCGCAACAGGGGCTCGGCCAGGACCTTCGCGACCTCGGGGGCGAGCCCAGGGTCCTCACTGAGGCCGGCGAGGCGGAGGCCGACCTTGGCCGTGGGGTCATCGGACCGCTTCCAAGTCTCGGCCAGCACCTTACGACGGCCGTCCTCGGGTAGGCGCGCGAGGAAGGCCTTGAGTTCGATGCGCAGCGCAGTCACGGTAGCATCGCTCTTGTCGCTGGCCTCTGGCTTGGCAGCGCCGCTGACCTTGGCACCACTGACCTTGGCACCACTGTCGACGAGGTCGGGCTGACGGGCGCAGAGGCCGACGATGTGCGGGACGTAGGAACGATAAAACTCGAAGCGTCGCTCGACCCGCGCACGCTCGCTTTCGCGCAGAGCGGCGTCGGCGTCGATGCCCATCTCGCGACCGAGGGAACGCAGCACTTCGAGGGCAACGGTGAGTGGCGCACGCTCGGGCACCGCCGCGAGCGTCGACTGCAAGAGCTCATGGCCGCGCGCGTCGTCGCTGCGCACGAGCTTCGCGACGATGACGGCGACTTCGTTGTCGCTGCCACTCGCGCCGAGCAGGATCTTGCGCTCGCGAGCGAACTCATCCTCCGGTGGGTCACGTCGCTCTGTCGAAGCCGAGCCGTTTTGCTGGGCTGCGACGACACGTCCTCCAAAGGTGACGAGGACGAGACAGGCGAGCACGAAGGAGGCCACGCACAAAGGGGCAGGAGGGACGGAGGTTCCTGCCCGACGGCAGCGCCCTTCTTGCCTCGAGAACATGACCGCTATGACCTCCTACCCGTGTTTGCGCTTCGCCGCATCGCGCTGTCTGGAGCCCCCTCAAACGAGGCATGTTCCCTCAGCAGCGCCAGCCGACGCGTCGCGCCGACAGAACTCCCGCGCATCGCGTCGCAGCCGCGCGGGGCTACACTCTATCTCGGAAGGCCGTCGCCTGTCGCGCGAGACAAATGGCCTTCTTTTGCCAGCGACTCCGCGACCCCGAGGGCGACGTCCTCAGCCGCGCGTGCTGCATCGACGACCAAGTCGGCGAAACGGGCGTAGACCGGCCCGCGTAGGGCGGCCAGGCGCCGGCAGTCCTCTGTGGGGTCGGCCGCGAGGAGGGTCGGCCGTACGAGACCGCCGCGGGCATCGCTGGCGCAGCGCGCCACGAGAAGTTCACAGGGAGCCCGCAGCCAGATGCCGAGAACCGTGCCCGCACGGCGGGCAGCACCGAGCCGCTCGCGCACCGAGGGCAGGGAGAGCCCCCCACCACCGAGCGCCAGCACGAGGCCGTCCGGCACGGCGGTAGCGGGGCCATCGAGGACTTCGAGAACGATGCTCGCCTCGAAGGCGCGGAATGCGTCCTCGCCGCGCTCGCGGATCCATGCCGCCGACGTGATGCCGGACGCCAAGAGGACGCGCTCGTCACTATCGACGAAGCTCAGACCAAGGCGCCCCGCGAGAGCCTTGCCGACCGTGGTCTTGCCCACGCCCCGCAAACCCATGAGCACGAAGGCGCGGCGCGCTTCCTCGCCCTCAGTCATCGTCGCGGCCTCGGTAGACCAGCGCTTGATGACCGAGCGGACCGAGGAGGCGGCGGAGCTCGGCGATGGAAGGCGGCCGCTGGTCGAGGACCAAGCGGATCTGCTCGCGCGCCTGGTGCAAGAACATGGCGAGGCCCGTGACCGCGTGCGCTCCGACCCGCATCGCGCGCGCAATCAGCGGTGTGAGCACCGGTGTATAGACGAGGTCGAGGACGATCATGCCCGGTCGCAACCAGCGCTCTTCGATGATGCAAGCGCCGTCGACCCCGCGCGGGTCGCCTTGGCCAACCGGCGTCGCGTGGACGATCACATCGGGCGCGAAGGCCTCGAAGGCCTTGCCGTCGATCGGGAAGAGCGGCACCGACTGCGCTTCGGCGAAAGTCCTGATGCCTTGGCGCGTGCGGACCGCGAGCGCGACTTCGGCATCGAGGTCTTGAAGCGCAACGACCGCGGCGCGCGCGCTTCCGCCGCCACCGACGACGAGGGCGCGCTTACCGTACAGCGTCGTCGCGCTCGGCAACGCCTCGCGCAGCGCGCCACGAATCCCGACCACGTCGCTGTTCTCGCCGCGCAGCTTGGAGCCGTCGAAGACCACCGTGTTGACCGCGCCGCAGCGGCGGGCCGCGTTGCTCAGGCTGTCGCAGTGGGCCGCGAAGGCCTGCTTGAGCGGCGCCGTCACCGACAAACCCGCGAAGCTCGGTCCATAGCCCTCGAGCACCTTCAGCAAGCGCTCGGGCTCCTTCGTGTCGAAGGGTAGGTAGGTCGGCGCGGACTTGATGTAGCGCACGAGGTGGTTGTGCAGACGCATGCCGAGGCTGTGCGCGACCGGCGAACCCGCAAGGCCCCAGAAGCGAGCGCGCTGCCGCAAGGTGCGCACGCGGTAGCGCTCGATGGCCTCGAAGAGGTCAGGCTGGCCCGGCGCGGTCGCGACCTCGTTGGCGGCTCGGCAGTAGATGAAAGGCGCCCCCGACAGAACCGCGAGGAAGCGGCTCGGCAGGCCAGGCTCACCGGCGAGGAAGGCGACGAGCGGCATGCGGTAGCGCCGCGCCTGGACTTCGAGCAAGCTCTCGAGGTCGGCGGCATCGTAGGCACGCAGCGTCACCTTCATCATGTCGGGCTCGCTCGCCGCCATGCGATCGACGATGCCGACGAGGTCGCGCGGGGCAGCCCCGAGCCGATGGAAGCTGCGCAGGACCCGCACGCCAGAGTCTCGCGGCGGGCAATACGGCTCCCAGTGCTCGAGGTCGATCCACGTCGTGCCGGCTTCGACAGCTGCTTGGAGGAGGCGACGGCGCTCGTCGGCATCGCCTTCGTAGGTGCCCCCGTCACTCGGAACGCGACAAGCTGTGATCGTCGGACCCGCGCTTCCACGCAGGAGCGCAGCGACGCTGCTCGGGTCCTTCCATCGATCGAGGCGAAACTCGATGCAGTCGGCGCCGCGCATGCGCGCGCTATGAGCGAGCGCGCGACCGGCCTCGACGCTGCGCGGCACGATGCTCGCGACGACTTGCACGGGGTTCGTGCTCATGGCCGACCACCGTCGGCCCGGGCCAAGGCTGCTTCGATTCGTCGGGCATCGGCCTCGTCGACGCCCGCGCGGCGGGCGACGGCGAGTGCCTCCTTCATGACGGCCACGTAGAGCTCGACGAAGCTCGTCTGCGCGAGCGCAGCGAGGTGACGTTGCACGACGGCGTCATCTCCACGACGAATCGGACCCGTCAGCGCGGCCTCTGCGCTGCGCCCTTCGAGGCCGCGCAGGGCGGTCGCGGCCAGGTGCCGGGCCGCGTCGAGGCCGAGGGCGCCCTGCGTGGCTTCGCCGAGGACAGCCGCCGCGGCGGCCAGAAGCGCCGTCACACCGTTGCTCGCGAGCGCAGCACCAGCGTGATAGAGCGACGAATCGAGGCTCGGCACCCAAGTCGGATGCAACGAAAGCGCGCGCGCGAGCTGCAGGAGCGCATCACGCGCGCCGTCCTCGCCGGTGACGACGCACGGCGCGGCGCGCAGTAGGCCCGCAGCGTCTTCCGCATGCGGCACGCTCGCCAAGGGATGAAGGCGGCCGAGCGCCGGTCCGCGGCCCCGCAGCGCCTCGAGGCAGCTGAGGTCAAGGGCCCCCGAGCAGTGCGCGACGACGGCGACGCGACGGAGATCCAGGGCAGCGAGCCGGGCCGCGAGGAAAGCGATGGCTGCATCGGAGACCACGATGAGGCAGAGGTCGGCCTCGACGACCTCCTCGAGCGAAGCGCTGCGACCCGCCAAGGCGCGGGCTGCGTCTGCGCGGCGGGCCCAGCAGCTCACGACGCGCACGGACTCGTCGGAGCGCAGCCCGGCGACGATGGCCGTCGCCAGCCGGCCAGCACCGAGAATCGAAACACGCAAGGGAGGCAGGCCCATGGACGAGGATCGTGCAGGATCCGAGGCGGCGAGTCGAGAAGCTGCGGCGCGGCACTTTCTCGGATTTCTCGCGACCGTTTCCGGCGCGCTCGTCGCATGCAAGGTGGAGCGAACGCCGAAGCGAGCTTCGGACCCAGAAGCGGAGGCGCTTCGCGAGAGAGAGCAGACCGAGGTACTTGGACAGGCAGAGAGAGAGAGAGAGAGAGAGAGAGAGAGAGAGAGAGAGAAGCGGCGGAAGGTGCTGCGT
>CALLZN010000051.1 GCA_937858895.1 uncultured bacterium | reverse complement strand
CTTCAGAGACGCGCTCCGCGTGAGCTACGGCTTCGACTTCGCGAACGCGGCTGTGCGCGAGAACGTCATCTCGTCCTTCCTCGACTATGCCGCGCGCTTCTTGAGCTTCGACTTCGAAGGCTGAACGCTCGAAGGGGCCGAGGTTGAAGACTGCTCGGGGCGTGTCAAGGCAGGAGTCTGAAGGGCACGAGGTTGCTGGCGTTTCCTGCTACTCCCGAGAACACGAACACCTGAGCTCTGACATCGATAGGCGACGTGATCAGAGGCAATTGGAGCTGGCGGTCCGTCGGCGTAGCACCGAGAAATACATCCAACCGCGGCATGAGCGGATCGAAGAGCATCAACCCGAAAGGCGTCGCGATCGGCAGGCTCGGCGCTGATTGTGCCGAAAGAATGAGCAGGGCTGGAAGACCGCTCGTCCCCGAGACGCGCGCGCGTAGCAGCTTTCCCGAGCGCAGTTCCCCGCCGATCGCGAGCTGCGCATGCGCGAACTCATGCGCGCCGAGGTCGACCTGAAGAGCGCCGCGGAGCTTGCCATCCTGCAGCCGAGGCATCCCCGCGACGTCGAGCCCCAGATCCTTGCTGCTCGCGGCCGCTGCGTCTAGCGCTGGAGATGTGAGTTGAAGCCGAAAGTCCCCACGTGATGCGTCGACGAAGAGCGGATCGGCGAACTGGCCCCTCACCGCCTGCCCCGACACTCGCTGAAACTCGGCAAACGACGACACGCCCTTACTATCCCAATTCCACTTCGTACGAGATGCTCCGCCCGGCGCGAACCAGACGTTTTCGTCAATGGTATTGCGTGTGTTCGACTGGTAGTCCGTCAAGAGCAGGCCAGACGAGTTGGCGACGATGACGTTGTGAAAGATGCGATTGCCATCGCCGTTCTGGATCAGTATCTCTCCTAATTGCGCATTGCGTCGGTCATTGGCGTACAATGTGTTGTTATAAAAGTCGCAAGCACGCACGATCCCGACGGTTTTGTCATAACCACCGAAAGCAAGACCAGAGTCGTCGTTTCCAAAGCTGACATTGCTCCTGACGACGACCCGCGTTGCAACGACGCCTCTGTTCTCCGCGCCTACTTCAATACCAATGTTGCACTCTGTCACGACGTTGGCCTCGATCACGATGTCGCGACCGCCATCGACATAGATACCAGCCGCTGGCGTACCGACGTCCTTGTGCCGAGCTCGCGCCACGTAGTTCGCGCGGCAAACCCCGAAACGGGCGACAAGGCCAGCCGGGTTGATGCTCGTCTCGCCGCCGATCATGTCGATGCCGATGTTGTTGACATCGCTTACATCGTTTCTCTGCACGACGAAGCGCTCTACATTGCCGTTGAGGACGATCGCTTCGCTTGGCGCCGGATCGCAGTCGTGGACGACATTGCCCTCGATGACGAGTTCGGCGAGAGAACGCGTGACCGAAGTTCCATAACACGTGATGGCCATGCCGTGCTTGCCGCGAATGCGGCGGATCGTGTTGTTGCGAACCGTGAGACCCACGCCGTGGCCCTCGATGCGAATCGCGCCGCAATCCGCGACCGTCGATGCATTCGTCAAGTCCTGGATCGTGAGCCCGTCGATCGTCACGTAGCTCCGGTTCAGCAGCGCGATCATGTAGCCGCCCGAAAACGCCGCTCCAGTGAGCACGGGCTTCTCGCTCGGGTATGCGGCAAGCAGGATCGGGCGGCCGACACTGCCGTCGCGCGGGAAGACGAGCTGCTCCGAGTAGGTCCCGGTGCGGACCAGAATCGTAGCGCCTGGCATCGCTGCATCGACCGCATCCTGGATGCGCGAGAACTGCGCGCCGCTCGGTGCGACGATGAGCGTCTGGGAGCGCGCACTGGCGAGGAGAACCGTGGCTGCAAACGTCGACAGCAAGAACGACACGAGTGGACGCGAAAGGGCATGGATCATCACGAGTCGAGCTTAGCGCTTTCCGTGGCTCGCCGCGCAACCGGGGGACCTAATGACCACATGTACGAAAATTGCGTAAGACGCTTCTTGCACACTACCTTGCATTGCCGCATACTTGGCCGTCATGGATAGCGACGTACCGATCGGTTGGGTGACGCAGCTCCGCAAGGGCACGCTCGAACTCTGCCTGCTGAACGCGATCGCCAAGACCGCGCGCTACGGCTACGAGATCGTCCGGCTCTTGGGCGAGATCGAGGGGCTCGTCATCCAGGAGGGCACCGTCTACCCCATCCTCGCCCGCCTTCGGCGCGAAGGCCTCGTCGACACCGAACTGCGCGAGTCCTCGGAAGGCCCCTCGCGCAAGTACTACCGCTTGACGAGCGACGGCAAGCGACGCCTGCGCGCGATGAATCGATATTGGTCCGACCTCAGCAAGAGAATCACGTCCCTGGTGGAAGCATGATGAAGCTGCATCACAACGCTAGAATGCTCCTCGAACGCTATCTCGGCCGAGTCCGTGAGGCGTTCGGTTCGCGCGACGAAACGAGGGCCGCACACGACGTCGATCCCGACGAGATCGTCGAGGACATTCGCCGCCACGTCTTCGACACGCTCGACGCTCACGCCGAGCCGATCTCCGTTACGCGTCTCCAGCAGGTCCTCGACGAGCTCGGCAACCCAGCCGAATGGGCGGGAGCTACCGAGAAGGGTCGATTGCGCGCTGGCGAAGCACCGCTCGCCACGAACGCTCGCCGCGATGACTGGCACCTTGCCTACGTCTCGCTCACCTTGTTGCTGCTCGCCTTCGCCTTGCCGCCCTTTCTTTGGGTACTGGCCTTCGGGGCCTTCTTGACGGCGCGCGCCTCGGCGCGGGCGGCCACAGCGAGCAGCGAAGCCGATCGCGCGAGCCAAGCCTATCTGCGCAACCCGGCCCTGATCTTGGTGTACGTGCCGCTCATGATGGGCTTGCTCCTCTGGCCAGCGATCGCGCTGCGCTTCGGCGCGGACTTCATCGTCGACCATCCGAGCTTCGCGACGCGCTTCGGCATCGAGGTCGCGTGGCTCGCCGAGCGCATCGCGACGATCCGCTTGTCGACCTTCGATCCGTCCACGAGCCTCGACAACGCCGTGCGCAACGGACACTGGTTGGTCTTCCCGGTTGGCTGCTGGCTCGTGGTCCTGGCCCTGATCGTGCGGCTCGCGCCGCGACGCGCGGCGGCGCTCTTCAGGCCGTTCATGGAACGAACGCGCCCGCTCGCTTGGACGCTCTTCTTCTGCGGTGCTCTCCTCGCCACGAGCGCGGTTGCTCTCGTTTTACTCAAGCACTGCTTGCAACACGGAACCTCGGTCGTCTGATCGCAGCTTCGCGAGCGGATCGTTTTCTCAGGGGCCGAGTCCAGCTGCGCGCGGTCCATCGACTTTCGGGTAGGATGCTCGCGACGCTGGGATCGAGCGCCTCTCGGCCCAGCCTTCAAAAACGGAGCGCAACTCATGGCCTTGCTATGCACATCGGCGCGCTTGCGCACGCATCGAATCCTCCACATCAGCGCTGCCCTCGTCATCATGGGAGCTGCGCGCGCGCAGAGCGTCACGGCAGCGTGGACGGCGACGACGGATCTCCATGCGGCGGCGATCGGCACGGATGGACTTCGGTCGGCCCGCATCCCGGCCACGACTCGCATCGGCAACGCGTCGCTCGGCGCCGTGCGATCAAATGCGCGGGCGCTCTCCAGCTTCCAGGAGCGGCTGGTGAACGGGAAGTATTCGTTTCAAGTCACGGAGTTCGCTGACGCCTCAGGGACCTCGACCAACGCCTATGCGGGTCAGACCGGCGCCCACATGACGAGGATCCACCTCACGAGCCCGACGCCAGTCCGTGCTGTCGTCTCGATCGACATGACCGCTTGGGGCAGCGGCAGCGTGGCTTCGCAGGCCTGGGACTACAACGCCGCACTTAGGCTCGACCAGCAGCTGCTCTTCAGCGTCACCAAGGCAGATGGGCGTCCGTCCTTGCAAATCCCGGTGCTCATCGGCCCGAACGGGACGACGATCGAAACGCTCACTGGCGCGCTCGCAGCATCGTCCGGCGGCCTCGCGCGCAGCAACCTAACCGTGATCCTTGGCGTGAGCTTCGAGACACGCTGCACAGAAGTCGCCTACGGGGTGAGTTGCGCAGGTCTACTCACGATGCATCAGAACTTCGATGGCTCGGTCGACCTCGCGCTCGCCACCGGCAACTTGCCGTTCACCCGCGGCTTCGGCCTCGTCGGCATCCAGCGGCAGAGCATCTTGATTCCTGGGACCCAGTGCTTCCTCTCCACCGACCTTCACTTGGTCCTGCCCTTCACGACCGACTTCATCGGTAGCGCACGCTTCCCGAGTCTCGTGCCGCCTGCGTTCTCCGGCAGATTCACGGCGCAGGTCGCGCTCTTCCCAGGGACGTCGGTCGGAACGACGAACGGACTCGAGGTCACCTGCAAGTGATGACCTGCCGCGGCGTCGCTCGCTCGCCCTGAATCATGTTGCAGGAAAAGCTACGCATTCGTGTCTTTTCCTGCGACATGAATACGGACGCCCAACAGCTCAAGAGCATGAGTGCATCGCAGCGAGGGACACGACCTCAGTTGCCGAGGTCACCCGTGAGCACGCGCCCGAAGCGCAAGCTCGAGGCGGTATCGAAGGACAGCGACTGAAACCAGACACTTACCTTTGCGAACTGCGGTCCACGCGGGAAGACCAAACTCGTCACCCTCCCGCTTTGGACGACCATGCCCGGCGCGATGAGGATGTAGTTCGGGTCGAGGCCGAGTTCACCGAAGGGCGTCGGGATGCTCGCGCGCCCGAAGGAACCGAGCTCGAGGACCGGGAACGGTTTCGCAATGAGATCATATTCCATCCATTCGCTGCCACCCACACGAATTCCTGATGCCGGAGAATTTTCATCCTTGACGATGAACTTCGTTCCCTGGCAAACTGCCACTTTGCCCCGTCAACCCAATACCTCCTATGAAGGTCTGAAAGTGATCGATACGGCAATCGCATCCCCCGCCTACGCACTGGTGCTCGCGGCGACTCTCCTCTTCACTGGCGGCGCGCCGAACGCCAATGGACTCGGCGCCGGAGGATCCTCTCTAACACTTGTCAACGGCAGTACCGTGACGACCACGCCGGACGGATCGTATGGAGGGGAAGGTATCCATAGCTTTACGAGTGAATCCGGCGGTCTCGACCTACTCGAGGGAGGGTCAAAATACTCGCACACATCCTCCTACGGGAACGGCAAGGAAGTCTATCAGCTTCAGACGACAGGTACGATTATCTGTTATCAGGTTCTACGAGGCCACAAACCTCTATAGTAGGTATCAGTGGTCGCCAGGGCAGAACAAGTGGGTCCAAACCGGATCAGGCTCCTTCACGACTTTCTAAGCTGACGGTGTCTGCACCGTAGGCCGACTCTTGACCAGCTACGATTCTGAAGCAGCGCGCGGGCGGAAGTTTGAGATTGCGGCTGTGGGCTTTTTGCTGCTTGCAGCGCTCATCGACATAACAGTTCAGGAGTCCGGCCCAGACACGAATCTCCCGCCCGATGAGCACCGCACATCGAAGACGCGGCAGGGATCACGGCCTGTCGGTTCAGGCGTGCGCACAGTCAGCGATCGGCAGAGCACTAGCGATGCTGACAAAACGACCAACCAGCTTTCTGGCTCGACAATGCTCCGGGGCAAATGTTGCCTGCCATCGGGAACGGCGATCCCAGGCATCCACGTCTACTTGTTCGCGGCTCCGACAGAAGGAATAACAAGCAGAATCAATAGCCTCGCGCGTCCCGCTGAATTCATCTACACGCAAGCGGTGGCTTCCAAACAGACCACAAGTGCGCCTCACGAGATCTTCGCTGACGCACTGCGCGATCACGCGAAGACGATCAAAGGGCGCCTTTTGGGAACGACGATCAGCTCCGCGACAGGGAACTTCGAGTTCGCGGCTGACAAGCTGATACAGACCCCAGATGAGACCCTCTTCGTCACATTTTTTGCGCCTCAACGATTCTGCATAAAGGCGCCATCACTCGTAGACGAGGATGATCCTAACCAGAAGTTTACATTCACACTAGCATGTTCGCTGCAAGGGCTCCTGCCGAAGAACGAACCAGACGATCCGCGACCCATTGTCATCGCGATTCGTGCTCTCCATGGAGACGAGTACGAATGGCGGAGATGCAAGCTGACAGATGACGAGTACCGGCTCGATGCGATAGCGTCAGGGAAATGGCAAGTTGTAGCCGTTGACGGCATGAAAGTGTTGGTCAGTGGCTGGTTCGCCATCGCCGCGGGATCGACCGGGACACCGCCGGCTCTCACATCAGGCGTGCCCGGAGGGATCTCATTTGCTGTTGTCGACACCGCACAGAATCTACCGAGAGGACACTTTCGGCTGCAGGTTGCGTGGAGCAGCCTTCGTCACCCCGAATCCGGTAGCTTCGCGTCGTGGAAGCACATAGTGTACAACTCTGTCCACACGGCGGACGCAATGCCTAGCCTGTCCAACCTGTCTCCAGGACGCTACAGCGTGGAGCTATTCAACCTCAGCGTTCCAAGCTTTTCCCCCATAACAAAAGCCGTCATCGTGAACAACGGCGTTCACGAGCATGTCCAGATCGAAGTAGAACCGACGCCACAACTGCCGTGTCTGACGATCAACATTCTCAATGCCGCGGGGGAAGGAGCCCCCGACGTTCCTGTCACCCTCTATGTGACAACTCGATACGGTCGATTGACAGTAAACGCCAAATCTGACGAGTCGGGGCACGCGACCATACGTGACGTTCCTGTTGGAGAAGAGATGCTCCTGACCGTGCACCGACCTGACAACAAGGGGCAAAAGAGAATCAAGGTCGTAGTGCCTCGGTCGGCTCAGAGAGAACAGAAGAACCACCACGTAGATGTGCGACTGTAGCGACTCAGCAGCGGCGTCACACATCACGGCAGCCCGGACACTGGCTGCCGTATTCGCCCAAGAGCTTCGAGCGGGCGGCGAAGCCTGACGACGCCGTCCTGCGAAGGCGACTCAGCGGAGTTGAGTCGCGGATACCGGCCATGAAGCGGATCAAGACTATGTCCATCGCAGAACTCGCGTCAGCAGGTATCACCAAGGTAGTGGAGCAACTGGAGCAGCCATAACGCCATTGTCGACCGCGACAGGACCTCAGGTGCCGAGTTCGCCCATGAGCACGCGCCCGAAGCGCAAGCTCGAGGCGGTATCGAAGGACAGCGACTGAAACCAGACACTTACCTTTGCGAACTGCGGTCCACGCGGGAAGACCAAACTCGTCACCCTCCCGCTTTGGACGACCATGCCCGGCGCGATGAGGATGTAGTTCGGGTCGAGGCCGAGTTCACCGAAGGGCGTCGGGATGCTCGCGCGCCCGAAGGAACCGAGCTCGAGGACCGGGCCATCTGGGCCAGCGACGTGCAACGCATAGCTTGTCGCGTCGACGGTCGCGAAGTGCTCGGGCTGCAAGAAGCGATGCTCGACCAACAAGGCGAGACTCTCGGCTCGCGCTGCTTCGCCGACGACGAAGTCGAGCCCACTCGCGTCTTCGGTGAGGTAGCGGCGCAGCGCACCTTGGCACACGGTCTGTGTGGCGTCGAAGACGCGCGCGTCCTTCGCCATCGAGCCCGCGAAGTCGCGGAAGACGGGGTTGAGGTGGTTGCCACTTGCATCCCAAATCGTCGACATCCACGAGGCCGCGAGGCGGTCACGCACCGGTAGCAAATTGCTGCGCCAAGGCGTGAGCGTGTCGCCCTCGCAGGCGACGAAGAGGACCGGCGTCGCGACCTGAGGTGGATATTCGAGTGGCGTGATCAGCGGCGTCAGCGCAATGCCGACGCGATAGACAGACGTTTGCGCGAGAACGCGCAAGACGTTGGCGGCGCCCATCGAGTGCCCCACGAGGCCCGCCCGCGCCACATCGCAGCGACCGAAGAGCGGCGATGTCGCGTCGAGCGCGTCGAGCCGCAGAGCCTCGTGCATCGCGGCTGCATCGAGGCCTTGGAGCCAGCCATCGACGAGTGCTGTATTAGGCGCCGCGACGACGTATCCCGCCGCGGCGAGCCGCGCAGCAAAGGCATCGTAGTCGCGCCCCGCAAACCCATGCCCATGCAAGAAGACAACGACTGGACGCGCGCCCGGAAAACTCAGCGGTGGCAGCCAGAGCGTTGTCGCCAAGGTCGCCGAGCCGATCGGCGTCGGATTCACGAAGTTCCGCTCGGTGCGCGCTTGCGCGGAAACTGCCCCTTGCAAGGCGACTCCATGCAATAGAGCCGCGAGGGCCACGGCTGTGGCGGAGCAAGTCCGAGGGCGTAGCTTCACGGCGAAGACTACCACCAGATTCGGAGCTTGGGTCGACGAGCGCTACGACCGCGTGCCAACATGTTGGCGACAAGAAGGCGACACAAGCACCGCGACTACATGGAAGAGCATCGATCCAAGAACGAAAGCGCGATCGCAGCCGCGCGCGCGCGCAGTGCCGAGCGCGAACGCCTGCTCACGCTGCGCCGCAACGTCGACCAAGACATCCGCGCACGCGTCGCCGAGCACGCTGGTCTCGTCGTCGACGCCGTCGTGGCGGCGCGCGAACGAGCCGGGCTCACGCCGCCGCGCATCGCCTTCTACTGGCCGATCCGCGCCGAGCCATCCCTCATCGAGCTCATGAAGGCGACGCACGCCCGCGGCGTCACGACCTTGCTCCCCGTCGTGGTGTCTAAGGGAGCTGCCTTGGTCTTCCGCGCCTTTGCGCCCGGCGTGCCGATGCAAGCGGGCGCTTGGAAGATCCCCGAACCGGCGATCGGACCCGATGTCGCCCCCGACGTCCTCTTCGCCCCACTCGTCGGCTTCGACGACCGCGGCTACCGACTCGGCAATGGTGGCGGCTTCTACGACCGCACCCTCGCAGCCCTTCGTCCACGTCCCCGCGCGATCGGCATCGGCTTCGAGTGCCTGCGCATGGATAGCATCGAGCCACAGCCACACGACGAAGCCATGGACCTGATCGTCACCGAGCAACGCTTGACGCTCGAACAGGTCGCGACTTGGTGGTAGCGACGGGGTCGCCGTCGCCCCGAATTCAAGGTCGCCCTTTGGCAACGAGACCATAAACGACCTCCTGGCAACTACTTACGAAGCATTGCACGGATTGTAAGTCCAACTTACAATCGGCACAAAACGTCGAGCACCGTTAATGGCATGATTCCGCGCAACCTCGAGCCCTTGCTTCGCCGCAGCGCATCGTGGTACCCCGTCGTCACGGTCACCGGACC
This sequence comes from uncultured bacterium, assembly GCA_937858895.1. GTDB lineage: Bacteria > Planctomycetota > UBA1135 > UBA1135 > JACKHW01. The sequence continues at coordinate 14,462 of CALLZN010000051.1, read as the reverse complement.
GAGGCAATCTGGCAAGACGACGCTGTGCAAGGCCACGTTTCCGAGCCATGCCTATGTTTCGCTCGAACCCGTAGATCAACGCGAGCGAGCTCGCACCGACCCGCGCGGCTTCCTCCAGGACTACGAGGAAGGCGCCATTCTCGACGAAGTCCAGCACGTTCCGGACTTGCTCGGCTATCTCCAAGAGTTCGTCGACGAGGATCCGCGACCGGGTCGCTTCATCCTGACCGGGTCGCAAAACTTCTCGCTCAGTCGCGCGCTGTCGCAGTCGCTAGCCGGACGTACGGCAGTCTTGCTTTTGTTGCCTCCGTCGTACGACGAGATCCAGCGCTTCGCGAACGCCCCATCGACCCTCGACGAGACGCTACTCACCGGCTCGTTCCCTCGCATCCATGACCGACAGATCCCGGCGCAACGCTGGCTCGCGGACTATGTGACGACGTACATCGAACGCGATGTGCGCGAGATCCTCAACATCGGTGACCTTCAAGCGTTTTCGACCTTCGTGCGGCTGTGCGCAGGGCAGAGCGGCGCCGAGCTGAATCTCTCGCGACTTGGTGCGGACGCAGGCGTCACCCACAACACGGCGCGCGCATGGCTGTCGGTTCTCGAGACGAGCTACCTCTGCTTCCGCGTCCCACCGTGGTCCAGGAACTCGCGCAAGCGACTCGTCAAGACACCGAAGCTTCATGTCGCGGACTCCGGTCTCCACTGCCACTTGCTCGGCATTCGTAGCGTGGACCAACTTCGCCACCATCCGCTGCGTGGAGCGATCTTCGAGAGCTGGATGGCGATGGAGATCCTCAAGAGCAGAGTCCACGCGGGCCTCACACCGGATCTCTTGCACTATCGCGAATCGCGCGGCCTCGAAGTCGATCTTCTGATCGAGGGCAGCAACACACTCACGCTCGTCGAAGCGAAGGCCGGCGCGACGGTCCATCCAGACTTCGTCGGGCCGCTCGGTCAGCTCGCGCGGCTTCTCGAAGAAGCGAAGGAAGTTCGCGCGATACGACGCCGCTTGTGCCATGGCGGGGACGCAACGGGCACGATCGGCGGAACGGCGTTGATCCCTTGGTTTGCGATCGCGCAGACCGATTGGCAAGAGTAGTCACCGCACGGCGTTGCAACGGGGCGTAGCTTCGAGGCTCGAGTGAACAGCTGAGTGCCATCGCGCCGTGCAGCCCTTAAATTGGAGACATGTCGCATTTTCCAGTGTCCGTGCGAGTGCCTGGTTCTGACATCGTGCCTCCGCACGATCGGGTTGGAACATGGATCGGGCTGATCATCGGCCTCGCGATGGGCAGCATCGTCGCGCAGGACTCGAGCAGCAGCCGCGATCTTGCAGCTGTCAAACGAGTGTTTCGAAAGCTCGAGAAACCCGAAGACTTGTTGGCGCAGCGAGAAGAAGCCCTGAGCGCGATCAAGAACCTCGATTCGGGCGAGGCCGTCGAGGTGCTCGTAGAGGCCTATGTGAACCTCGAGCAAGAAAGCGCGCCTATCGTCGCAAAGCGCCACCGCATCTTGTTGTCGGACTCCGGCGAGCGACTGCAAGCCTTGCGCGAAGACTTCCGCCCGCAGCACCGACTGCAGGAAGGCATCCTCGACCACCTCACCAGGCTGAAGTCTGAGGACGCGCTGTCCGCCTTCCAGCGAATGCTCGCACAGAAGCGCTTGCCGCTCCGCCTGCGCATCGTCGGGGCGCGAGCGGCAGCAACGCTCATGGACGCCGCCAAGACAAAACCGCGGGCTACGCGTCGCTTACCGGATCTACTGCTCGTGTTGGAAGCAGCGCGAAGCATGGAGCGCGCGGGGCAGAGCTTCGCGCCGTTGGCGATCGCGGCCCTCGAGCGTCCCGAAGCACTGGCTCGAGAACGCGCGATCCAGACCTTGGCTGCGACGTGCGCACCCGAGTCGATCCAGCCCTTGATCGACTTCCTCGACTCGCAAGCCGAGCATCGGCTCAAGGCCGAGGCCGCACGCGCACTCTGCGTGCTGACCGAACAAAACCTCGGCACATCCTCGATGTCGTGGCGCGCCTGGCTGACCAAAGAAGGGCAGGGCTACCTCGATGGCAGCAAGCGCCTCGGCAACGGCAAGCCCGACGTGACATCGAAGAGCGACACCGGCTACTACTTTGGCATTCCACTCGACCGATCTTCGATCGTCTTTGTGCACGACAATTCCCTGTCCATGAACCAGAAGCTCGGCGAACGCACGCGACTACAACGCAGCGTCGAAGAACTCGAGAAAGCCCTCGACGCGCTCGCCCCGACACAGCGCTTCAACATCGTGCTGCTCGCAAACCGCGTGTGGTCCTTCGAAAGCGGACAGGTTGCGGCGACGCCGAAGAACGTCGCACGCGCGAAGGACTGGCTCCGCTACCAACCCGTCGAACTCGGCACCGCAATTTACAATGCGCTAGAAGCTGCGTTCCTGCTCGCGGGACGAGGGGTTCAAGACCGCTACTACGAAGCCGAAGTCGACACGATCTTTCTCTTGAGTGACGGAGCACCTACGCCCTTCATCACCCAACGCCGAGGCGCCGCGCCGCGATCGACGGAGACGACCGACGAGATCCTGAGGGCTGTGGACCGTTGGAACACCTTCGACAGAGTACAGATCCATACGGTCCTGCTCGGGGCAGCGCCGCGCGGCAACGCACGAGCGAACGGACCGCGCGGCAACAACGCGGCGAAGTTCATGCAGGACCTCGCGAAGCAGAACAACGGCCGCTTCGAGAACGTCGCGCGCTGAGCGGCGACAAGGCGTGACCCATCACGGAGTGCGTGCAAGCGCCGCCCGGAAGGCAGCACCGTAAGTTCCAGGTCGCAACGGCTCCGGGCTGCGTACACGTAAACCCGCGACAGCGGTCCACGGTTTGTGGATCAAGTCGTATTCAGTGACTTCGTCTTCGTCCTCTTCGCGATGTGCCATCCACGAAGACCCGGCGCGCTCGAACTGCGCCAACAAATGACGCGATCCAGCGAGCACTTGCGGATCCGCTTCGTCGAAGCCGAACTGTCGCAAGAGGTCGACGAACTCGGCCACGAGATCGAGCTCCCCCATCGCCAAGACGGCATCAAAATTGGTGCGCAGGTAGCGCAGCAGCCACGGGCAATCTTCGATGCGAAGTGCATGCCGACCATAGCCAGTCGGCACATAGCCGATGTGGGTCGCGAGATAGGCAGCGTCGTAGAACCTCATGTCATTCGCGCCGTCCGCGAACTTTGCTGCATCAGGAAGAGGGTAGGTGGATAAGAAGTTCCACAATGCTGGCAGCAACTCGTGAGCACGAGGCGGAACGTCGAGGCCCGGTACGGTCGATGCATCGGTGAAGGTAATGCTCCACAGCACCGTCTCGTAGACACGATCGACGAGCGCTTCGGCGCGAGTCTCGGCATCGTCATCGTGTCCAATCGTCGACGGCTTCAACAAGTCAAATGGATCGAAGCCCATTGCGTCCGCGAGGCTCATGCACTGAGCGGCGGCGGCGTTCGCACACGCGATCGTGTGCGCAGTTCGCGGGTCACCCTCTGGCAGCAACAGGTGCGCATAGACGGCGAAGGTCGCGCAGTCTCCATAGTCGTCGGCGGACACCGTGGCAGGCCGTGTTTTGGCTGAAGCAGCGAGCAAGGCCTCGAGGTTTTCACGCGCATAAGCCCGCGCGCTCGCGCGAAGCTCGGGCGTGTTGTCCGCCGCGTAAGAAGCATCGATCAAGCACTCGACGGCATCGACACCGAGTCGAAGTACGCGCTCAGGGTCCGCCACGAAGAATGCCCGCATCTCCTCGAGCCCGACGCGAACGGCGTGCGCGGCGCGCGAGGCTTCGGCCGCAGTCCACGGCAAGTTCTCGAGCGCAGCCGGGTCACGCAAGCGACCGCTCGCCCCGCAAGCAGTCGCAAGAAGCAGCAACCCAGGTACTGCCACCGCGGCAAACGATCGCCTCAAACGTCTCAAAGTCACGGGTCTCATGGCAAGGATCTCCGAACCGGACACAGGCTATCGAGACACAGCGCGGGATTGCGGAAACCTGCCTCGGTCGACACACGCGCCGCAGCGCGGACAATACTGCCATGAAACGCAACACCGCACATGCGCGTCTTCTCTCCGCTGCGCTCGCACTCGCAGGCTGCGCCAGCGGCTTGCTCGCCCAGACCAGCTACGACGACTTCAACGGCGCAGCGATGAGCGAACAGCTCTGGTGGGCTTGGGGCGATGTCGCCAGCACCTCGCTCGGCCAGTCCAAGCTCCATTTCGCGCTCGGCGCAGACGAAGAGACCGTCTTCACCGCGCGGCAGCACTGGCGTGGCGACTTCGACTTCGTGGTCGACTTCGATGGCGTCGCGGCGACGGGTCCGGGCCAAGGCTCATTTTACCTCACGGTCTTCGACGCCCAGGACTTGCCGTGGCAGAGCAGCTTCATCGATCTCTCGATCGACGCGTGGACGACGGGCAACGCCTTCTCGGTGGTCGCTGAGCGCAAGCAGCAGCCGCACGGAAGCGGCCGGGTCCCGACGACCGCGAGCGCCGGCCAGCTCCGCATCGCGCGCGCCGCGGGCTTCGTCACGACCTCCTATCGCGAAGGCAGCACAGGAGCCTGGAAGACCATGCTCGTGTGGCCCGACTTCCTGACCGACATCGTCGCGCTCGAGATCTCGGCCTGGACCGACAACACAACCGCGCTGCGCGTGGCGAGCGACAAAGTCGTGCACGGCGGCGGCCTGCAAGCAGCACCGACGCTCTACGGTCGCGGCTGCGGTGGCATCCGCACGACTTCGTGGAGCCTGCCCTACTTCGGCAACAGCTCCTTCGGTTCCGCGGTCGCCGGCGCGAGCGCCCTCGCCAACGCGCCGCTCGTGCTTCTGCTCGGTGCACAGCGGCTCAGCGTCGACCTCACACCGGCGGGAGCACCTGGCTGCACGCTGTTGGCGAGTCCGGATCTCGTGCTCTTCGCGACCAAGCTCGATGCCGAAGCCTTCGCCTTCGTCCCGCTGCCGCTGCCCAATGACCCGCAGCTCGTCGGCGTTGGCTTCTTCCAGCAGTTCATGGCCTTGACGAGCCAGAACGCGCTGGGGCTCGTCTTCTCGAACGCGATCGAAACGCGCGTGACGAAGCTCTGAGCACGGGCGCGCGTCAACGGAGCGGCGTGCCACGCAGGCAGGCCAGGAGGTCCAGCGTGAAACGGGCGGTCAGCCCCCAGAGCAGCGCCCCTTCGTCGATGCGCAAGCTCGGCATCTTGAAGCGCTGGCCGTTCGCGCGCTCGACTTCGAGCTCTTCCCAAGCGGCCTCGTCGGCGAGCACGGATAGAGGCAGCTCGAGCACGCGATCGACCTCGCTCTCCTGCGGCACGTAGGGCGCCGCCGCGTGCAGGAGCCCCACGAAGGGCTGAACCCGGTAGCGCGCGAGGCTGGTCCGCGCGGGTAGCGCGCCGAGGATCTCGACCGACGCGGCCGCGAGCCCGGTCTCCTCTTCGAACTCACGCAGGGCGCAGGCGAGCGGCGCTTCCTCGCCTTCGCGGCGCCCGCCGGGGAAGCTGACCTCGCCCGCGTGGTGCGTCAAATCGGCTCGGCGGAGCGTGTAAATCACGTGAATGCCGGTCGGGAGCGCGACCAACGGCGCGATCACGGCAGCGTCGCGCAAGCCGTGGCCGGCCTCCCAGGCGGGAATCGGAGGCAGGAGCCGCTGTGGCAGCAAACCCCGGAGCGCTTCGAACGAGAACATCGACCTCGATCCTATGCGATTGACGATCCATCCACGCCGGCCGATCATGTTCGGCCGATTTCAGCGACAAGCAGGCCAAACCAGCGTGCCCGGCCCGCCTCGACCCGCAACCGATCCCCTCGAATCCCAAGCAACGCTGCCGGATTCCCGCAACGAGAAGCTCCACCGCATGGCCATTCCGATTCGCAACGTCGCGATCATCGCCCACGTCGACCACGGCAAGACGACCCTCGTCGACAAGCTACTCGCGCAGTCAGGAGCCTTTCGTGAGAACCAGGCGGTCGACGAGTGCTTCATGGACAGCAACGACCTCGAGCGCGAGCGCGGCATCACGATCCTCGCCAAGAACACGGTCGTGCACTGGAAGGACACGAAGATCAACATCATCGACACGCCGGGCCACGCCGACTTCGGTGGCGAGGTCGAGCGCGTGCTCTCGATGGCCGACGGCGTCATCTTGCTGGTCGATGCGTTCGAAGGGCCGATGCCGCAGACGCGCTTCGTGCTGTCGAAGGCATTCGAGCACGGCCTGCGGCCCATCATCGTGGTCAACAAGGTCGACCGCCCCGAGGCGCGTCCCAAGGAGGTCGTCAACGAGGTCTTCGACTTGTTGATCGACCTCGGCGCCGACGAGGACGTCATCGAGTGTCCGGTCCTCTTTGCATCGGGCCGCAACGGCTGGGCTTCGCGCGATCCCGAAGCGCGGGGCGGGGACATGGTCGAGCTCTTCGACGCCATCCTCGAGCACGTGCCACAGCCGAAGGACGACCCCGAGGGTCCGCTGCAGTTCCGTGTCTCGTCGATCGACCACAGCGACTACGTCGGGCGTATCGTCATCGGACGCGTGCACCGCGGGACGCTGCGCAAGTCGCGCGTCATGCACGTCGATCGCTACGGCAAACGACAAGAAGTGCAGGTGCGCGGCGTCTACCGCTACGTCGGTATTTCGCGCGAAGAATGCGAGAGCGTCGGCGCTGGCGACATCGCGGCCGTCTACGGCATCGAGAACCTCGGCATCGGCGACTCGCTGACCGACCTCGATGTCGTCGAGCCACTCGTGCCGATCGCGATCGACGAGCCGACGATCTCGATGGTCTTCCGCGTCAACAACTCACCGTTCGCGGGCCGCGAAGGGAAGTTCGTGACTTCGCGCCAGCTCAAGGATCGCTTCGAACGCGAGCTGCGCACCAACGTGGCGCTTCGCGTCGCTCCGACCGACAGCCCCGACGCCTTCCACGTCTCGGGTCGTGGGCTCATGCACCTCGGCATCCTCGCCGAGAACATGCGGCGTGAGGGCTTCGAGTTCGCGGTGTCGCCGCCGGTCGTCCTGACCAAGGAGATCGACGGCAAGCAGCACGAGCCGATCGAACAGCTCGTCATCGACGCCCCCGACGACTGCGTTGGCAAGATCATCGAGTTCTTGGGCCAGCGCAAGGCCGAGTTGCAGTCGATGTCGAGCAAGGGCGAGTTCCGCCACCTCGAGTTCGAGATCCCGTCGCGCGGTCTCATCGCCACGCGCACGCGCATCCTCAACTTGAGCCAGGGGCGGGCCATCATGCACCATAGCTTCTTGCGCTTTGGACCTGACCGCGGCGAGCTCGCGGGCCGCCTCGCCGGCGTCATGATCGCGAGCAGCATGGGGCAGGTGACGAGCTACGCGATCGAACTCTTGAAGGATCGCGGAACCTTCTTCGTGCTGCCGCAGACCGAGGTCTACGAAGGCATGATCGTCGGCGAGCACTGCAAGGACAACGACATCATCGTCAACATCGGCCGCGAGAAGAAGCTGACCAATATCCGCAGCTCGACGAAGGAGGCCTTCACCAAGCTGTCGCCGCCGCGTCTGCTCTCGCTCGAAGAGGCGCTCGAATACATCTCCGACGACGAGCTCGTCGAGATCACGCCGACGAGCATCCGCCTGCGCAAGGCCCAGCTCAAAGAGAAGGACCGGAAGCGCGCCGAGCGCGCGTGAGCGCGGTGGTCTTCGTCGGCGCGATCACGGCGCTCGCTGTCGCGGCGAGCGTGGCCTTGCTTGGCTACTTGCTCGCGACGCCGATCGAAGTGCTGACGGACGTCATCCCGGACGACAGCTTCTTTTACTTGCGCATCGCGCAGTTCTTAGGCGCGGGCGAGGGCTTCAGCTTCGACGGCTTTACAACGACCTACGGCTTCCAGCCGCTCTGGCAGCTCGTCTGCGGGCTGTGCTCGCTGGTCGTCGATGGCGAGCCGCGGCGGCTCTTCTACCTCGTGCTGGGCCTGTGCGTGCTGCTCCACGTGGGCACGGGCGTGCTGCTCGCGCTCTTCGCGAAGCGCTGGCGCGGTGGCACTGCAGGCGTCTTGGCCTTCGCGCTCTGGACCCTGCCGCCGCCGCTCATCGTTTGGTCGTGCGGGCTGAAGGAGAACGTGCTCTTCGCCTTCCTGCTCGCCCTCGCGGCACTGCAGCTCGAAGGCGTCTTACGGCGCGAGGCATCGAGGCCTGCGCACTTCGTGCGCTTCGGTGTCACCCTCGGCCTCATGTGCTTCGCGCGCGTCAATGCGCTGATTCCGGTGCTGGTCTTGCTCTTCACGCTGCTGGCGCTGCCCCGGCGCGTCGCCTATGCGCGCGTGTCGATGACGGCCCTCAGCGGCTTGGCCGCTGCTGTCGTCGCGGCGCCTTGGTACGTGTTTGCAAAGCTCTACTTCGGCAGCGCTTTGCCGACGAGCGGGATCACCAAGTTCATCGTCGCGAAGGCGCACGTCGAGGGCGTGTGGAAGGCGCAGTGGCTGTCGGTAGCGCATGTGACGCGCGCGCTACAAGAAGTGCCGGGGCAAGTGCTCGCGACCGCGCGTCATGCTTTCGGCGACGTCAGTCTCGTGCTCGCGGCGCTCGGCCTGGTCGCCGGCGCGGGGCTCCTCGTGTTGCGACGGCGCGCGGCGACGACCGCGCCTGACCCTCGACCAAAGAACTCGAGCGCTGCTTGGGTCCTCGCCGCCCTCGTCAGTGGCGCCTTCTTCGCTTGCCTCGCGAACGTGATGTTCCTCGCGCCCTACTTGGGCTACGCGCGCTGGTACACGGTGCCCGAGTATCTGGCCATCGTTCTCGCGCTCAGCGCGACGGCCGCGACGCTGCTGCGCTTCGTTCGCGTGGCGCCGGGCATCGCGTTGCTCGTCACCGTGGCTGTCCTCGCCCTGGCAGCGTTCGTTTTTGAGCGGCCGCGCTTGGTCTCGCCGCTGCCCCGCGACTACTACACGCGCGCGCCGACCTCGAACCAGCAGCTCGTCGAAGCGGGGCTCTGGGCGGCGCAACACGTGCCGGATGACATGCGCGTCGGCATCTGGGATCCGGGCATCGTGTCCTTCTTCAGTCAGAAGCGCTTGACGAGCCTCGATCCGCTCATGAACTCGCTCGACTACCAGCAGCGCGCGATCGCCGACCAGGTCGCTTACTGCCGCGAGCAGGGCATTGCGCACGTGTTCGGGAGCACGATTCGCTGGCCAGATGGCAAGCTCGGCTTCACCTACCTCATGCCGGGCACGAATGATGTGCTCTGGCAGCCGTGGCCCGAACAGCCGCTCGGTTGGACGCCGACGAATCCTTGGTGGACGGTCGTGAAGCTGCGCTCGATCGACGTTGGGCCTCGATTCGCTGACACCGCGTTTGCCTTTGGCTACGTCCGACCGAACGACGAAGCCTCGCCGCGGCGCGCGCCGGGCCTCGACGCCGAGCTCGCGCGTTGGCGGCGCGGGCTGCGCTTCGAGGCCGATGTGCTCCGCATCGCCGTGGATGACGCAGTCCGCACCGACGACGGCGCAAGTATCACAGCCCCACGCTTGCGCATCGGCGACCGCATCGAGGAGCTCAACTTCGACGCGGATGGCTGGTGCCGCCGCGACCTGCGCGCCTACCGCGGGCTCGAGCTGCAGTTGCTCGTCGACGACGACCAGGCGTCGCGGGTGCGTGACTTGCAAGTGGTCGACTATTGACCTCTCACCAAACAAATGGCAGACGCACGAAGCGCAGTGCAGGTCGTGACGATTTCACTCCAACAGGGTTGAGACCTGGCGCCGTGCTCGGTGCATTTGGATTGTAGTCCAGGTTGAAGCGCACCTTCATTTGCACGAACGGATAGTGCAGCTTGCGCAGGCGCTCGCGCAGCGACGACGCGCCGTCACTCTCGAGATCGTACACATATGTGTCCAGCCGCCGAGGAAAGCGGTTGACGTCTTCCCCACCGACAATGTCAGGACGCGACGGGTCCTCGTGGAAGGCGAAGCCGATCTGCACGTTGGCGATCGGGAAACGCTCTTCGCCGAGAGCATAGGAGCGGCCGAGACCCGGGTTCTCATCCGTCCAGACCTCGAAGAAGCTGCGAGCGATTCCGACGCGTGTCGCGCCCTTTGGCAGAGTCCCATCCCTCGCATCGACGAGCAAGGTCGACGCATCGTGCGACAGGATGCGGAAGTCGCCGACCGCCTCGTTCGCGGCGTCGAAGAAGCGCAGGGCCATGTTCGCGAGACTTTGGTCCGTTGGCAAGACCGACTCACCGATGGCGATGCGATGACAATCGATGCCGCGATGCGTCGCTGCGGCCTCCTCGATGGCAGCGATCGCGAAGGCCTCCTTGGCGCCGAAGCGCACGAGGCCAGCCTCGAGCTTGCCAGTTTTCGGATCCGTCGCCAGGTAGCCCGCGGCGGCGCCGTCGCGATTCAGGCCTGCAAAATAGTAGTCAGGACCGTAGGCCGGACCTTTCGGATCATGAACAGGCTTGGACGTCGTCGACCGCACGCCGAAGTCGCGCTCCTCGACGACGCGCCTGACCGAAGCCCCGGTGGAAACGTAGCGCGAGTACCAGGACGATGTGCGGCCGTAGGTGACAGGGAGCAGAACGGGCTTCGGACGAATGTCGCCAGCTTCGAGCCACGCAAGCTTGTTGGCGACGTTGTTGCCGACAGTGTCCAACAGAACGATGTTGTCGTCTTGAACGTTGCCCGTCTTGTCGTCGTCCTCTCCGGCAGGCGTGAGGAGCTGCACGATGCCCATTCCACCGAAGCCTCCGCGATTCGAACGCCCATCCACGTCCTGGTACTTCACCAGGCGCGCAGCACCACCGTAGCTCGTGTTCGAACCGATGCCGCCATCCGCGGTGATCGCGAAGTTCGTGTCTTCGTCGGACCATGGGCCCTTGTGTTGGTGGATGACGATGCGCGACGCTTCGAGAACGACGAGACCTCCGGCGCCACCCCCTCCACCGCCGCCTTGCGTGCATCCGCCGGCAGCTTCACCACCACCTCCGGCACCTCCGTTGGCGGTGACAAGTCCATCGGGACCGATGGTGATCGTGCCAAGGGCGCGAACGATGATCGCCCCCGCGCCGCCGCCGCCTCCACCGCCTTTCTCGTCAAGACCGAAGTTCGTACCAGCACTGCACTGTGCGCTCAAAGTGCGGTCGCCGCCGCCACCACCACCGCCACCGCCGATCGCTGTGCGCAGTTCTCCGAGGACGACCTTGCCCGCTGCGTCGACGCCGCGACCCCAGAAGTCGTTCTCACTCGATGAGTCCACGAACACCGTCGGCATCGGACTGCCACCGCGAACCGCTCCACTACCGACACCATCACCACCAAAGCCGCTCGCTGCTGAATCGGCATCGAAGACCTTGACGAAGTCTGCGTCCCCAACGGTAGCGAGACTCCCACCGCCGCCGCCGGCGCCATAGCCCGAGTCCGTTCCACAAGCCGTCTCACCGCCGCGCCCACCCTCCTGTGGTCGCTGCAGTGGACCGTAGCCATCCTGTCCCTTGCGGCTCGTGTTGGTCGTCGATGGACTCCCGAGTCCACCATTACCGCCAGTGCAAACACCTTGACCAGCAGCGACCGGGAAGTTGGCTCCGTTGAGGCTATTGACCTGCCCGCCATTGCCACCATCGACGTGTAGATGTCCATCAATGCGAACATCGCCCGAAGCGAGCCAGACCATCGGGTTGGACCCGACGCCCCGCACGGTCACACCGCGCTTGATGCGAACGTCGTGGATGCGGAAGACACCACCTGTGACATCGAACGGTAACCCGTTGCTCGGCACGAGCGTCGCAAAGTCGGTGCTCAGCACGTTGGTGGCGGCTGTGGGCTCGTAATCGAGCGGCGTCTGCACGCCATCGAAGGCAAAGGAAGCGCGCAGCTCACCACCAATGAAATCCGCAGGCGGATCCCGGAATGCGGCGCCAGGATCGGTGTAGTCGTTCGACTCGAAGTCGAAGACGACCGCGTCGAACTGCGCCGGGGCCTGAGCCTCGGTCCGAAACGTCGCGATGACTCGCTCATAACGCGGCACGCCGACGTTGGACTCACCGGCGATGTCGCGCAGCTCCCTTTCGACGACGAGGCGCACATCAGCGTTGTTGGGAAGCACGCCATCGGGCCTCAACACAACTACGGCTTCGGAGAGGCTGTTGATCGGCATCGCGATCGACGCGCGGATCCAACGCTCTTTGCCAAGCTCCGGATCGTCATACTCGAGGTAGATCCGGCCGCGGCGCCGCAACGAGTCCATCGTCGGATCGATCGACTGCCTCGTTGGCACGTTGTCGCTCGCCGGGTCGAGCGCCTGGTCGAAGCGCACGGCAATCTCGACCGGGATGCCACCGATCTCGTTGAGCGACAATCGTTCGCCGAACATCGGGGCCGCATCGACCGAAACAACGCGTGGGCCGCCAACAACCGGATCGCGAAAGATCTCCTGCGGCGTCGACCCAGAAGCTGTGCGAAAAGCGATGCTCCGCACTTCACTCTTCTTGGACAGCGGTCTGCCATCCTGATCACGGATCGTCGGCGCGGCGTCACTGCTCGACGCGACGAGGCTCACCACGTACTGGCGTCCGGCACGAAACCCGCCATCCGCGTAGGCCTCGCTCGTCGGCAATCGCGGAACGAACTCGAGAACATGCCGATCGGTCTCGCCGCTCTCGTTCACGCCATGTCGAAACGTGCCAACCACCGACTCGGAGAGTGGGTTTCCACCGCTGTCTCGAACGAGAAACGCAACCGAATTGAAATTGGCAGTCGAGAGATCGACCGGATTGGAGAAGCGAAGGTACACGTTCTCATTGAGGAAGATCCGACCGTTGTTCTGCGGGTAGGTCTCGAGCACGACGAAGGCGCCCCCGACGGCGTTCGCACCAGGACTACCTCGACCACAACCGATCATCACGGCAAGGAGCAAAGCCGAAGCGACCAAGATCGACCAACGGGCAAGGATGGGTGGAAGCATGCACGGACCTCTCGCACAACACGGGCTGAGAACGTCCCGTCGCCGCGCGAAACCCGCGTGGCTCGCAGAAGCACCGACGAAGAACGTGGCTAGCAATAGCCACGGCACTGCGTCCCGTATCGCGGACGATGTCGCAAGATCTAGAACGAGCGATCTAGAACCACGAACGTGCAGGATCGCTCGCGTGCGTAGTCGACGGCCGCCGCAGCGCTGCAGCTGGCCTTCTATTCATGTCAGTCGTTCACTCGCGCGCGAAGGCGGCGAGCCTCGCCGCGCGCTCGGCGTCGACCGACGGGAGCCTCGCGCCGGGATCCAGCCCTTCGCGCAAGTCGTAGAGCTCGACGCCCACGAAAGCGGCCCCCTCACCGCGGCGAGCAATCCAGCGATGCGTGTCGCTGCGCACGGTCACGATGTCCTTCCAATAACTGAGCACGGCTTGACGCCACAGAGGCTTCTCGACGCCGCTTAGCAACGGCATGAGTGAAAGGCCGTCGAGGGTGTGCGCAGTCGCTCGGCGCTCGAGCGCACAGGCTTCGATGAGCGTTGGGTAGAGGTCGATGCTGGCGACGAGGTGATCGATGCGTTGAGGCGCCTTCGGCAGCAGCTTCTTTGGCAGCTTCAACAGAAGCGGACTGTGGAGCGCGCGTTCGAAAGGACTGTGCTTCCCCCATATACCTGAGTCGCCGAGGTGCCAACCGTGGTCGCTCCAGACGACGACGATCGTGTTCTCGTCGAGGCCGCCGTCCTTCAAGGCCGCGAGCAGCTTGCCGATCTGACGATCGACGAAGCGCGCGCACGCGAGGTAGGCACGCCGCGCGTCCAGGCGGTCCGCGGCGACCAAGGGGCGGTCCTTCTCGAAGGCGTTCTTGTAGCCGAAGAACTCGCGACTCGCGTGGAAGTAGCTCGATGCCGTTGGCGAAGGCTCCGGGCTGTCGTCGACCTGCTCGAGCGCTTCGATCGCACGCAGGTCGCCGCGCGTCGCCACGAAGGGCAGGTGCGGCTTGTAGAAGCCGACGGCTAGGAAGAAGCGCTCTTTGGACTTCGCGAAGCCCGCGAGGACGTCGACGGCCCGCGCCGCGAGCAGGCCGTCCGGCAACTCGCTGTCCTGCTCGGCGCTGAAGTCCATGAGGTCGCGGTGCCCTTCACCGTCCTCTCGGTGACTGCCGCCGGGGTACGCGAAGAAGGCGCCCCAGCCACGCTTCCACGGTCCATAGGGCGTCGTGACTTCGTCCCAAGCACCCGGCAGCTCGGCGCGGCCGTCGCCGGAGCCGTCGTAGGCGTAGACCTTCCCGTCGGGTGTGTGGGAGACCTTACCGATCTGCACGGTGCGGTAGCCGTTTTGACGAAAGAGCTCGGGCATGGTCCAGGCGGGCCGAGGCCGTGACTCGGACGCAGCAGGCTCGGTGACCTTCGGGATCGCGGTAGGGCCGCGGAAGAAGGCCTCGTTGCCGAGCGCGCGGCTCGCCTTCGGGCTGCGCCCGGTGAGGAACGCGTA
>CALLZN010000050.1 GCA_937858895.1 uncultured bacterium | reverse complement strand
CGGCCTCTTCCCCCACCATCAGGGCGGCGGCATCGAAGGCGCGCAAGCGCTCGGCCGCGAGCTCGGGGACGCGGGCATCGACATCGGGCAGGAGCTCCTTGGCGCGTTCGATCTGACCCGTCGCCGCATAGGCGTGCCCGAGCGCGAAGAGCAAGCCCGGCGAAACCGGGAAGCGCGGTCGCAGAGCCTCGAGGATCGGCAAGGCCTCGGCGTAGCGTGCATCGAGGGCGAGGGCGAGCCCCTTGGTGAAGAGCACGCCCTTGTCGTGCGGCCGCCTTTCGAGCGTCTTGTCCGCGAAGTCGACGATCTCCGCCGAACCACGTCCTTCGGCGAGCATGACCACGCGTGCCGCGCGCCCGGCCGCACTCGGAGACAGGCGCCGCTCGAGCTGCATGGCTCGCTTCGCGAACTCGACGGCGCTGTCCGCGCGCCCCGTGTCCATGCGAATGCCGGCGAGCAGGGACATTGCGAGGGCGCAGCCTTGGTCGCGGTTGAGGGCCTGGGTGAGGGTCCCGTCCGCGAGCGCGAGGCGGCTCTTGGCGACGAGGTCCTTGGCGCTTCCGCATGCGCTCGCGACGCGAAGGTCGGTCGAAACGAGCTCCGCGCACGAGCTCTTCTGGGCTTCGATGCTCGGGAGCGGCTCGCCGAGCGTGCGGCGCGTTTCGAGGGCCAAACGATCGAGGGCCGTCGTGAGCTCGGGCCAAGCGAAGTCGCGCACGCCCGCGAGGGGCACGGAGCGGTCGCCCTCGAGCGAAGTCGTCAGCAGGGAGCGGTCGTCTGCTTGCAGGTTGCCGCGCACGACGAGGGCCGGGCCGATGTCGCTCGTGGCTGCGTCTTCGCTCGCGGCGACGTCGAACCACGGGCTCTGCGCGAGGGCCTCGGCGAAGAGCGTCTCGATGGCACGCGCGTGGCTGCGCGTAGCACCCTCGAGTTCGAAGACGAGGCGCAGCGTGCGCTCGGTGCCGAGCTCGACCTTCGGGGCGAGCTGCAACGCGAGCTCGGCATCGACGCGCGGCGTCGCGAGCCGCTGCTCATCGACTGGCCCGTGAGCGCAGGTCGCGGTCAAGGCGAGGGATGCGACTACCAGGAGAAGCGCAGGTGTCGAGGACTTCATGGGCTCACTGATACAGCAATATGGCGCCAAAGGCCCGCTGCGTTCGAGGCCGCGGCGTCAGCGAGACGCGGCGGCCGAGGCTTCTTCGAGTGCCCCGGCGTCATTCCCACAACCTTGGTTTGTACCTTATGGGCCTGCGGCAACAATATCGGTCGCCGAAGTTCCTGTCTGGACCGGACGCGGACCAACGCCGCGCCGCACATCAAAAGGTTCTGCTTAGCTCTTCATGACACACAAGCATCTTGTTTCGAGTTCTGTGCTCGCTCTCTCCGCGGCGCTCATTGTTGGTGCCGTTCTCTTCAGCTCTCACGATGGCTTCCCCGATGGCGATTCGACTCTTCGATCGACGCCCAAGCTCAGCCGCAAAGCAGCTCGCAAGCAAGCGCGCAGCGACTGGCGTCTGAAGAGCCTCGTCGACGAGAACGGCGCTATTCCCCAAGACGCGGTGATGGTCGCACGGGCGCAGCTCGACGCGATGAACGTCGCAGCGCCTCTTGGGTCGGCTGCTGGCCTCGATTCCACGAAGTGGACCGAACACGGTCCAGGGAACATGGGAGGACGCACGCGCTCTCTCGTGATTCATCCTACAAAGCCGGACACCATGTGGACGGGTGCCGTGAGCGGCGGCGTTTGGATGACCACCGACGGAGGACGCTCCTGGAGCAAGACGGACGATGCCCTGACGAGCCTCGCGGTGACGAGCATCGTGTTGGACCCGACGAATCCGAACACGCTTTATGCCGGGACGGGTGAGCAGGAAGGAAGTTGGGGGAGCATTCGCGGTGCGGGCATCTTCAAGAGCACGAATGGTGGCTTGCAGTGGACGCGACTCGCATCGACGGCCGGAGCTGCCTTCCACTTCGTCAATCGCCTCGCGATCGCTCCAGACGGAAGCGCTTTGCTCGCTGCGACTTCTTCCAATGAAATTTACCGCAGCACGGATGGTGGCGCGACGTGGACGTCGGTCTTCCAAGGCAACGCGACCACTGCTCCTGTCTGGGATGTCGTGTTCCATCCCACCAAGAGCAACTTGGCGGTGGCGGCGACGAATGACATCGACGCAAACAACAACGACGAGGCGTATTGCCTGTTCACCACGGACGGTGGCTTGACGTGGCAGCGCGCAACCGGCATTGGGTCCAGCGGATCGACTAGCAATCGCATCGTGCTGACCTACCACGCTGGTTACAGCTTGGGCAACGGCATGGTCTATGCGATCGAAAACCGAGCCGACCTCGCGCCCGTAGCGACGCAGATCTGGCGTAGCTCGGATGGTGGAGCAAGCTACACCTTGCTGTCGACGAACCGCATTCTCGGAGACCAGGGAAGCTATGACAGCACGATTTGGGTGAATCCGAGTGATACGGACAACATGCCGAGCAACGACGTCGTCATTGCTGGTGGAATCGTCTTTTGGCGTAGCACGGATGGCGGCGTTACTTTTACAGCGATCAGCCGCGACAGCGCCGCCAGCCGCGCGAGTGCGCACAATGACGAACACTGCGTCGTTGCCCATCCCGGTTTCAATGGTGTGAGCAACAAAACGGTCTTCGTCGGGACGGACGGAGCGATCTACAGAACCGATGACATCTTTACGGTTTCCTTGACGGGCGGTTGGATCGATCTTCGCAACTCGCTCGCGATCACGCAGTTTTATGGTGGAGCTCGCGGTCCGAGCGGCATCCTCTACGGCGGCACGCAGGATAACGGTACGTTGTCGCTGCAGCCCGGTCGTGGAATCAATGACTGGGAAGAGAGCGCACCTGGTGACGGCACCTTCGTCGCAGCGGACTTCGAGAACCCTGCCTACTTGTATGGTGCCTATCCCAACGCGAGCGTCCACCGAAGCTCCGACGGCGGACGATCAACGGTCGACATCTCGACGGGACTCCTCGATGCGGGCAGTGGACAGACCGCGGCATTCGTCTCCCCGCTCTTGATCGATCCCAATTCTGCGAAGCGTCTCTACGTCGGCGCAGTGCGCCTGTGGAAGACCGACGACGCCCGTCAGGCGACGCCGACTTGGACCGTCGTCAAGCCTGCGATCAACGGTAGCCCGATGATCTCCGCGATCGCCGTCGCGCCTGGCGATGCGAACCTCGTCTTCGTCGGCTACGACAACGGGGCGATCGAGTACTCGACCAACGCCCTCGCCGCAACGCCGACGTGGACGACGCGCAACGCGGGCCTACCGGCGCGCTTCTGCACGCGCGTCATGATTGATCCGAGCGACCACCGGCGCGTCTTCGCGTGCTTCGGTGGTTTCAACAGCGACAACATCTGGGAGAGCAAGGACTCCGGACAGACGTGGGCCGTGCGAGCCACGACACCGCTCGCAGCTCCCGTGCGCGACCTCTTGGTCAACCCCTTCGATGCTTCGTGGCTCTACGCCGCAACCGAGGTGGGCATGATCGCCAGCGTCGATGGGGGCGCGACCTGGACTGGGACGGCGACGCCGACGCGGGCGCCGATCGACCAGATGTTCTGGGCGGACACCAAGGTCTGGCTCGTGTCGCACGGGCGAGGCTTCTTCAGTCAGATGCCTTGTGGCAGCACGGGCGTTGTCGGGTCCGGTTGCAATTTCACTTCGCCAGCAACTGGTCCGAGTTTGGTCGCCGACCAGGCGCGCATCGGGCGCACGACGACGTTCTCGGTCACCGGGGCGACGCAGGCGAGTACAGCCGGCGTGCTCCTGCTCGGGATTCCGGCGCCGACGCCATTGCCGTTCGGCAACTTCTGTCGCCTCTACATCGACATCTTGAACGGGCCCCTGATCAACCTCGGCGCGTTTGGCATCAACGGTGGCACGGGGACCTTCCCATTGGCGATCCCGAACGACGTGAACCTCGACTGCGCCGAACCTCGCTTTCAGGCCGTCGTCGTTTCGACGAACAGCGACCCCTTCCTGACGAACGGGGTTGTCATGAGAGTCGGTCGCTAGTCCTGAAATAAGCGCTCTCGTGCGCAGCGCAGCGATCTCGCGGATCGGAGCGCTTATTTCAGGGCTAGTCTGCTGTCGCCTTCCCGTGTAGCGACGGGGAGCTATGCGACGAGGCTACGGTGTCATCGCCACGACCCGGCATTGAGGTTCAGGCCGGTGGCGCCCACGAGCCGACAAGAAGGGCATGTCGTACGCACTGCTGTCCGTCCTCGAGGGCCGTCGCCGCGCCATGGCGCTCGTGGCAGTGAGCTTGCTTTGGTCGGGCGCGGCGCTTGGTCAAGAGCCGGAGCTCTTCCGCCCGCAGCGTCCCCAGCCCTTGCCCCTCGGCGAAGGACTGGGTGAAAGCGCACGCGAGAATGGAGCGTCGCGGGACGGATCCGACGACGCAGCGAAGCAAGAAGGCGCAGATGCCTCGCGCTTCGTGCCGCCGTTCAGCATCCAGCCCAAGGCCGAGAGTCTCGCCGAGCGCCTCCGCGTCGTCGACCCAAAGGCCCGCTCCGAAGCTGCTCCAAAGCCAAGGGATGCCCTCGATGACGTCCTCGACCGCCTCGGCGGCTTCGCTTCGTGGTATGCCCTCGGTGACCTTCGCGTCGATCACCGCTTGACCGCGCTCGATGAGCGCGGTCAAGCGCTCTTCGAGCAGGACATCCAGCACGAATCGCGCACCGGCTTCGGCGCCCGGCGTGATTCGCTCAGCTTCGAAGACGGGCTCCAGATGGGGCGCGGCACGGGCCGCGTCTGGGTGCGCACTGGCGGCATCGAGCGTCCCGACCTCGAGGCCCGCGCACGTCATGAGGTGGCGGCGTGGGCGCTCCTCCTGCACTTCCCGTTCAGCTTGCGCGACGCCGAGCGCTTCGTCGTCGAGCCGAAGCGCGAAGTCATGCTCCTCGGGCGCCGCCTCGAGCAGATCGTCGTCGCCGTGCGGGACGACGAAGCGCTGACCGTAGGCCCGCTGCCCGGAGCGGCTGCCGCCAAGCGAGAACGCTGGGAACTCTACGTCGACCCGAAGTCGGGGCTGCCGATTCTGGCTGAGCATGTCGTGCCGAGCGTCGGCCGGCGGCGCATTCTGTTTGCGAAGTGGCAAGTCGTCGAAGGAAGCCGCGTGACCCTGCCCTTCGAGAGGACCTTGCTCGCCGAAGACGGTCAAACGCCACGACTCCTGGTTCGCTTGCGGTCGCGCTGAGGTAGCCTAGCCTCCATGCCGATGCGACACGCCTCCACCGTTGCCTTGCTCTTCCTGATGTTCGCCGCGGCGCTTCCGAGCCAGGAAACGCCGCCGCCCCAGGTCGGACCGATTTCGGACGCCGAGGTGCACCAAGCCATCGGTCGCTTCTCGATCGACGATCCCAAGTCCTTCGAGTTGACCGTGCGACGGCTCGCGAGCTTCGGCGTGCGGGCCGTGCCGCACCTGACGCGCGTCGCGGGCGACAAGGGCTTCGCGGCGCGGGTAAGGAATGGCTGCTTGCAGGCGCTGACGGCGATCGGTCCTTCTTCGTTGCCGGCGCTGGCGACCGCGATCGAGGTCTTGTCGGACGAAGTGGCGTTGCTGCGCGCGCAGGCGATCGAGGTGATTGGTGCCATCGGCCCCGCTGCGCGCTCTGCCTCGCCGGCGGTCGAGCGCTGCCTTGCGGATAGCGACGACCAAGTGCGGGCGCGGGCGCTCTTCGTCTTCGTCCTCCTGGCCGAGGAGCGGGCGACGGTTCTGCCGACGGTGATCCGCTCACTCGATGACAAAGCGGACAACGTCGTTGCCACCGCGGCGTTGGTCCTGCACGAGTTCTACGGCGCGAAGGCCGAGCAGCACGTGCAGCGCGTCGCGCAGCTCCTCGAGAAAACGCATCCGCAGGTGGCGCGCAACGCGCGCATGGCGATGGCTTCGATGGGCGACAGCGCCATTCCGGTCATCGTCGAAACGCTGCGCGCACGCGACGCGGCGGGCGATCCTGGCGATGCAGAAGCTAAGGCGCGCCAACTGCAAAGGCGCGTCGCGGCCATCGAGGTCGTCGCGATCATGAGGCCCATCCGGCAACCGGCGCTCGAAGCCGTGGTCGATCTCTTCCGCAACGCCGAAGGGCAGATCTTGGATGCAGCCGCCGTCGCCTTGCGGCGCATCGCCGAGCCTGCGGTTCCCTACCTCGCAAAGGTCGCGGAGGACGCAACTTTGCCGCTCGAGCGCCGCCAACGCGCGCTCACCGAACTCGGCACGATCGGCGACCCGGCGCGCAGCGCGAGTCCGACCATCGTCGCCGCGCTGCGCCACGAGGATGCGCGGCTGCGCAAGGCCGCCGCCGAAACGGTCATGAAGATCCCGTCGGGCGTGCCGGGCTCTGTCGAGGCCTTGGTCCCCATGCTCGACTCCACCGACATCGAGGTGCGCATGTTCGCGACGCAGGCCATCGGTCAGGCTGGCAGCGCCGCGAAGCCCGCCTTGGCCAAGCTCGCGGACATGCTCGGCAGCGATCCGCGCTCGTCGCGTGTCGCCGCCACGGCCTTGGCCCGCCTCGGGACGGAAGTCGCGCCTATCCTGCCGGTTCTGATCGAGCGCCTCGACTCGGAAGACACGTCGATGCGCTTGCGCAACGTCGACGCCCTGGGTCTCATCGGTCCGAGTGTGGCCCAGCCGCTCTTGGTCGAGTTGCGCGAGGCGACTTCGTTGCGCAAGCGCAGGTCCATCGTGCTCGTGTTTCAGCTCCTGGCGGAGCGCTTGGCCGCGGACGCGAGCGCGGAGGCTCTCAGCAACGATGTCATCGCTGAGCTGTCGGGGCTCCTCGCCGCGAAGGAAGACGTGCTCGTGCGGGACGCGGCCATCGCCTTGGGTCGCTTCGGCGCGGCGGCGCGCAGCGCCGTCGACAAGCTCCTCGAGGTCGCGCGCAAGGGCGAGACTGAAGCTCGCGTCGCTGCGTTCTTCGGGCTCGGCCGCATTCACGCCTCGGACTCGCGGGTCTTCGCGGTCTTCGAAGAAGCCCTCAAAGCGAGTTCCGCCGACCTGCGCTGGGCCGCACTCGAGGCCCTCGGCAGCGAAGGCAACGCCAAGGCCGTGCCCTTGCTCACGAGCAAGCTCGAGAGCCAAGACGAGCTCGAGCGCATGCGCGCCGCCGAGTCTCTCGGGCGCATCGGCAAGGCCGCGCGCGAAGCCATCCCGGCGCTTCAGAAGGCAGCGCGCCGCGAGATCGTGCGCCACGTCGCCGAGTCGATGAACGCAGCCATCCGCGCGCTGACGAGCTGAGGGCGTTGTCGGCTTTTCGCGCCGAGTGCGCGAAGAGGCACGACAAGCGCAGGGGCGAGCGGCAAGATCGAGGGCATGATGCATCGACCGGCGCGCGTGCGCTTCGCTCCTTCGCCCACGGGCCCGCTGCACGTCGGCGGGGCCCGCACTGCTCTCTACAACTTCCTCTACGCCCGAGCCACGGGGGGGACCTTCATCCTGCGCATCGACGACACCGACGAGGCTCGGTCTACCGACGAGAGCCTGCAGAACATCCTCGACGGCATGCGCTGGCTCGGCCTCGACTGGGACGAGGGTCCGACGCGTCCTGGTGAGACGGCGCATGACACGGGCTACGGGCCGTATTTTCAGAGCCTCAAGTACGAGCGCTACCGTGAGGTCGTGCAGGAACTCTGGGATCGTGGTCATGCCTATCCGTGCTTCGCGACGGCCGAAGAGGTCGAAGCTGGCCGCGAGCGCATGGCCAAGGAGGTCGGCGTGCCGATGTACGATCGCCGCTACCGCGGCCTCGCTCGCGCCGAGGCCGAAGCGCGCATCGCCGGCGGTGAAGCGCACGTGTGGCGCTTCGCGACGCCGCTCGAGCCTCGCGATGGCAAGCTGACGATCGACGACCGCATCAAAGGCCGCGTCGACTTCCAGCTCGACCAGATCGACGACTGGGTCATGCTGCGCAACGACGGCACGCCGCTCTACAACTTGTGCAGCAGTGTCGACGACGTGGACATGGCGATCACGGACGTGATCCGTGGCGAAGAGCACTTCATCAACGCAGTCAAGCAATTGCTGCTCTTCCGAGCGCTGGAGGTCGAAGCGCCGAGCTTCGCGCACCTGCCACTCATCCTCGGCAAGGACGGCAAGAAGCTCAGCAAGCGCGTCGCGCAGACCAACTTGCTCGACTACCGCGATCAAGGTTATCCGCCGGAGGCCATCGTCAACTTCTTGACCTTGCTCGGTTGGAGCTTCGACGGTGAGCGCGAGCTCTTCTCGTTGCAGGAGGCGATCGCGGCCTTCAGTGTCGACAAGCTCGGGCGCAGCGGGTCGGTCTTCGACGAAGAGAAGATGACTTGGATGTGCGGCATGTACGTGCGCGCGACGCCAGTCGCGGACCTCGTCGATCGCGCGGCGCCCTTCCTCGAGGCGGCCGGCCTCATGGATCGTGCGGCGATCGCGGCTTCTCGCGACTACGTCGACAACCTCGTTGCGTGCCACCGCGAGCGCTTCGACCGCTACGGGCAAGTGCCCGACAAGCTTGGCTTCTTCTTCGCGCGCGACGACGCCTTGGACTTCGAGGAGAAGGCGCTGAAGAACCTGCGCAAGAGCCCCGAGGCGGCGACTTGGCTCGCGGCCTTCGCGGCGTTGCTGGACGAAGTCGCGATCCCGCCGTCGTGGCCCGAGCGACCGGCGCTCGCGGACAGCTTGAGCTTGCCCGAGAACGAAGCGCCGCGCCGCGAGCTCGGCACCGGCTTCGCCTACACGAAGCCATCCGAGATCGAAGCGAGGACACGCGCCTTAGCCGAGCAACTCGGCATCGGCTTCGGCAACCTCGTCGCCCCGCTGCGCGCCGCGCTGACGGGCGCTGCGGGGGGCGCGGGGCTCTTCGACATCGTCTATTTGCTCGGGTGCGAGCGCTGCAAGCTGCGCATCGAGGCCGCGAGCGCACTGCTCACCCACTCGTGAGCCATCGAGAGCCCGAAGTATCTAGAGAATTCCAAGGAACGCACTTGCTCCCCCTGTCCCCCCCATGTAGGCGCCACGCTTGCTCTGGATGCAAAGCCGTTGGAGGAGACGAGCGATATGTTGATTGGAACAACGATTCATGCGAATGCCGGCCAGACGAAGACCTACTACAGCCCGTGGTTTCCTAGAGGTGGAAACGGGAGTTACTTTTCGTGTCAGGTCATCGCGCAAGGGCAGCTGGCCTCTTTCGAAATCACAGTTCAAACGAAGAACAGCGAGCAAGCTGATGCGAGTGCTCATGGCTACGCCGCACAAGCAATCACGCTCACCGACTATCAGGTCACAACGTGGTTTCGCGGCGACGACACGAATGCGAGTGGCGTGAATCCAGGGTCCAGCGCACAAGGAATGCTCGAACTCGTGAGGTTCAAATACGTCGTCGTGGGCGACCAAGACGCCGGTTTCGTTCACTTCCGTATGATGACGCCGGCATGGCTGAGGAATGGAGCGTGAAAATCTCCGCCAACGAGCCGGATCTGGAGAATCGAGACGGCACGAACGCGTTCGGGTTCGACCAACTCGATGCGATGCGTAGATGGGTCGGCGACAGGCCCGCAATCCGAAACGAAATCGTGGATATCGTCGATTCGTGGGAGAACGGACGTGCTGGGAGTGACTGCTGCGTCAAGGGCGACTGCTCGTGCGATGGCGGCAGTGATCTACGCGATTGGAATGTCGATGAGATTACGAATCTCGGAACAGTCGAGGAATTTGTACGACAGGTTGAAGCTGCTGTGTTTTCGGGCATGGTCCTTGTTGACCTCACTCACACCGCGCGCGGTTGCAACGAGTTGGTGGGCAAGTGCGTTCCAAGGAGACGGGCAGGACCAGAAAGTCAAGAAGCGCAGAGAGCGGAATCTCCGGATCATTGCTACCTTGTGGGGTGGTGGGCCTGGATACATCGAGAACTCCAGAGGAGGTACGAAAGAATCATCAACAAGAAGAAAGGGAAGAAGCCCCCATTTGATGACGAGGATTGCTGGGCATACAACCACTGCTTCATTCACTGCATGCTCACGAATGCGGGGTTGCCAGTGAGCTGGTCAGTGGTGCTTGGTGTTGTCTGGGAGGGGTATGAACACGTCTTGTTTAGCCAGGCAGGACTGGAAGATCGGACAATCTCCGCTGTTGAGGATTGGCCTACGAGATTCATCTACGACGTGTGGGCAAATACAGAGGGGGCCGTATGTGGGCGACAAGCCCGGGGCAAGCGACACGCTGCCGGTGGCAAGGTGAGCCTGATACAGATGTCAACAGAGTGTTTGAAGTGTTGCGACGACTTTCTCGGCATATAATTGCATGCCTGGCAATAGGCATCGCTTCGGGTTCCCTAGGATGCGTGGCTGAGGATGCGAGAATAGTTGACCGCGAAACTGTAGCGATAGCTGTAGCGCCAGGAGTTCGTTTTCTTTCTCTAGGAAAGAGCGAGCCCGCCAGTGCAATTTTTAGCGCGACGGTCTTGGAAGTGAACAAGCTACGTCGACAGCCATCGGACATTAAGGTGCGAATCGATGCTGTCAATTGGGTCGCTGACGACTTTTCTCGATTTCGCGGGCCGGTTAACAACGACTTCCTTGTGAATCTTGGTTTCGGCAACAAGGCACCGACTCCTGCCGCCGGCGTCGAGATGTACCTCAAGCGTTGGGCTGTCGATATTGGAACGTGGGATGGTGGCAAGTTTGTCATGCCTCCGATCGACTACTTTCAAGTCGGCAAGCGTTACTACTTTGCGGTGACAGCCACTGGCAAAGGCGTTGGCATGCGCGTCGTGTCGCGACCATTTTGAACACGACAATCCGCTTGAGTCCATCGTCAACTTCTTGACGTTGCTCGGTTGGAGCTTCGATGGCGAACGCGAGTTCATTTCTCTACAGGAGGCGATCGCGGCCTTCAGTGTCGACAAGCTCGGGCGCAGCGGGTCGGTCTTCGACGAAGAGAAGATGACTTGGATGTGCGGCATGTACGTGCGCGCGACGCCAGTCGCGGACCTCGTCGATCGCGCGGCGCCCTTCCTCGAGGCGGCCGGCCTCATGGATCGTGCGGCGATCGCGGCTTCTCGCGACTACGTCGACAACCTCGTTGCGTGCCACCGCGAGCGCTTCGACCGCTACGGGCAAGTGCCCGACAAGCTTGGCTTCTTCTTCGCGCGCGACGACGCCTTGGACTTCGAGGAGAAGGCGCTGAAGAACCTGCGCAAGAGCCCCGAGGCGGCGACTTGGCTCGCGGCCTTCGCGGCGTTGCTGGACGAAGTCGCGATCCCGCCGTCGTGGCCCGAGCGACCGGCGCTCGCGGACAGCTTGAGCTTGCCCGAGAACGAAGCGCCGCGCCGCGAGCTCGGCACCGGCTTCGCCTACACGAAGCCATCCGAGATCGAAGCGAGGACACGCGCCTTAGCCGAGCAACTCGGCATCGGCTTCGGCAACCTCGTCGCCCCGCTGCGCGCCGCGCTGACGGGCGCTGCGGGGGGCGCGGGGCTCTTCGACATCGTCTATTTGCTCGGGTGCGAGCGCTGCAAGCTGCGCATCGAGGCCGCGAGCGCACTGCTCACCAGCAAGTGAGCAGCAGCGAGAGCCCGAAGTTTCTAGGAAATTCCAGGGAAAGTACTTGCTCTCCCCCCCCGCCCCAAGCTGCAACTCGCAGCCATCAAGTCGCGAATGTCGCGGCCTTAGATCAACAGAGGGTAAGGAGAAACCCTACGATGCAACGAACTCTGCAAAGTTTCGGAATACTCTTGTGCGTCCTAAGCTTGTGCGCCTTTGCGTTACCAAGTTCCGCGTACTCCATACATACGGCGCCAGGCGCTAAGACGGTGCTGAACATGACGGTATCCAATAATACCGAAGCTTCGATAGACGGCCCGATCAGCGTCAAATGCGGTCAAGATGAAGCGCAATACGAGCAGTATATTGGCTCAGGCGACCCTCCGTCCGGCTACTTCAAGGTGACAGATGGCAGCGGCCCATCCCGTCAAGTCAAGTTCAATCGCAGCGCCCTGCGAGCAGGGCGAAGTCAAAATAAAGTGGACTTGGCCGGGTGCAGATGTGCCGTCAATTAGCGCGGGCACATGGGCATCTTGAAGTTCGGCCATCCAGTCGGCTGAGATCGATCGCCTCGAATCCGTGAAACGCCGTGAAGCTTGGGAGCCTGCAGCCTTCATTACCAGTAGGGCGGGAAACCCCGAGCGCAGTTTGGCCTTGTGGTCCGTGCGCGCCACTCTTCGAGCTGACCTGCGTGCAGGCCTTCGCGACGCAGAGAGGCGCCGAGCTCATCCCCGGACAAGGAGGCGGATCTCGGATCGCGCGGAGATTCTCTGCTGCCGACTAACCTTCAGTGATGACATCGGTCCTCCGAAGCAAACTTCCGAACGATGAAGTGTCGTCGTGGCGAAGATGGCGAGATCCTCGGAGGAGTGTCAACGAGCACGCGCGCAAGAACACTGGACGCTGGTCGGGACCCTCAAGATACTGGACGCCGGTCGAAGCGGGCCTTCTCAACCCTGCGATTGAAGCAGCAGCCGAGAGCGCGGCGTGAACAACGAACTGATCCATGCGGCAACCGTCTTGACACCTGCCGGGAGCAGCCATATGGTTCACACTCTCTTGTAGGCGCATATTTGAGAAAATAGCTAATGCGAAGCAGGCAACTATTCCTAGTCGTAATGCTGGCCATCTGCATTGTGGGCGGTAATTGGTTGGTAACGATGCTAACGCTGCAGCATTGGCAAGACCACGAGCCTCCGCGCCTGGCCATTCAGGAGGAATTGAGTTCAGGCCCTCGCTTGGTCTCAGATGAGATGAGTAAGCTCCTGAACGATTTAGGCCAACGGCTTGCCCGCATTGAGGAGGCGCTGGCAACAACTGCCCTCTCCCCGACACGCGAGGTGACGTATGGCGACGCGATAGACGGACTCGTAGTAATGTTGAAACAGATTGAGGCCAAGATTGACAGTATTCGATTGGTTTCGGGAGTGGCGTCTGCGAGTATCGGACAACTTGCGCAGAACTACCCGGCTGTGAATCGACCGGCAGTGCTCTTGCGGTTAGAGATGACCCTTGAGCAACTCCAGCAAGACCTCCTTCTAAAGACCGTCGAAAACATCCTTACGCTCTTTGGTAAACCGACGGAGATAAGAAGCCGAACGGAGCATTGGATTCTTGACTACATCGTCGATGACAAGCGCCTAAGTGTGTACGTGCGTTCAGGCGTCGTTGTCCAAGTCGATAAATCTCTGTAATGATTGGCGATCGCGCCAGCCCGTGCAGCTCTTGTGCATACGACAGAACATGGGCGCATCGCGGCATCGCTCGCTATGCGCGGAAGCCACCACTAGCCGTGCATGCAGGGAAGCGCCCGAGGAAGCTTATTTGAAGAGCTCCTCGGATCGACTCACGAGCGTCTGGATGACGAATCCACGCGGGATTGAATTCGCTGTCGGGCAGATATTGAGGGACGGCAGCGGAGTGGCTCGGACCATATCTAAATGGTTAATAGAACAGTGCTTGCGGTCGTGCGCAAGTTCGAGCAGGAACTCGACCGGGTGGTCACGGAAGTGGGATGTGGAGGACTTGACCGTGACCCGTTTCGGCGCTCCTAAACGAAGTGTCGCTGATCCCGGGCTCGGTTTTCGCAAAACTCGACCTCCGGCTGTAGCGAGCCGACGATTCGCGCCACCCTCGCAGCAGGCCTCACATGTGCATTCAGGTTTCCACTAGGAAGACTTGTTGGTGGGCTCTTGGCGGCGTAGGCTTGCTTGAACAACGCCGATCTACAATTGCGAGTGTCATGCTGATGGGGCATGCCGCTTTATGGATGAAAGTCAGGGGTTGTAACGGACCTCTGTGTGAAATGGATGTTGTTACAAATGCGTAGGGCCCTAATCATTGTTTCTCTTGCGATCCTATGTGTGATTTGCTTGGTATTCTTACTGTTTTCTCATGGCAATGACTTGGCGCTTGATGGTCTAAGTGGCGAGCCAGAGTCCGCCGAGAAGATCGCGGCTCACGTCCACCAAAGTGATGCAAGCGCGGTCGATCGGGAAGCATCGTCTTCTGTCTGCGAGGTCAAAGTGGTTGATGCCTTGTCGAGCGCCGCGATCGAAGGGGCAACTGTGGTGTGCGCCTCGGGTGCTTTCGCCACGGATGTGAACGGTCGTGTGCAGGTAGCTACCATGCCGATGTCACGAGGTAGCATCGCAGTATGGAAGGACGGCTATCGACCAGGCTTCTCGACAGTGTTGCACGGTTCTGATGTTGTCGTGCAGCTTAGTCCGAGCGCCGGGCTGAAAGTTCAAGTCGTGGACCTTGATGGAATACCGATTGCGAATTCACGGTTGTCGCTTGCATTCGGCGGCGCAGGGCCCAGCGCTGAGGCGATCAACTTCGACCTCGATTCCAAGAGTATTGCCTACATGCGCGCCGCCGAGACGGGACGCTTTGGTAACGCAACATTTGGTGGTCTTGCCATCGGAGAGCACATCGTGAAATGCGAGGCCGCTGGCTATCTTCCAAAAGGTGGGACCATGATGGACTCCGCTGGCGGGTTGAAAGTTGACCCTGATGTTGCATTCCTGAGCGCTCATGCAGCCTCTGCGGCGGACTGAGTGA
>CALLZN010000049.1 GCA_937858895.1 uncultured bacterium | reverse complement strand
AGACAGAGCCCTACGGCGACGGGATCAGCTACCTGACCTGGCTGCGCGCTTCGAACTTCCTCGCCCACCATCTCTTCTACCTGCCACCGCTCTGGGTCTTCGTGCGCGGCGCCGAGCTCTTCGGCATCGATGAGCGGAGCGGCGCGTTCTTGTACTCGGCCGTCTGCGCTGCGCTCGGTTCGGGCATTCTCTGCTACTTGCTCGCGCGCTCCAGACGCCTCGCGCCGCGCTGCACCTGCCCGATGCGCCTCGCCCTGTTGGCCGCTACGACGCCAGCGCTGATTTTCTATGCAACGCAGGTCGAGAATCACGCCAACCACTACCTTTGGGTCTGCGTCCTGCTCTTGGCGCTCGACACTGCGCTCGCGGAAGCGAGCATTGGCACGCCCGAACGCGACGGCATCAAGAAGCGCTACGGGCGCATGGTAGTGGCGGGCCTCGCGCTCGTGCTCCCCTTCGCGAGCCACTCGACCTCGGGCCTACTCTGGCCAGCGCTCAGCGCCCTCATCTGGTCAGCGAGCGGTCCGCTGCTCCGGCGCCCGAACTTCGGCGACATCCTGGAGCAGGTCTGCTTCTTCGGACCGTCGATCCTCCTGCTCTCGACGCAGTCGCAGATCCTCGTCTGGCTGAGCGGCGACCCGAACTGGGGCAAGAATGCGAGCGGCGCCTTCGCGCTGAGTCTCCTCGACCTGCGCTCGCTCAGCACGTGGCTCGACTATTTGCTGCACGAGTTGCTCTTACCGTTCTGGGGCTTCGTCTGGGTCGTGCTCGCGCTCGGCCTGCGTCGCTTCAGCGGACAAACGAGAGAGGCCCTGCTCGCGCTCGTGGCCTTCGCCCCCTACCTGCTCTTCTTCGGCCACTGGAACGTGCGCGAGTTCGGTGCCTACTACTTGCCGCTCCTGCCGGTCTTCGCGATCGGCATCGGCCGCCTCATGCCGGCTCTGCGCCGCGAAGAGGCCCTGGTCCTCGTGGTCCTCTTGCTCGGCCAGGGCGTGCACGGCGCGCTGCGCGCGCGCGCCTGGGTCGAGAGTGACCCGCGTCCACCATGGACCTGGGCCGACGATGCCGCCGCGATCGCGGGGCAAGGCGGCACGGTCTTCTGCTGGGATGGTATGCGCGCACTCCACGTCGAGTACGACCACCCGAGCTGCCGCGCTTACCCCTTCCACAACTGGACGCTCACGCTCTCGGGTCCAGCGCAGCTCGATCCCGATCTTTGGCGCAAGATCGGCGAACAGCAGCTTCAAGACATCGTGCGCACGACCCACGAAGGCGGCGGACGGGTGGCCATCGAAGCCGAGCTCCTCGAGCGCATCGAGGCCGACCCGGAGCTCGCGAACGTGCGGCCCTTCGTGGCGAAGCTCCGCGAGCTGGGCCTCGAAGCAAAGACGCACGGCATCTGCCGGGCCTGGGTCGTTCGGCGCGACTCGTGACACCAGCGGCGCCACGAGGGCAGCAGCCTATGCAGCGCTTCGCGCTGGCGTTCGTGCGAGGCGGAAGCCCGCCATCATCCAACGCTGCTGCGGATAGAAGAAGTTGCGATAAGACCGGCGCAGATGCGCGCGCGGAGTCAAGCAAGAGCCACCGCGCAGCACGAGTTGGTTGACCATGAACTTGCCGTTGTACTCGCCGAGCAAGCCCTCGAAGGGCACGAAGCCCGGATAGGGTGCGTACGGACTCGAGGTCCACTCCCAGACATCACCGAAGCACTGCTGCACGCGCGGCTCGTCGACCGCGTTCGCATGCGGCTTTGTCGCCATCGGGTGCAAGACTCCAGCCTCGAGCAGATTGCCGCCAAGAGGAGTCCTCGCGGCGGCGGCTTCCCACTCGAACTCGGTCGGCAGCCGACACCCGGCCCAGCGCGCGAAGGCATCGGCCTCGTAGTAGCTGACGTGACAGACCGGTTCGTCGTCGTGGACTTCACGCAGTCCGCGAAGCGACATCGCGCGCACTGGGCGGCCGCAAGAGCGCCAATACTCGGGCCCCCGCCAAGCCTGTCGTTGCAGCTCGGCCCAGCCGTCGGCAAGCCAGAGGTCAGAGTTCTCGTAGGCACCGTCCTCGATGAAAGCCCGGTAGTCGCCGACTGTGACCGGGCGCTCGGCGATCTCGAAAGCCGCGACGTGGACCTCGTGCCGCGGTCGCTCGTTGTCGTAGGCAAAGCTCCCTTCGCTCGCACCGACCTCGACGAACGAAGCGTCGAACGGGATGAAGCATGCAGGATCCATCCCGCTGCACTCGCTCGCAGAGGAGCGCCGCCCGTCGGCCGCAGCTCGATCGGTCGGCGCTCGATCGGTCGGCGCTCGATAGGCCGGCGCCCTGGGATTCGCCGCGAGCACGTGGAGGGCGTCCATCAAGAGGAGCTCTTGATGCTGCTCCTCGTGTCCGATGCCGATCTCGACGAGCGGGGCTGCGCGCTCGAACACGTCCTCGTCGCAGCTCTCGAGCTGACGCAGCATCGCCGCATCCACGGCGTGTCGATAGGCGAGGACCTCGCGCAAGGTCGGCCGCGACAAGGTCCCGCGTCGCCCGCGCGGAAAAGGGTCGCCGAGCGCCTGGTAGTACGAATTGAAGAGGTCCGCGAAGCTCGCATCGTGCACGCGATAGTCGGGCGCGCAGGCCGACAGCACGACGGTCTCGAAGAACCACGTCATGTGCGCGAGGTGCCACTTGGTCGGGCTCACGTCGTCCATCGTCTGTACGACCATGTCCTCGACTTCGAGCCCCTCGCAGAGCGCCAAGGTCTGCGCCCGAACGCGCCGGTAGTCTGCGACGAGGCGCTCTCGCGAGACGCGTGTGGGCATGCTTGTCATGGCTGTTCCTCGGAAGCTATTTGATCGAGATCTTGTGGAGGCAGGCAGCCGAGCCGCGCCAAGGCGCAGCGCTCCGCTTCGAAGTCTGTCTCCGTCAACGGCGCGAAGCCGACGACTCCGTGTCGCGCGAGCTTTGCCTCGACCGAGGAGTCGAGCATGACTTCGTCGAGCAGGTCGGCGAGCTCGAGCGCGGTCGGCAAGCCCTTCCCCCGTCGCACGACGATTGGCTGGATCGGGAAGGGCCCGAAGGAAGCGAGCACGTGCAAGGCCGCACGCCACTCGGGTTCTTCATGGAAGACGCGCGCGAGCACGTTGGAGTCGATCGACGCGCAGTCGATGGCGCCGCTGCGCAAGGCGTCGAGCGAAGCCCGGTGGGAGCCCGTGCAGCGCTGCTGCGAGAAAAAACCGTCGAGCCGCCGCTCACACAAGTGCTGCTGCATCGCGAAGTAGCCCGACAACGAACAACTGTCGTTGAAACCGAAGACGCCCCCCGCGAGTTCGTCGAAGGCTCGCACACCCTTCGAGGCCGGCACGACGAGCTCGGCGAAGTACTGCGCGCGCCCGGCGCTGCGTGAGTCAGCAAAGACGAAGCCTCGCGGCACGAGGTCGATCGTCGGCTCGGCACAAGAACGCAAGAAGAGAAACGAAGGCGAGCACAAGAAGCCCAAGTCGACCGCCGCCGTGCGAAACGGGTCATCGTGGACGTGCATGGGCCCCGAAGATTGGACCTCGGACTGCAAGGTCCAGCCGCGCCCCAGAGCACAGGCCAGCTCCGTCACGACGATCTCGAAGAGTCCGAGCGGCAAGCCCGGGGCGAGATAGGTGACGGCGCGCAGCTCCGCTTCGCGCTCGGCGCGCGCGGACGAGCTCCCATCGGTTCGAATCACACCAACAGCTGGCCTTCAGCGCGCGACCTTCTCGAAGCGCACGTAGTAGTTCTCGACGAGCGGCGTCTGCTCCTCGCGCACGAAGCGGAAACCCGCGGCCTCGATCTCCTTGCGCACTTCTTCCTTGCCGGCTCGAACGTGGCCGAGCGTCCACTCACGCGACTTGCCGGGAATGCGCTCGAAGTCGACGATCACGAGCTGCCCCTTGTCCCGCAGCGCGTCATGAATCGAGGCGAGCGTCTCCACCGGGTACTCGAAGTGGTGGTAGGTGTCACAGACGAAGACGAGGTCGACCGAGTTCGGAGCGAGCTTCGTCGAGCGCTCGGTGCAAGCGACGACGTGGACGTTGTCGCGCTGGCGGCGCAGCTTCTCTTTGCCGAGATGCTCGATCATCCCGTCCGAGATCTCGACCGCGTAGACGCGGCCGTCCGACCCGACCTTCTGGGACATTGGGAAGGTGAAGAGACCCGTGCCCGCGCCAACGTCCGCGACGTGCATGCCCTCGGTCAACTGCATGAGCGCGAGGATCTTGCCGCGGTGCAAGAAGATCTCACGACTCTCACCTTCGAAGCGCTCGACGAAGGTCTCGACCTTCAGTTTGGGATCGAGGAAGGTGCTGTTGATACCCGGCTTGACACTCGTGATCAGCGCTTCGTGCTGCTTCTTGAAGGCCTCGGCGCGTTCGCTCTCCTTGATGCGGACAAGTAAGTCGTAGGCGCGGCGCGCCGCGCGTCCCGCATACTCGTGTTTGCCGTGCTGGTCGAGGAAGGCCTCGTAGAGCCGCAGCGCGCGCGCGGGATCGTTGACGCCTTGGTCATACCAAAAGGCCTCGAAGAAGAGCGCCTCGGGCGCGCGTGTGGCTTGCGTACTTTCTTGCACCACCGGACTCGCGCGGTCGAGGGGAGGAAAAGCCCGGGCGGGCACGGGGGCCGACAAGACCACGAGGCAGATGGAAACGAGAGACTTCATGTGCGCACCGTATCGAAGATCACGACGCCGAGGCTACCGAAGACCAGGGTCGGCAGCCAGGCGGCCAGGACCGGGGACATGGCAGCACTCCGCCCGAGGTTTTGGAAGGTGATGTCAAAAACGAAATAGGCCCCACAAATGAGGAGGGCAAAAACGACGCGCTCGACCTTGCTACCGCGCTCGAACTTGAGTGCAAAGGGTAGCGCCAAGAGGAGCAAGACGAGGTTCGCGATCGGGAAGGTGATGTTGTGGTGCAGGCCGACGCTGTACTCGACGACCGTCGGGTGCTCGCGCACGAGCGCCGCGAGGTCGCCAAAAGAGAGATCCAGCAAGCTCCGCGCCTCCTTGACGCGATTGCGCAGCGTCGTCGGGTCGAAGCCTTCGACCATGGCCGCCGGCACGAAGTCGATGACGGTCGCGAACTCGGCCTCACGATCACGCCGCAGTCCGTTCTCGAGCAACCACCCGGGCCCACGCTCCCCTTCCTTCACCCAACGCGCGACGCTGGCCCGAATCGAGTCGTCACCCCGCCCGTCCGGCCTGCGCACATAGAGAGTGAGCCCTTCGATGCGTGCCTCACGCAGCGAGTAGCGATCGAGGTAGAGCGTGCTGTCGCCCGGCAAGCCGATGATGCGTCCTTCGATCATCGGGTCGACTTCGCCCTCGCGAATCATCGAGTGCAGGTGGTCCTTCTTGGCGACCAGCTCTGGGAGGACGAAGTGCCGGATCGAGACCATCGCCACCACGTTCAAGACGCCCATCGCGAAGACCGGCACGAGGACGCGCCCGAGCCGCCGCCCGCAGAAGAGCATGGGCACGACCTCGTTCGACCCCATCAAGCGACTCACCGCAAACATCCCAGCGGTCACGGTCACGAAGGGC
>CALLZN010000048.1 GCA_937858895.1 uncultured bacterium | reverse complement strand
CCAGGCCGACGCGGCCGATCTCCATGAAGAGATCGCGGTCGCTGTCGCCACGGCGTCGCTATCGACGTCGAAGGCATAGACGCGTCCGCTCGCGCCGACGAGGCTCGCCAAGAAGCGACAGTCGTGGCCGTTGCCGAGGGTCGCGTCGACCACGACGTCACCAGCGACAACGTGACGACGCAGGACTTCGTGAACGCGCTCGGTGCAGCGCTTCATGGTCGAGCCTCGATCGCGTCGCAGTACTGCCGCGCCATGTTGGGCGCGAGAAGGGCGCCGCGGGCGCCGAGGCCGTTGATCCAACCGATGCGCGGCTGCGCCGCCAGCAGGCCCGCCGCCGGTCGACGGTTCACTAGGATGGGTCGCAGCGCCGCGTGGTGTTCGCGCACGACGAAGGCTCGCCCGACCACGCTCTGCATCGCGTCGACCATGGCCGTGCGCGCGGCGTTTGTCGGCTGCGTGTCGAGGACCTCGGGCTCGAAGGTCGCGCCGAGCCTGTAGGTGGTGGGCGTGTCGTCGCGCGTGAGCCAGAGCCCGCGCGCGTGCAAGGTGACGTCGATGTCCGCGGCGTCGAAGTCGACGACGAGGATCTCGCCCTTGGCGGGCGTGAAGCGCAGGTCGCCGAGCCACGGATTGCCGCGTCCAAGCGCGCCATCGCAGAAGCTCAGGTGCCGCGCTGCCACGTCAAGGGCGTCGATCTGCACGGCGCTGTCACGGCAAGTAAGTGCAGCGACATCGACCCGCGCGTTCAGGTAGCGCGAACCCAGGGCAGCGCGGCGCAGTGCCGAGGCCTTGCGGATCTCGAGGCGAGCCGCGTACGGCATGAGGCAGCCGCCGTGTTCGTCGAGCCATCCGTGGTCGCGCGCGAGGGCGTGCGCTTCGTCGTCGGCAGCGAGGTGGGTGGCCAAGGACGCGCGCCGCGCCACGAAGCGCGCACGCTCCTCCGCGTCGACGAAGAGGCGCAGCGCTGGCCGCCGCAGCAGAGGGCTGCCCAAGCTCTCGTAGAACTGCGAAGCCTCGTCGAAGAGGCGGTCGTAGTCAGGCAGCACCGTGAAGCGCTTGCCGGTGATGGGCGTGACGAGCCCGGCCGCGACGCGGGACGAGGCGCTCGCATCTTCCGCGTCGATGACGAGGACGTGATGGCCACGGCGCGTGAGTTCGAACTCGAGGGCGAGCCCTGCGAGGCCGTGACCGACGACGATGTGATCGAAGAAGCGCAAGGCGTTTTGTCCCGCAGTGGAGACGCATGCAGCCTCGCGTCGTGGTGTGTACGAGTCAACCCGGGATCTTCGAGCGGCTGTGCGCCGTGCCGTACCGCGCCTCGCCGCGCTGCGCTCGGCTGCGCTTTGTGGCCGAAGCGGCCGCCCATGCCGCGTTCCTGGCGCTCTCTTGCACGCAGCCGAGCATTCTTCGTGCAGCGCGCGGTCCTTTGGCACGGCACGTGCTCTCAGCTCGAGCGTGAACGAGCGGCGTGCGCCGCCCGAACATGCCCGGCGGCCTCGGCCGCAGTAAGAACGTCAGGAGACGCAAGTCATGAAACGCTTCCACGCAAAGGCCCTCCTCGCATCCGTCTTCGCCTTGGCGCTGCCGCTTGCTGGCGCGACTGCGCAGGCGACTCCCGCGCCCTTCGGTGAGCGTGTCGCGGCGAGCCGCGACCGCGCTGCGCCGAGCACCGTGCCGACTCGCGTGCTGCGGACCTCGCAGCCTGCGTCCGCGCCGCGGCGGACTGCAGCTTTGCCGAGCCCGGCTGTCGGAGCGCACCCTGGCGCCGCGCCCTTCAGGACTCGCGGTGGCGAGCACGGCGCAGGCTCGGTGCGTGGCTCGGGCCCCGTTTCGGGCCCCGCCTGCGGTCCCGTCTCGGCACCCCTCTCTTGCGGCAGCGGCCGCGTCTCGGTGGTCCTCGGCCGCGGCGGGGTGCCCTGCCCGCCGGTGCCCGCGCCAACCTGTGGCTACTGGGAGACCGTCCGCGAACGCGTCGTCGTCCCGGCGGTCTACGAGTGGCGCCGCGATGCCTGCGGTCGTCCCTACCGCGTCTGCGTGCGTCCGGAGTGCGTCGAATGGCGCGAGCGGCAAGTCTGGCGCGCCGCTTGTCACCACGGCTGCGATCACCAGCGCGTGCGTGGGCCTTGGCGCCGCTGACCGGCGCCGATCCTCGCCTTCGACGCGCGGAGCGCCTAAGCTCCCTCGATGGCCGAGGGCAAGGATCGTAGCTACGACAATCCGCTCGTGACCCGCTACGCGGGCCGAGCGATGCGCGAACTCTTCTCCCCCGAGCGGCGCGCCGAATGCTGGCGCGACCTCTGGATCGCGCTCGCCGAGGCGGAGCAAGAGCTCGGTCTCGCGATCAGCGACGAACAACTCGACGAGCTGCGGCGCACGCGCGACCACATCGACCTCGGCCGCGTCGCGACCCTCGAGGCCGAGCTGCGCCACGACGTGATGGCGCACATCCATCACTGGGGTGAGGTGGCTCCGAAGGCGCGGCCGATCTTGCACCTCGGTGCGACGTCGTGCTTCGTGACCGACAACGCCGACCTCGTGCTCTTCCGCCGTGGGCTCGAGCTCGTGGTCGACCGCATCGTCGCGGCGCTCGTCGCCTTCGAGGTCCAAGCCCGCGCGACCCGCGACCTGCCCTGCCTCGGCTTCACGCACTACCAAGCGGCGCAGCCCGTCACCTTCGGCAAGCGCGTTTGTCTCTGGATGCAGGACCTCGTGCTCGACCTCGACGAGGTCGAGCGCATGGTTGCCGCCATGCCGTGTCGGGGCGTCAAGGGGACGACGGGCACGCAAGCGAGCTTTCTCGAACTCTTCGCTGGCGACCACGACAAGGTGCGCGCCCTCGACCGCCTCGTCGCGAAGAAGCTCGGCTTCTCTTCGAGCTTCGCGGTCACGGGCCAGACCTACCCGCGCAAGTTCGACCACGAGATCCTCGCGCGACTCGCGGGCGTCGCGCAGTCCTGCGCCAAGTTCGCGGTCGACATGCGCCTCTTGAGCCATGATGGCGAGGTGTCCGAGCCGTTCACCGACAAGCAAATCGGTTCGTCGGCCATGGCTTACAAGCGCAACCCGATGCGCTGCGAACGCATCGGCTCCCTCGCGCGACTCGTCTTCGCGCTCGCCGAGACCGGCGCCCAGACCGCCGCGACGCAGTGGCTCGAGCGCACCCTCGATGATTCGGCGATTCGGCGCATCGCGCTGCCCGAGGCCTTCCTCGCGGTCGACGCAATCCTGCTCCTCGTGACCAACGTCGCGACCGGGATGCGGGTCTACCCGCGCATGATGCAGCGCCACCTCGACGAACACCTGCCGTTCTTGGCGACCGAGACCATCCTCATGGAGGGTGTGCGCGCGGGACAAGATCGCCAGGACTTGCACGAGAAGATCCGCGTGCACGCGGTCGAGGCGGCTCGGCGCATGAAGGAGGAGGGCTCTTCCAATCCGTTGGTCGCCATGCTCGAGGGCGATGCGGCCTTTGCCTTCGGCCACGGGCGCATGCGCGAACTCCTCGACGCAAAAAAACTCGTCGGCCGCGCGCCCGAGCAGGTCGATGAGTTCTTGGCCGAGTGCGTCGAGCCGCGCATCGCCGAGCGGCGTAGCACCTTCACCGATGAAGTGCGCGTTTGACCCTCGATCAGGCGTCTCGAAGCTCGGCGAGCATCTCGTTCGCTTCGGTGACGCGCGGCGAATCGTAGGCCAAGCGCGTCATGCGCAAGAAGTCCTGGAGATCCTGCCGAGCGGCGTCCTTGCGGCCGAGCTTGAGCAAGCAGCGGGCGCGGTTGTAGTAGTTGGCGTCGATGGTCGGGTCGAGGGCGATCACGAGGTCGAGCTGCTTGCGCGCTTCTTCCCAGCGCTCGAGGTCGAAGAGCAGGTTGGCGTAGGTGGCGCGGAAGGCGCGCTCGCGACGGCGCAGGTCGCGTCGCGTCTCGCGACCGAGCTCCTCTTGGTCGACCTCTTGGGTCAGCTCGAGCATGACCGTGTAGTGTTCCTGCCGGTAGGCGTTGAGCGCTAGGTATTGCTCGGCTCGCTTCGCGGCCTTTTCGAGCTGCGCGCGCCGCGCGTCGCCTTCGAGCGACACGGCGCGGTCGGTCTCGAGGACGAAGAGGCGTTCGAGCGCCGGAAAGCGACCTTCGCCCTCGCGCTTCGCGAGGATCAAATAGTCCTTCTCGGCAGCATCCATGTGGCGCGCGATCTCCAAGCGGTGCTCGGCCGCGCGTGCGCGCTTCTGGCTCTGCTCGGCGGGCGGTGAGGTCTCGGCCTCACGTTCGAGCTTGAGCGCCATACGACGGTGGGCGAGGTAGAGGCCTTGGTGGGATTGTCCGCTCAAGAGCAAGAGTCGGTAGTCGTGCTCGGAGTCCGAGCGGCGGACCCGCCAAGGCTCCAAAGGCGCCCGGGCCGGCCCCGCGCC
>CALLZN010000047.1 GCA_937858895.1 uncultured bacterium | reverse complement strand
CGCGAAGGGCGCCGCCGTTTAACGGCTGCTCGGTGAGGACGCCAAGGCTGTCGAGTTCGGCGCCAAGATCCAAGCGAGTGAACAAGTTCACTTGGCGAAGGCGCACGCAAAGACTGTCTCCGAGGCGGCTTTCAAGGACGAGATCGTACGCATCCAAGCTGCCATTGCCGGAGGTGACTTCGAGTCGATCCGCGCTGGTCTAGCAACCGGCGTTCACCTCTACGACCGCTTCTATGGCCAGGCGGACAAGCGCAGCGAAGTTCGCGCGCTGGTCGCCGACGCCTACGACAAGCTGCCGCTCGACATCCGCATGGACCTCCTCTTGCAGCTCAGCGACGCTGCGTTGCGCCACCAAGATAAAGGCGAGGCTGCGGAAATCGTGAAGTCCGTGCTGCAGATTCTGCAAAGAGGGGTCTGGTTGCCGGAGAACGAAGTGCCGATGCGTGCACGCATCGTCGAGGCCATGCACCGCTCCGGCGACGAGGCACGGGCGCGAGCCGAGCTCGAATCGAACGAGAAGCTCTACCTCGACAAGCTCGACACCATCGTCAATATCTATCGCGCCTCCTGTCTGCGTGCGATCGCTGAGGCCTGGACCGTGCTCGGTGACCGTGAGCGCGCGCTCGCAACCTACAAGCGCTGTGTCGAGGCCGGTCTCCAGAATCCCAACAGTCGGCCGCGAGCCGATGACTTCGCGGCGACTTGTTCTTCGCTCGCGACCCACCGCTTCCAGCCGGATGACGCGCTGCTCGCACGTCTCCGAGAGGTCCACGACGGATTGGGCGAACCGTGGTGAGAAAAGACTCCATCTTCCTCTGTGTCTTGGCGACGCTGCCATGCACGAGCTTTGCGTTCGCGCAGCAAGACCGCGTCGGCTCGCTGCGAGGACTGGTATCGGACAAGGACTTTGAGGCCCCCCTCGGGGGTGCAGATGTCACGATCGTCCAGCTCCAGCGCAAGGCCGTGACGAGCGCGGAGGGCAACTATTCGATTACGAATGTTCCTCCTGGGACCTACACGGTCAGCTTCACCAAGGAGGGCTACCTCGGTCAGGTGCGGACGGTGACGATCGGCGCTGGTGCCGTCGTCGAGGTCGACCTCGCATTGGTAGGCGACTTCACGGTGATGGAGGAGTTCGTGGTCCAGGACTTCCTCGACCTCGGCGGCAGCAGCGAAGCGAGCTTGCTCGAGATTCGCTTCAAGAGCGCCGCGACCCTCGACTCGGTGAGCGCCGAGTTCATGCGCAAGGCTGGCGCGAGCGACGCTGCTTCGGCGATGAGGTTGGTGGCTGGCGCGACGGTGGCGCCCGATGGCAAGTCCGCGGTCGTGCGTGGCCTGCCAGATCGCTATGTGAGCTCCCAGATGAACGGCGTGCGTCTGCCGACCGCTGACGAGAACAAGCGCGCTGTCGAGCTCGATCAGTTTCCATCCAACGTGATCGAGAGTATTCAAGTCCAGAAGACCTTCACGCCGGATCAGCAAGGCGATGCCTCAGGCGGGGCCGTCGACGTGCGCTTGCGCGGTATCCCTGACAAGCCGTTCTTCATCACCTGGAATGCGCAGACTGGCTACAACTCGCAGGTCACGGGGCGGACGAACTTCTTGAGTTACGACAACGGCGGCGTTGGCACGCTTGGCCGCGACGATGGTAGGCGACGCATCCAAGAAGATCGGCTCAACGAAAACTGGGAGGGCGCAGTCGGCGTCACGCGGCAACGCGCGCCCTTCGACATCAAGCTGAGCACCTCGATCGGCGGCATGCGCGAGTTCGAAGACGGCGTCCGCATTGGCGCCTTCGCGACTGTTTACTATGAGCGGGACAGCAGCTTCTTCGACAACGGCGTCGATGATTCGCTGTGGGTCGAGAAGCGCGGTGCGAAGCTCTCGCCGCGCCAGTTCCAAGG
Organism: uncultured bacterium; assembly: GCA_937858895.1. Taxonomy (GTDB): domain Bacteria; phylum Planctomycetota; class UBA1135; order UBA1135; genus JACKHW01. The sequence continues at coordinate 5,297 of CALLZN010000047.1, read as the reverse complement.
GGCGGCTTCGCTCGGCGACTTCTTCACTGGCCTCTATGACATTTCTAGCGGCACGCAGTCGGTCGAGTGGGGAGGTCTCGCGACCCTCGGAGTCGAGTCCAAGAACCACAAGCTCAGCATCGTCTACCTCAAGACGCACGGTGCGCAAGACAAGGCGACGCTCGCCCAGGACACGCGTGGCAAGCAGCACTTCTTTCCAGGCCACGACCCCGATGACCCCGACAGCCCGGGCTTCGGGAGCTTTGGCAGCGACCTCACCGCTGCTCCTTACATTCGTCTGGAGACGCTCGAATACACGGAGCGCAGCACCGACACACTGCAGTTCCACGGTCGACACACCCTCGACTTGATCGGGGAAGAGAGCTTCCTGCTCGACCCGGAGTTGGAGTGGACCTACGCCTCGAGCAACGCGAACTTCGACCAACCGGACAAGCGACTCTTCGGTGGCTTCTGGACGCCAGGCTATTCCATCGGCAGCTTCGTCGTCCAACCGACATGGGGTCCCTACAAGCCTGGCGCGAACTTCACGTTGGGCAACTTCCAGCGCATTTGGAAGGAGATCAGCGAGTCGAGCGAGCAGCTTGTCGGCAACGTGAAGCTGCCATTCAAACAGTGGACCGACAGCGAGGGCTACGTCAAGGCTGGTTGGTTCCGCGACCGCGTCGACCGTGACTTCGATCTCAACAGCTTCTCGAACTTCGAGGACAACTCGACATGGAACGGTCCCTTCGGTCAGGGGTGGGCGACGAGCTTCCGCTACCAAGACCACCCGATGAAGGAGTCGTTCCAAGACGTCGACTACAAGGGCAACATCGATATCGACGCGCTCTACGCGATGCTCGATTTGCCGGTCAACTCCTGGATCAGCATCACCGGTGGTATGCGCGCCGAGCGCACGGAGATCGGGATCATCAATGATCCTGAGAAAGACGCGCTCTGGTTTCCGAAGGGCGCGCCGAACGGTGTGAGCCTCAAGCCTGGCGACGCAGACGTGAGCCTCTCGCAGCGCAACAAGCTGCCGTCCGTGGCCTTGCGTGTCGACCCGATCTCGAGCGTGACGATTCGAGCGTCTTACAACGAGACGATCGCGCGGCAGACGTTCAAGGAAATCACGCCCATCATTCAGCAGGAGTTCCTCGGGGGACCGATCTTCATCGGCAACCCCGAGCTCGAGATCAGTGATCTCGAGAACCTCGATCTGCGCATCGACTACCGGCCGTACGACGGCGGGCTATTCTCTGTCTCGTGGTTCCGCAAAGACGTCAAGAAGCCGATCGAGTACATCCAACGTATCGGGACCTTCAACTTCACGACGGCCGTCAACTATCCGCGTGGCGAGCTGTCTGGCTATGAGCTCGAGACGAGGCACAAGCTCGGTCATTTCATGCCGGCTCTCGAGGGTCTCACTGTCGGCGTCAACGCGACTTTCATCGAGAGCGAGGTATCGCTGCCGGACGACGAGATCGCCGATTTGGAGCGCATCAACGTCCCGATGCGCACGCGCGACATGACCAATGCGCCCGAGGCCTTGTTCAACGTTTTCGCGACTTACGACCTCGATGACATCGGAACGCAGATCGGCGTTTTCTACACGATCACGGGCGACACCTTGATCGCTGGGCCAGGTCAGTCACAGAACAACTTCATCCCGAGTCTCTATGCGCGCAACTTCGACTCGCTCAACGCGACCTTGGCTCAGCGCTTGAGCGACGCGGTGACGATCCGCTTCCAGGCCCGCAACATCACCAATCCGCGCATCGATACAGTCTATCGGTCGAGCTACATCGGCGACGATGTGACCCAGACTTCGTTCACCAAGGGTGTGGACTACACATTCAGCATCGGCGGCGAGCTGCGCTTCTGATTGACATCACGTTTCGACCTCCTACGAAAGAACAGCAATGAAGCATCGAAAGAGCATTACCGCGCTCGTAGCGGGCATCGCACTGTCCGGCGGCGTGATGGCGACGCTGAGCGCCGTCGCGCCTCAGGACGAGAAGGGAATTACCGACAAGGTCGCGACGACGCGTGCGGCACTCGAGAAGCTCACGGAGATCCAAAAGACCATCTCCGCCGAGAAGCGGGATTGGCTGTTCAAGAAGCAGCTCATCGAAGGGCGCATGGATCTGATTCAGCGCGAGATCGAAACCCTCGAGAAGAAGACCGCCGACTCCAAGGCGAAGATCGCCGAAGCCGACAAGTCGACCGTCGAACTCGCAGCCAAGCTCGAGAAGCTCCAGGGCGGCAAAGAGGTCTTGGTCAAGGCGATCGTCGAGCTCGAAGGTCGTGTTCGTGCCCTCGCAGCACGAATGCCCAGCGTGGCGCGTGAAGGGATCGAGTCAATCCTCCAGTCGATGCCCGCGGAGGGAGCTGAGACGAAGCTCGGTTTGGCCGCTCGCTACTCCTTTGTGGCAGGTAGCCTGAAAATGCTGGGCAAGTTCCACCAAGAGGTCTTGGTCAAGCCTGAAGTGCGCGTTGCTGCCGACGGCCGCAGCGTCGCAGTCACGACGGTCTACTTCGGTTGTGGCCAGGCGTTCTACTGTGACGACAACGGATCCATCGCAGGAATCGGTACAGCGAGCGCGGGCGAGTGGACTTGGATCCCCAAGAACGAAGCTGCAGAGGCGATCAAGACGCTCCTCGAAATCGCGCGCGGCAAGAAGACCGCCGAGCTCGTCGCCGTTCCCGTCCGGGTGCAATGAGTAGGAGACCATCGATGACTTCACTCAAATTCAATCTCAAGTGTGTCGCCGCTGTGGTTCTCTTGTCCTGGGCGGCAGCGCCCGGCCAAGGGCAGTTCGATGCTGCGGCGGCCCGACTCGTCGAGCAGTTGGAGCAGAGGACCAAGGAACTCGTCCAGCTACGCGAGCAGATCGCGCCGGAGAAGCTCGACCTGAACGAAAAGCTGGCGGCATTGGAGGAGCGCGTCCGGCAGTTGCGCGAAGAGTTCAACGACGCAACTCGCAAGAGCGACTTCGAGAATCAGCGCATCGTCAACCTGACGACGGACATCAAGCGCGCCGAAGGCGACAACTCGTTCTTGCGCGGGCTCTTCGATGAGTTTCGGCGCGACTTCGACACCAGGCTGCACATCTCGGAGCGGCGACGCTACGACGATGTGATCCGCGCCGCCAAGAACGCGAACGAGAGTTCGAGCCTCGACGATGGCCAGGTCTACGAAGCGGAACTCAAAGTCCTTCGGTCAGCGTTGGAGCGGCTCGACGAAGGGGTCGGCGGCACGATCTTCAAAGGGAGCGCGATCGACTCCTCCGGGGCGATCACCGAAGGATCCGTCGCCCTCTTTGGCCCAATCGCTGTCTTCAGGACGGCGAGCGGCAACGAGGTTGGTCTCGCTGAAGAGCGACTCAACTCGCTCGAACCTACGATCGCGGTCTACCGCGATCCCGCGCAGATTGCGCAAGCGAACGACTTCTTCGCCAATCGAGGCGGCATCGTACCGCTCGATGTGACGCTCGGCGACGCCTCGAAGGTCGCAGCGACGGACGAGACCTTCCTCGAGCACGTGCAGAAGGGCGGAGCGGTCATGATCCCGATCTTCGTCCTCGCCGCTCTCGCGCTGCTGATCGCGCTCTGGAAGTGGGTCTCACTCGCGTTGGTTCCCAGCCCGTCCAGGCGTCAAGTGCGCAAGCTGCTCGAAGCGATCTCGAAGCACGATGAAGAGGCGGCGATCGACACGGTGCGGGCGATGAAGGGCCCGACCGGGCGCATGTTGGCGGCTGGCGTGGATAACCTGCGTCAACCCCGTGAGTTGATCGAGGAGGTCATGTACGAGATCGTCCTCAAGACGCGCCTCAAGTTGCAGAACATGCTGCCCTTCATCGCGCTCAGCGCGGCGTCGGCACCCTTGCTCGGGCTCCTGGGCACGGTCACCGGCATCATCAATACCTTCAAGCTCTTGACGATCTTCGGTAGTGGTGACGTCCAGTCTCTGTCGGGCGGTATTTCAGAGGCGCTGATCACGACCAAGTTCGGTCTGATCGTCGCGATTCCGAGCTTGCTCTTGCACGCCTACTTGTCCCGCAAGGCCAAGAACATCACTGGCGAGATGGAGACAACTGCAATCGAGTTCATCAACCAGGTCGGCAAGTCGCCGTTCGAGCCGGATCGCCGCTCGCGACGCAGCAGTGACGATGAGCTGCAGATCTCGGCCGTCCCCGACCCGGCCCTCGTGCGCGAGCAAGTTCAGGCCATCTTGTCGGAGATGCTCGGTCCTCTCTCTGGGCAGAACATGCTTCGTCAGGATCACGAGCGGGCGGCGCGCAAGTCGGTCTCATGATGGAAGTCGTCAGAGCATGGTTGGCCAGGCTTTGGTCCGAGGCGGTCTCCATCTGGGCATCCGGTGGTTGGGCCATGTGGGCGATCGCGATCATCGCCTTCTTGATGCTCGCGCTCGGCATCCATACGTGGCTGCGCTTGCGCCGACTCGGCTACAAGGAAGTGCCGGAGGACCAGTGGCGCACGTGGATCGAGCGTCCCCGCGGGCGCAGCGGCCACATCGGTGACATCCTCGACTTCGTGACTGGTGGGTCGAAGATCGAAGAGACGGCGTTCTTCTTCGAGCAGCTGCGACGAACCGAGGCAGCGCCCTTCGAGCGCGACCTCAAGGTCATGAAGATCTTCGTCAGCGCGGCGCCGCTCGTCGGTCTGCTGGGGACGGTCACGGGCATGCTCGCGACCTTCAACGCACTCGCGACGGGTTCTGGTGGTGACAAGACCATGGGCCTCATCGCCTCAGGCATCAGCGAGGCGCTCGTGACGACCGAGACCGGACTCGTCGTCGCTCTGCCAGGCTTGTTCTTCCAGTACTACTTGAGCCGTCGCTTCGACCACTACCGCTCGTTTTTGGCGCACATGGAGACGGTGTGCGCCCAGGTATTGCACCGTCGTAGGAGTGCCGACGAGCAGCGCGTCGTCGAGCAGGCCGCGGTGCACCAGGTCAAGGCGCTCTTGCAGCGCGCGGTGTCTTGATGATCAAAGGAGCACCCCATGGGACGATTCAGTGAAAGCACGGCGGATGACACCGATGTCGGCATCGACATGTCCCCGCTCATCGATTGCGTCTTCATTCTGTTGATCTTCTTCATCGTGACGACGGTCTTCGTCGAGGAGACGGGTGTCGAGGTCGACAAGCCGCAAGCCGCGTCATCGTCGCAGCTCGAGAAGAACAGCATCCTGATCGCGATTACCGACAAGGGTGAGGTCGTTTATGGCGGGCGGGACAGTGGCCGCGAGGGGGGGGGGCCGGGCCCCCCGCGCCTGGTGCCCCGCGGGCGCGG
>CALLZN010000046.1 GCA_937858895.1 uncultured bacterium | reverse complement strand
GAAAATACGTTTGTCACGACGGTCGTGTCCGTGACTTGATGGACTGTTGTGCCATCACATCGAAACAGCTGCCGTCGTCCATTCGTGTCGGAGGCGAGGAACCAAAGGTCGTTCCGCCACAATTTCATCCCCGCCGGCTGCGACGACCCGGTCCCGGGCACGAGATCGAAGACCCTCGTCCCTGCAGGGGTACCGTCCGAGCACGCCAGTTCGTGCCCTTCGAGCGTCGTGATGAACGGGAACCACAACTTGTTATTGAAGCGCAGACCCGACAGCCCCTCTCCAGAAGCAATCACTTGGCTGCCCTGAGACGTTCCATCTGTCACCATGAGGTTATTACTGTTCGCTACTCGTGCCGAGAAGATGAAGCGGCCGAAGAGCTCACCGACCGAGCTGATCGTCGTGCCACTGGACGATAGATCAACGACCTTCTTTGTTCCGGCAGTCGTGCCGTCACTGACCCAAAGCTCCCGTCCCGTGCCGTCGTCGGCGGAGAACCAAAGCCGATCACCGGCATACACATTGTCTGGCGACGACCCGAGCCCGCGTTCAGCAGCCGCGTTGGCCTTGAGTCGAAGCCCTGTCTGAGTCGCATCGAGCTCGAAGAGCTCGACACCGACAGTCGGGCTTCGCGCAACCCAGTAGACCTGGTCCTCGGTTGCGAGCACCGGAGCAGCCCCCGAATACTCTGCGGACGAAGGAAGCCGCGAGAGCGCGAAGTTCTTCGTGACGCGATAGATGTCTGTCGAAGAACCCGCAGAAACGCTGAAGAGCAACCCACCCTCCCAAGGAACGGCGCGCCAATCGTTGACCGAGTAGTTCGGCGATAATGTGGCGACTCGCCTGGTACCCGCTGACGTGCCGTCTGTCACCATCAGGTCGAACTGAAAGGACGGCTTGGACCACACGAACCAAGCCAGCCCACCGCTCGCAATCGGCGGCGTCGTCACGCCATTATATACAACGGACGTGCCTGCAGTCGTGCCATCCGTGCTGCAGAGATGAAACTGATTGGATATCCTGCAGAGGAAGACGACACGATTACCGATCAAAGCAACTGACTGGTACACCAAGCCCGCTCCCGGAATCAGCAATCGGGTGCCGGCCGACGTTCCGTCAGTGGCATACACACCTGCTGCCGGACCGAGTCCAGACTCGAAGACAACGAGTCCGCTCGGGTTCTGCAGCAAGCCATAGTCGTAGCGATAGGGTAGGTTGGTCAAAGGATCGAGTATGGGTCCCGAGCCCGCTGCAGTGCCGTCCGACTTCCAGAGCTGGAGGTTGGCGCCTTGCTCATACTTGAAGACGACCTCTGTTGCATTGAGTTCACGAATGCCCGAAACGCTCGTTGACGATGTAAAGGCGAAGACTTCGCGTGTCGTGCCCATCGTGCCCCCACTGACGTAGAGGCGCCCATTCGCACGAAACCAGAGATTGCCCGCGGCGATCACGAGCTCATCCGGCGACGAACCCAAGGGCCCCGTAACGAGATCGAGTGCAATGGCGGTTCCTTGCGGAGTGCCGTCAGTCCGCCACAGCTCACGACCGTAAGTGCTGTCCTCAGTTACAAAGTACAGAACGTCACGGAGAAGAAGAGCGGGCCCGTAGACTCGCGACCCCTGAGTTCCCGGTTGGATGTCGCGCAACAAGCTGGGTTCACCACCAGCTACAGGGACAGTCCACCATTCGTCGCCATAATCACGCGTTTTTGCGTGAAAGACAAGCCGACTACCGATACGCGTGACCAGTGAGGGGTCCGAACTTTCGATGGTTCGTGCGGGATTGATATCCGCAATCAATGAATATGAGCTTTGGGCTCGCAGACCGATGACGAAGGTGCAGAGGAGCGGCACGATCGACACTGCACGCGCGATCATGCCGATACGGCGCATCGGTAGCGGCATGGGAGTTGAGTTGGGCTGTAGTCGCATCGCATCGACTCTATCCGCTGACTCCATGCTGGCAAGCGGTGTTGTCGAGCGTGAGGGCACGAGGTGTGCTGCCAGCACCCATGCAGGAGTTTGCGTGCGAGGCAGTCGCTGTGCGCATGGTCCTACCGTCCTGAGCGCGCCGCACGGAGCGTTAGCTCTTCGATCCACGCGGTGCGTAGCTCGCCGCTGATCGCGGGGTCGCTCCACACAGTGTTCGTGACTTCCTCGAGCCCGACCTCCTCGCTGAGACGCTGTTCGATGGCTTCGCGCACCATGCTTCGTTGCTGCTCGCGGCGCGCTCGCGAGGCGAGGCGGTCGCGCAGCGGGCGCGGGTCGTAGATCACGATGCTGCGATCGGTCGAACAGCTCGCGAGGCGCTCGCCGCGCACGTCGAAGGCCACGTGATAGGGCCGGTCCTTGTGCCCGCGGAAGCGACCGACTATGCCGCCATGCTGTGCGTCGACGAAGACCAACGACTCGCTCGCGAGGACCAAACGCCTTCCGTCAGGCGACAGCGCGAGATGGTCGAAGCCATGGCGACTCTGCAGCAGGTCCTCGAGCCGGCGCCCACTCGCGACGTCGAAGCGCGCCACGCTGCCGTCGCGGCCGCCGACGATGACCTCGTCGCCGCGGCTCGTGAAGACCGCTTCGGCCACGTTCGCAGCGCCGCCCGCGAAGGTTGCGACCAGCGCGCCGCTGCGCGCTTCGAAAACGAGGGCCTTGCCGTCGCGAGCGCAAGACACACAGCGCGTCGCGTCGGGCGAGAACGCGACCGACAGCACCGCCGCGCTGTGGCCCGTGAAGCAGGCGATCTGCTCGCGCTTCGCGAGGTCCCAGACCAGCACTTGCTTGTCACTCGCGACGGCGAGCAGGGCGCCATCGCCGCTAACCGCGAGCCAGTAGACACCGCTCGGGTGTTGGAGGCGGCCGCGCTCGAGCCCGAGCACACTGTCCCAGATCGCGACCGTGCCATCGTACGAGCCGCTGTAGAGCGTGCGCCCATCAGGAGAATAGGCGAGGGCATGACAGGACTTGTCGGCCGGATGCGCTTGCCACGAAGCGAGCTTCGCGCGCGTGACCGCACTCCAGATCGTGACCCGCCCATCGTACGAGGCGCTCGCCAAGCAGTCGCCGATCGGACTCCAGCGCACGACGTAGGTCGCACGCGAGGCAGTGAGCGGCGCCTCGTCGTAGACGCTCGCGCGCGCGTCCCAGCGGCGCACGCTTCGGTCCTTCGAGGACGACCAGAGCTGCGTACCATCCGTCGCGTATGTGACACTGAGCACGCCATCGCTGTGACCGCGCAGGACGGCCGTGCGGCGGCCGTCACGAACCGAATAGAGCGCCAGCGTTCCATCGCCCGAGGCCGTCGCGATGCTGTCACCGTCGGGAGAGAAGGCGAGCTTGGCAACGGCGTCGCGGTGGCCGCGCATGGTGTGCAGCAGCGCACCGCTCGCGACATCGAAGACGCGCGCGCTCATGTCCTTCGAAGCGACGGCGAGCAGGCTTCCATCGGGACTCCAAGCCACGCCATCGACCGCGCGGTAGACACCTTCGTCGGGAACCGCGAACACACGTGGCTCGCCGCCTTCGACTGGCCAAACGAAGGCGCAGAAATCCCACGACGCCGCCGCGACGAAACGGCCGTCCGGTGAGAAGGCGAGCTCGACGAGCGGCTTCCGCCCACCGTGCAGGGTGCGCACGAGAGTGGCGTCGGCGCCGTTCCAGAGCTGCAGGGTGCCGACGACGCCACCGGCGGGGCGTTCATAGCTGCAGGACGCAACGAGAGCTGGGCTCGACTCACTTGGAGCAACCGTTGCCGTCACGATCGGTGCAAAGTCGGCCCCACCGACCGGGTAGCCGTGCTGCGTGAACTCACAGTCGATGCCCAAGTCGGCGGCCCGCGCAACGACGACGCGGCGGTCGTGACTCGCGCTGACGAGGCGCGCGCCGGCACGGTCCCAGCGCAACTGCGTGACGCCGCCTTGATGCAGGCTCTTGCGCACGACCAAGTCGAAGCGCTGGGTGTCGCGCACTTCGACGACGCCGTCGGCGCGACCCAGCGCGATGCGCGCGCCGTCAGGCGAGACAGCGAGGGTGTGGACCGGGCTCTCGACTTCGAAGCGCGCCAGCGCGTCGTCGAAGCCAGCGTCGAAGAGGCGCCACTCGAGCCCGCGCTGCGCGGGGGCGGGCGCGTCGGGCCAGGCGCGGGCTTCGCTGTGGTCTGCGAGGCGCATCGACGCCTCGGCGGCGGCCATCTCCGCTGGGTAAGATGTTCTGGCGAGCGCGCTGTCACCGTCGTGCGCGCGTGCTGCGCCGAACAACACGATGGCGGCCACAATTGATTTTATAGAAATTGTATTCATGGTATCGACGAGCTCCTCGCTCACGACTCTTCCAGGTGCTTCTTCAACGCGTCGAGCGCGCTTGCCCAGCCCGCGCGCAACAGATCGGCATCGTGTCGCTCTTGGATGCGCATGTGATTCAAGGTGACGGCCGTCTTGCCCTTGCCGGAGTCCTTGAAGAGCACTTCGACCTTGGTGCCCGGGGCGAGGTCCGGCGCTTCCCAATCGAGACGCAGGTCCTTGTCGTTGCGAATGCGGGTGAACGTGGCACGGTTGCCATCAGCGTTGACGAGCGACGCGCCCTCTTCGAAGGCGACGACGGTCTGTGGCCCGAGCCAGCGATCGAGGTCGGCCGCGTTGCCGAAGGCACTGAAGACACGCGCGATCGGGGCGGCAATCGACTTCGTCGAGCAGATGGAGTAGCCCTTGGGGCGGCCGTCTTTTTCGATGGCACCGCGTGCCTTCTCGTACTCGACGACGATCGTCGTTGCCCACCACTCGTTCTTTTGCGTGGCGTCGTAGACGTGCTGCACGAGGGCGCGCCTTCCGAGGGAAGTGCCGCCCAATTGGTCGAGGTCTTTGAACCACTGGTCGAGGCTCTTGCTCGTGGCGGCTATGCATTGGTCGTTGTCGAGGATCGTGCGTTTCGTGCCGCCCTTCTTGCCTTGCTTGTCTTGGTGGTCTTGCTTGTCTTGGTGGCCTTGGTCGTGCGCGGGCTTCATGCGTGCTTCCTCCCGGTCTTCTTTGTTTGCGCTTCGACGGCGCCATCGGCGAGCAAGCGCTCGACGTAGTCGCGCAGCTCGTGCACAGCCGTGTCGTAGACGGCGAAGTCGCGGTAGGCGCGCGCCAGCATCACCGCGCCCTCCATCGTGATCAGCACGAAGGTCGCGAGGCGACGCGCTTCGGTGCCCCGCGGCAGTCGCACCTGCGCGTCCTCGAAGCAGCGCGCCACGTGGTCGAGCCAGTTGTCGAAGTTCTGCACGAGCAAGCGCCGCGCATCGGGCTGCGTCTCCGCGACCTCGACGACCAAGTTGCCGATCGGACAGCCATGCGCGAAGTCCGTCATCTCGAGCATGTGTCGGTAGCCTTTGAGCAGGGCAAAGACCCGCTCGATCGGATCCTCGCAGTCGTTCCAGATCTGCTCGAGGACTTCGGGCCAGAGCAGCTCCTTGCGCTTCTCGAGCGTCGCCAGCAAGAGGTCCTGCTTGGTCGGGAAGAAGTAATAGAGCGAGCCCGGCAGGACGCCGGCCTTGCGCGCGATCTGGGCGAGGCCCGTCGCGGCGTAGCCCTGGAGGACGAAGAGTTCCATCGCGGCGGCGATGAGGCGCTCGCGGGTGTCGGAGTTGGCTGGCGGCATCGGGAGTGGAGCTTGGCGCGGCGTTCGTGGTTGCGTTGATGTTGGCTGGCGTGTTAGTTGGTTGGCCAACCAACGCTAGCGGCGTCGCAGTACCGGTCCAGCAGAATTCGATCTCGGCACGGCGAGCGAGCGTCCGAGTTGGGCCGGCTGGGGCGAGGCGCTGCACACACCGTGCGCCGCGCTGGTTTTGGTCGCCCCTCGCAGCATGGTTGGTAGACGCAACGTTGATTGACTTCGCGTCGCGCCCATCACGCTGACCGCAAACCTCGGCCGAGACCCGCCCGATGCAGATTGCACCACGCCGCCATCGCATGCAAAATGCCAGCATGGCAACAACTTTGACGATTCGAAACGTCCCCGAAGACGTGCGCGATGAACTCGCTTCCCGCGCCGCGCTCGCGGGGCAGTCCCTGCAGGAATACGTCCTCGCCCGGGTCATCGAACTCGCCCGCAAGCCCAGCGTGACCGCCTTGATGGACCGCGTCCGCGCCCGCAAGCTCGCGACCCAGAGTCGCCTCCCCGCCGCTTCGATCCTCGAGCACCGCGACCGAGCGCGCGGATGAACATCGTCGTCGACGCCTCCGTCGTCGTCTCAGCCCTGATGGACAGCGGCGAAGAAGGTCAGTGGGCCGAAGGAATCTTGCGTGCACATGCGTGCTTCGCACCCGCGCTCTTGCCCGTCGAGGTCGCGGGCGTCTTGCGCCGCGCGAGCCTCGCCGGCGAGATCAGCGACGAGGCCGCATCGCAAGCACACAGCGACCTGCTGGACTTGGCCTTGGAGCTCTTGGAATATGAGCCCTTCGCGCCACGGGTCTGGGAGCTGCGACACAGCGTGAGTAGTTATGACGCGTGGTATGTGGCGATCGCGGAGGCGTTTGATGTTGGGCTCGCGACCTTTGATTTTCGGTTGAGCCGCGCGCCGGGTCTTCGCTGTCGTTGCATTATGCCGTAGCCCAGCGCATGAGCGTGCGCCACGCCAGTGGCGCACCTTGCCCGTGCGGCGGGCTCGGGTAGCCACGAAGAGAAACGTCTCTCGTGCCCCGCTAGGCCCCTTGACGAGAATCCAGCTCCTGGTACGTTGCGCCGCAGGAGTTCTCCATGAGCCTTCCTTCCTCTCTCTCTCTCCTGACGCTTTGGGTCGCCTGCGCAGCCGCCGTTGCGCTGCCGCCCATGCCCGCGACCACGGCGACGAACGACTGGGACGTTGAGCCCGACCCTCCGACGGAGTCGTCGGACCTCGAAGTTTGCTACAACGGCGATGAGTCCTCCGTGTCCTACCAGCTCGAAGGCGAAGCGATCCAAACGGTGGATGTCTCGGAGAACGGCTCCTTCACGATTCCCAAGGCCAAGTTGAAAGGAAAGAGCTTCGTGCGCCTCATGGCTGGCGGCGGCGAACGAGGCTACGTAGTCATTTCCATCCGCAAGTCACGGTGACCGGTATGCAGCACCTCGTTTCCACAAGCTCCTTCCCCCATCGAGCTGCGACGCTCTGCCTGGCGGCCATCGTCGCTGCAGCAGATTGCAGGTCGCAGTCGACGGCCGTCGTCGTGCCCGCGAGTGCGAGCGCCGTTGACGGCAATCGCTGGATGAACAGCCACTTCCGTGAACGCGATGCTCGCCGTATTCAATTGATCATTGGCGCGCAGCACGTCGCGAGCCTCAGTGGCAAGCGTCTTTCGGAGCTCGCCTTCCGCAAAGACACAAAATATGTAAACAACTACAAGCGTCTGCGCGGCGGTGAACAAACGTCCATGCGCATCCTCGCGAGCTGGAGCGACGCCGACCCGGCGAAGCCAGCGCTTCGCTTCGCGTCGAACCACGGCTCAACGGTCGTCGAGGTCTTCCGCGGTGTCGTGGCCCTGCCCAAGGTCTCGCCGATCGAGGATCGCAGCGTGGCGAGCTTCGACCCTCGCGAGGCGCCGACGATCCCCTTCAGCACGGCCCTGCCGCACGTCGCCTCGAAGTCGCTCGTCCTCGAGTTCCTCATCGATGGCGGCGCGAAGGGCTACAGTTGGAATTGGCCGGTCGACGCGGTCACGTCCTTCCAACCCGGCAAGGTCACACCGTTTGGCAAGACCTGTTGGGATGCACAGCGGCAAGAAGCGATCACAATTGTTCGCGGCTCCCTCCGCCCAGGAATGCACATCAAGACCGAGTGTGTCACACCCCCGAATCCGCTCCTCTCCTTCCAGGTCTTTGGCCTGAGCAACAAGCTCGCGTACGGCGCCTTGCCTTTGCCGCTGCGCATCGCGGAGCCTGCCTGCGACTTGCTCGTGTCGCCCGATGTGATGGTGACGACCAAGTTCTTCGCAGGCCCCGACGGCCGTCACGACGGTTGGACCGGCGCTGAAGTAGCAACGCCGACCCTCACGTCGCTCTACGGCGCGACCTTGTTTTTCCAATACATATTCCTCCAGCAGCAGGGCACCCAACTCGGACTGCGCACTTCGAACGGCGTCGAAGCGACGTTCACAACAAAACCGCCAAGCCTCGACCTCAGCCTCGTCGCGACGATGGACATGCTCGCCGAGAACGGCCGCGTCTTCCTCGACTTCGCTCCGGTGCTGCAGATCTCCGCGCGCTGAAGCTCACGACCAGATCGACGCGATCGGCAGTGCGAGCACTTGGTCCGATAACGCAAAGCTACGCGGGCCGGTGTGGATGACCACTCCTCGGACGAAGCGATCGCCGAGGGCTTCGCTCATCCATACAAGGTGGCGGCAATCCTCTAGCCTCGGCGCGGCGGTCGCCTTGATCTCGATGCCGATCACCCGCCCTCCTCCCATCTCACAAAGCAGGTCGACTTCATGGCGACCATTCGCGTCTCGAAGATGATAGAGACGCGGCCGACAGCGGCAGAGATCGAGCTCAGCCCGAAGTTGCGCAACGACAAAGGTCTCGAGAAGTCGACCCAGCAGATTTCCATCCCGCAAGATCGCGCGAGGCTCGAGTCGCAGGAGCGCGACCAGCAACGCCGGGTCGACGACGTAGCGCTTCGGAGCTTTGATCAATCGCTGCAACCTATTGGAAGTCCACGCGGGAATGGACTCGACCACGAAGAGGTTCTTGAGTAGCTGCTCGTACGCCTCGGCCGCCTTCCGACTGACCTGCGCGGTCTCGAGCAACGTCTTCTCGGCAGCAACACCAGCGGAGTTCAGCGCGTAGCCTTCAAAGTATCTTCGCAGCCGCTCCGGATCGCGCCCCATCTCAATGCTCGCGGCGTCGCGCGTGACGAGTTGGTCGATGTAGCTCTCCAGCCAAAGTTCACGCGCCCGTGAAGACCGACTCGCTGCGACTTGGGGGAAGCCGCCCGTCGCAGCCATCTCGACGTAGTCGAGCAGGTCAGGAGCCTCCACAGGGTCCGCGATTGCGCCTCCTTCGGAGAGTCGATCCAGGAGCGGCACGAAGTTCTCCCCCCCGGCGCGCAATTCGCGGACACTCAGACCCCAGAAGCGCAGCCGCACGAGGCGACCAGTACCCGGCCAGGTCTCGGCATCCAAATCACCGCGAACGGAACCAGTCAGCACAAAGCGGTTTGGCTCGGGGCGGACATCCACAGCTCGCTTGACAGCACCCAGGACTTCCGGCACCGCCTGCCACTCATCGAGCAAGATAGGTTCCGTCAGACCCTCGAGCGCAGCATCCGGATCGGCTCGAAACGCTGCCGCCTCGCGTTCCCGGTCCAAGCGCACCAAGGACGCCGCGAAGCGCGCCGCCGTCGTCGTCTTTCCTGTCGCCCGCGGACCGACGAGCAGGAGGGCCGGCAGTTCGGCCATCATCTCGCGAATCAGGGCTTCGTAGCTTCGGTGGATGTAGTGCATGGCATCGGCATTGCCGCTTTCGCACGAGGTAGACTACCACTCTAGCACACGTCACAGGATCACTTTTGCACAAGCTCGTGACCTGGTGCGCTC
>CALLZN010000045.1 GCA_937858895.1 uncultured bacterium | reverse complement strand
CATCGACGATGATGTTGACGGGCTTGGCCTTCTGTGAAGCTGCATCGAGACGGGCGCGGCGCAGGACTTCGAGGTAATCGGTGAGCGTGCCGCCACTGAAGTCGACTTGAATCAGCAGCGAGCGGCGCGCCGACTCGGCCGGCTTCGTCTGCGTGGTCACTGGATCCTGAGGAGCATCCTGGGTTCGCGGGGACGCGATGGCCAAGAGGACGGCGGCCGTGGTGAAGGCGACGCGGCGTGACGCTGCGAACGATGGCTGGGTTTTGGTCTTCATGCCGACCTGGACGGCACGGGTCGCGGTTTTCGTCGCAGCTTTCTGACGTTTTTTGGACGTCCATGGCCGCGCAGCTCGGCCGATGAGGCCGATAAACTAAGAGCATGTCGATCCCGATGATCCTCCGCTGTGGCCTCGTGCTCGCGGCTGTCTCGTTCTGCGGGCAAGAGGGCGCAGCCCAACGCCGCGAACCCGGCGACCTGTCGCCGCTGACCGAGACCGAGCGCATCCAGCACTTGCTCAGTCGCTTTGCCTTCGGTGCGACCAAGGAGCTGATCGACGAAGTTCGGGCCAAGGGCATCGAGGCTTGGTTCGACGAGCAGTTGGAAGGAAAGGCGAGCGAGGGCTACGAGCTCGGCGAGCGTTTGCGGCAGCTCGAGACCTGGGGGCTCTCGGCGGCGGAGCTCTTCGCGGGCTACGACCCGCGCAACCCCGGGCCCACTGCGACGCCGGAGGAACGCCGCGAGTACGACCGTCTGCGCAACATGCCGCGCGGCGACTTGCTCGCCTCCATCGTCTACCGCGCGGCGGCTTCGAAGAACGTCGTGCGCGAGGTCCTCGTCGACTTCTGGCGCAACCACTTCAACGTCGACATTGGCAAGGCCAATCTCCGGCTCTGGGCCCTGCCCTACGAGCGCGATGTCTTACGCGCCCATGTCTGCGGCGACTTCGCGGACTTCCTCGAGGCCGTCGCCAAGCATCCGGCCATGCTCATCTACCTGGACAATGCCCTGAGTCGGCGCGAGCCGACCAAGGGCGAGTTGAGCGCTGTGCGCGAAGGCGCGCGTGCGCGCTCGCGTTCGAAGGAGCGCGCCGAAGAGGCGGTCGAGATCGCCAAGCAGCGCGGCCTCAACGAGAACTATGCGCGCGAGTTGCTCGAACTGCACACCTTAGGCGTCGACAAGGGCTACACGCAGCGTGACGTCATCGAAGTCGCGAAGGCGCTCACGGGCTGGACCGTGAACCACGATCCCAAGCGCGGGGACATCGGCTTCTACTACGCCGCCGACATGCACCAGCGCGGCGAGAAGGTCGTCCTCGGCCAGTCGATTCGCCCCGACAAGAAGAACCCGCTGCTCGAGGGCGAGATCGTCTTGCGGCGCCTCGAGCGTCATCCGCAGACCGCGGACTTCATCGCGACGAAGCTCTGCCGGCACTTCGTCGACGACGACCCGCCCGCGCGCCTCGTCGAGCGCGTGGCCGCGACCTTCCGGCGTACGAACGGCAAGCTCAGCGAGGTCTATCGCGCGATCGCGCTCTCGCCCGAGTTCTACGATCCCAAGTACTACCAGTCGAAGTTCAAGCGCCCCTTCGAGTTCGTGATGAGCGCCATCCGCGTCACGCGCGCCGAGATCCTCGAGCCACGCGCCGTGCTCGACACGATGGCCTTGCTCCAAGAGCCGCTCTACGGACAAGAAGATCCGACCGGCTACTACGACACGGCTGAGGCCTGGAACGATCCTGGCGTCATGGCTGTGCGCTGGCAGTTCGCCTTCAAGCTCGCCCAAGGTCAGATCCATGGGCTGCGCCTGCCGAAGGACTTCTTCGACGGGCTGCATCCGCGCATTCCTCGGGTCTGGAAGGACCAGCTTGCGCGTCGCGTGTTGCCGGCTGGACTCGGGGACCGCACTTCGCAGACCCTCGACCTCATGATGCGCCGCTACCTCGAGCAGAACCCCGAGCCCAAGCGCGACGAGCTCGCGCCGCGTATCCTTGGGCTCTTGCTCGGGTCGCCCGAGTTCCAGCGGCAGTGAGCAGTGAAGCGACAACGAGAGCGAGTAAGAATGGAGTCGAGCGATGCATGACCTTGAAAGAATGAGCAACGACGTCTCGCGCCGTAGCTTCCTCGCGCGCAGCGCCCTTGCTGCCTCGGCGCTCTCGTTTCCTTTGCCGCTGCGCACGCGTGCGACGCGCCAGAGCGAGACGGCCGCGCCGATCCTCGTCGTGATCTTCTTGCGTGGGGGCCAGGACGCGCTCAACACCGTCGTGCCGTACCGTGACGCCAACTACCACGCCATGCGGCCGACGATCGCGATCGCTGCCAAGGCGGAGGAGGACCAGAAGGGCGTCCTCGCGCTGGACAAGCACTGGGGCCTGCATCCGGCGCTCGAGCCGCTCATGGGCTTCTGGGAGAAGAAGGCGCTCGCGCCGCTCGTTTGCTGCGGCTCGCCGCATCCGACTCGCAGCCACTTCGATGCCCAAGACTTCATGGAATACGGTGCTCCTGGCCTGCCGCAGAAGGACGGTGGTTGGCTCAACCGCTACCTGCGCCTGACCGAGGGTCGGCGTGGCAAGGACGATGACTTGCGGGCCATCGCGATGCAGGGGCTCTTGCCGCGTTCGCTGCGCGGCCAGTATCCCGTGCTCGCCGTGCCCGAACGCGAAGCGCGCCAAGCCGGCGCCTACCTCGACCTCTTCGACGAGCTCTACGGCGAGGACGCTGCCCGCGGCATGAAGCCCGCCGATAAGAAGCCCGGCGAAAAGAAGGCAGCCGACAATAAGCGCGGCTCGAAAGGCGACGCAGTTATGGGCAACGATGCCATGGGCGACGCCAGCAAGCGTCTCGAGGACGACCCTGTCGTCGCCTCGGGCCGCGCGACGATCGAGACCCTGCGGCGCTACCAGGACATCGTCGGCAACAATCGCGGCAGGAAGCAGGGCGGTGCGCGCTTCCCGCGCGGTCGCCTCGGACCGCGCCTCGAGGACATTGCCAAGGTCATCAACGCGGGTGCTGGCCTCGAAATCGCGTGCGTCGACTGGAACGGTTGGGACCACCACACGGGCCAAGGTGGCGAGGGCGGCCGCCACGCAGCGATGCTCGGCGAGCTCGCTGCATCGATCCGCGCCTTCTTCGACACGATCGGGGACCACGGCAAGCGCACGGTCGTCTGCACGATGACCGAGTTCGGTCGCACGTGTCGTGAGAACGGCAACGAGGGCACCGACCATGGTCATGGCTCGTGCATGCTGCTGGTCGGCGGCGGGCTGCGCGGCGGCAAGGTCTACGGCAAGTTCGCGGGCCTCGCAGAATCGGACCTCTACCAAGGCCGGGACCTGCCGGTGACCACCGACTATCGCGACGTGTTGGCCGACTTGCTCGTGCACCACATGGGTGTCGCCAAGTTGCCGAAGGACTTCTTCCCCGAGTACCAGCCGTCCAAGGCCGGGACCGGGCTCTTCGGCTGAGTCCGAGCGCATCCGATTGAGGCGGGAATGGGGCGTCGTGAGCCCGTAGGATGTCGGCTCGTCCGCATCCTGAACTGGGGCCAGAGCCTTGACCGACCATCTCCAAAAAGCGGCGCGCCCGCGCGCGTTCGTCGAC
>CALLZN010000044.1 GCA_937858895.1 uncultured bacterium | reverse complement strand
CCGCGCGACGTCGCGCGCCTTGTTGCGCTGCAGCGTGCCGATCAGGTCCCAGCGCACGTCGAGGTCGTCACCGGCCATGGCCGCCGCCTTGGGCAGGAGGTCTTGGACGCGGCTCTCGCCGAGGACCACCTCCATGCCGAGCTTGTGCAGGGCGTGGGCGATCGCGCGTGTCTCGATCGTGGTCGCATACTTGGTGACGGCGCAGAGGCGGATCGTCGTTGGGTCGCGGCCGCAGGCCTTCGCGACGTCGTCGATCTTCTGGCGCAGGGCTTCGATCTTCTTGGCGATCTTGGTGACGAGGACGTCCATGGCGTGACCTTAGGAGTCGGGGGCGACGCTTGCACTCGACGAGCGCAGGACTTCCGAGCGGACTTTCGGGAGGCCGTTCATCAGCACGACGCGCTGTCGTTCGCGGCGCGCGGACCAGTGGCCCGTGCTCTCGATGCGCTTGCCGACGCGCGTGTCGGCGTCCAACAAGGCTGCTGCGCGGCGCAAGAGCTGGCGCGTCGGGCGACGCGCGCCGAGGCGGTCGAGGCCGCGGACGAAGAGCTCTTCGCGAGCCCACGGACTCAAAGCCGCAGGGCTGTCGCGGTCGCGGACCTCGAGGCTGAGGATGCAGTCACCGTGGCCTTCCCAGGCATGGGCGCTGTCCGCGAGTTCGCGATGGACCGCTTGGTGGAAGGCCTGTGCCTCGCGTCGCAAGGCTTCGACGGCGTCGCTGAGACGCACGTCGCAGAGCACGCAGTGGCGCAAGTAGTTGCGCAGCGTGTGACCGGGGTCGGCGTTGCTCGCGTCCTCGACGAAGGGCAAGCCGTGCGCTGTGACGCAGGCGCGCAGCGTACCTGCCTCTTCGGTGAGCAGGGGACGCAAGACGAAGCAAGGTCCCGACTTCGTCGTCGTCAAGCGGCGTCGCATCGGCATGCCGCGCAAGCCGGCAGCTCCCGTGCCGCGCAGGAAGCGATGCAAGACCGTCTCGCGCTGGTCGGCGCGATGGTGGGCGAGCAGGACTGCCTGGGCGTCGAGTGCTTGGGCCTGTGCCTCGAAGGCCTGGTAGCGAGCGGCGCGGGCTTCGGTCTCCGATGCGCGGACCAACCGCGGTGCGACGACGACGGAGCGGACACCGAGGCTCTCGGCGTAGGCGCGCGCGGCTTCGGCGTCGGCCGCCGACGTCGCGCGCAGTCCGTGGTCGATGGTCACGGCCACGACTTCTGGCATGTCGTCCACGCGTCGCTGCCAGCGCCGCGAGAGCCAGAGCAAGGCCGTCGAGTCCGCGCCGTGCGAGAAGCCGACGAGGAGCGGGCGCCGGGGATCGAAGCGTTGGCGCTGCATGCGCGCTTCGAAGCGCGCCTCGAGCCGGGCTGCCACGCGCTGCGCCTCGCTCCGCTGCGCGGCTCGTCCCTTCGCTTCTGTCAATTCTCGACCTCACCGTGGCCCATGGCCGGACCACAAACAGAGAGTCTGCACGAGCCGCCTCCCCGCGTCGAGATCGTCGCAGTCGGTGCCCGGCTTTGCTCGAGCGTGGATCCCACCTCGCAGGACGCTAAGCTCGCGCCTTTCGCAAGCTCACCGAATCTCAAGCGGGGCGCATCCCCACGAGCACACGCACATGGTCATGAAGATCGGCATCAACGGGTTCGGCCGCATCGGGCGCATGGTTTTCCGCATCATGGAAAGTCGCAGCGACATGGAAGTCGTCGCGATCAACGACCTCGCCCCGGCCGCGTCCTTGGCCCACCTCCTCAAGTACGACACAGTCCACGGTCGCTTCCCGCACGCGGTGCAAGCTGGCGAGGGCAAGCTCACTGTCGGGCACCGCGACGTCGCCATCCTCAGCGAGAAGGATCCGGCCAACCTGCCGTGGTCCAAGTTTGGCGTCGACTTCGTCGTCGAGAGCACGGGCTTCTTCACGACGCAGGCGGATTGCATGAAGCACATCACAGCCGGCGCGCCCAAGGTCTGCTTGACCGTGCCGCCCAAGGGGGAGATCGACCGCATGATCGTCCTCGGCGTCAACGACGAAGAACTGGTCGCGAGCGACAAGGTCATCTCGAACGCTTCGTGCACGACCAACTGCCTGGCCCCGGTTGCCAAGGTCTTGCACGAGAAGTTCGGCATCGAGCGCGGCCTCGTGACGACGGTGCACGCTTACACCAATGACCAGCGCATCGCCGACATGATCCACTCGGACCTGCGGCGCGCCCGCGCTGGTGCCCAGAACATCATTCCGACGACGACCGGCGCCGCGCGCGCGGTCGGCAAGGTCTTGCCGGCGCTCGCCGGTAAGCTCGACGGCATGGCCATGCGCGTGCCCGTGCCCGATGGTTCGGTCGTCGACCTGGTCGCGGTTCTCCAGAAGAAGGCCAGCGCCGAGGAGATCAACAAGGCCTTCATCGACGCCGCCTCGGGTCCCATGCGCGGCATCCTCGCCTACACCGAAGACCCGATCGTCTCGAGCGACATCATCGGCAATCCGCACAGCTCGATCGTCGATGGCCAGTCGACGATGGTGAGCGACAACCTCGTCAAGGTCATCAGCTGGTACGACAACGAATGGGGCTACAGCGTTCGCGTTTGTGACCTCGTCGCCAAGGCCCACCACCTCGGTCGCTGAGTCGGACATTCCATGCGACGCCTCGAAGATCTCGATGTGAATGGCAAGCGCGTCCTCGTGCGCGTCGACTTCAACGTTCCGCTCGATGCGCAGCGCAACGTGACGAGCGACGCGCGCATCGAGGCGGCGCTGCCGACGCTGCGCTTCTTGCGGGACCGCGGCGCTCGCCTCGTCCTCATGTCGCACTTGGGTAGACCCAAGGGTGGCGTCGACGAAAAGCTGCGCATGCTTCCGGTCGCCGAGCGCCTTCAGGAGCTCACGGGCTGGCCCGTGCGCGCGGCGTCCGAGATCGTCGGGCCGCTGGTCCAGGACCTCGCGCTGAGCCTGGAAGAAGGCGAGGTCTTGATGCTCGAGAACCTGCGCTTCGACCCGCGCGAAGAGGAGGGCGATGCGGACTTCGGCCGTGAACTCGCCGCGCTCGGCGATGTCTTCGTGCAGGACGCCTTCGGCACTTGCCACCGCGCCCATGCTTCCGTCGCGCGTATTCCCGAGCACTTGCCGAGCGCGCCGGGGCTCTTGCTGGCCAAGGAGCTCGATTCGTTCGCCAAGGTCCTCGAGGCACCCGAGCGTCCCTTCGTCGCCATCCTCGGCGGCGCCAAGGTCAGCGACAAGCTGCCGGTGCTCGAGAACCTGCTGCCGCGCGTCGACCGCCTCATCATCGGCGGGGCCATGGCCTACACCTTCTTGAAGGCCCAGGGCTTGCCGACCGGTAAGTCCCTCGTCGAAGACGAGCTCATCGACGAAGCGCGGCGCGTGCTGCGCGAGGCGGAGGCCACGGGCAAGGTGCTCGCGCTGCCGAGCGACCACATCGTCGCCGACGAGTTCCGCGCCGACAGTCCGCACGCGGTCGTGGAGCGCATCCCGGATGGCAAGCTCGCCCTCGACATCGGGCCGGCGACTCGCGCCCGCTTCGCCGAACTGCTCGCCGACGCGAAGACGGTGCTCTGGAACGGCCCGATGGGGGTCTTCGAGATGGAGGCCTTCCGCAAGGGCACCGAGGCAGTAGCGCTGGCCGTCGCGAAGTGCAGCGGCTTCCGCTGCGTCGGCGGCGGCGACTCGGTCGCCGCCCTCGAGTTGCTCGGCCTCGACGACCAGGTCGACCACGTGTCGACGGGCGGCGGCGCGAGCCTCGAGCTGCTCGAAGGCAAGGTCCTTCCCGGCGTGGCGGCGCTCGAAGCGTCGTCGCGCTGAGCGCCGCGCGGCAACGGCCGCGTGCGCGTGGGTACTGTGCGCAGCGCGGCCATGCTTCCGGGCGCTCACGCGCGACCTCAGGTTCGACTCCCCTCTTGACCGATCGAAGCCGTCTGTCTACTTTTTTGCGCCCTGACATCGCGCGCGACGCCGCAACGCGGCCCGCAACGAGGTGTCCGGACCGCACGTGATCCTCGATAGCTCAATGGTAGAGCATCCGGCTGTTAACCGGAGGGTTGTAGGTTCGAGCCCTACTCGAGGAGCCATTCTTGCATCGGAGCACTGCTGCCGATTTGGATTCAAACGGAACCCCGAGCGGCGTGAGCTGCTTGGGGTTTTGTCTTTTTGGACTGTCGCCGCTGCGACGCTTGCTTGCGGCCTCGCTGGTGGTGCAGGATCGCCGAGCGGGAATCGAGACCGGAGGACGCGAAGAGTATGGCTGCAGATCACACCTCCTTCGCCAACTTGATATGGCAGATCGCCGACCTCCTGCGCGGCCCCTACCGCCCGCCGCAGTACGAGCGCGTGATGCTGCCGATGACGGTGCTTCGTCGCTTCGACTGCGTCCTCGCCGAGACGAAGACCAAGGTCATCGCCGCGCACGAGAAGCACAAGGGCGGTAAAATCTCCGGCGAGGCGCTCGACACCACGCTGAACAAGGTCGCGGGTCAGCGCTTCCACAACCACTCGCCGCCCGACTTCGAGATGCTCAAGGGCGATC
>CALLZN010000043.1 GCA_937858895.1 uncultured bacterium | reverse complement strand
TGCGGCGAAGCTCACGAAGGACGCGAGAATGCGGGCCGGCGCGTCCTTGTCCCCGGTCCCTGGCAGGACGAGGCAGAGCTCCGGAGCGAGCACGCCTGGTGCGGGCGGAACGATGGCGACCGTAATCTCACCGAGGCCTTCGAAGCCCTTCTCAGCATCGTTGGGTTGGAGCCCGAGGGTCGAGCGCATACCACGCAAGAAGCCATCCATGTCATCCTTCGCGCGGAAGGCCTCGCCCATGTTGCGCATCCACCGCGTCGTGATCGCCTCGTCCATGACGATGCGCATGGCGGCGAAGGCATCGGCTGGCACGAAATCGGCCTGGTCACCGAGCCCCTTGCCGTTGCCGCGCAGCGCGCGGAAAGCCGAGTCCGCCTTCACGAGGCTGTCGTAGCTGTCGACGACCTCGCGTAGGGTGCCGTCACTCTGCCGCACGAGCACGGAGGCGAGCCCATCCCAGCCGAGGAAGCCCGCGGCTTCGACTTCAGGAAGCTCCCTTTCACGGACGCCGTGCTCCTTCGACGTCAGGTTCTCGTCCATACGCAAGACCGCGCGGGCTAGCACGGTCTCGCCCTCACGTAGCGGCGGAGCCGGCCCGAAGCGCAGCAGATCTGTCGCGTCGCGTCGAACGTAGACGAGGTCGCCGAGCGCGGTGGCAATGGCCCTATCCATTGTCGTGCCCTTCGAAGCTTCGCCATAGTCCACGACGAACTGCGTTCCGACTGTCCGCCCCTTGCGCAAGAGGAAGGCACTGCGGCGGTAGCTCCAGCCGGAATTGACTTCTTCTGCTCTGGCTGCGAGCTTGGTGGCGCTCAACGGCGAGTCGGTGAGGGGGACTTGCGTCTTGTCGAGGGGCGTGAGACCGCGTGCCTGGCGCGAAGTCGCCATGAGGGCGACGAAGTCATCCTCGGCGTTGCGCAAGGTCTCGGCATCGCGCGCGGCGCCCGTCACGCAGAATGCCGGCCGGGGGCGCCCCGATCGTCCCGGGGCAAAGACGATCGAGCCCGCGAGGCCAGCGTCGAAGCCACGCGCCCAGTCGTAGGCGCGTCCGTATGCACCGAACTGGGCCTTACTTTCGGAACTCACCGAGCTCATGTAGTCAAGGAAGCCCCGCACCTTCGGGTGCTTCCATAAGCTCAGGATCGGCAGGGCAGCGCCAGCTTCCTCGAAGTGAGCGACGGAGCCGACCTCGATGCACGCGAGCGTTTTGCCGGCCGGCAAGGATCGCGTCGCAGCTCGACCAGGGGACGTGACTTCGTCGCCTGAGTCTCCGCCTGCACGGACC
This sequence comes from uncultured bacterium, assembly GCA_937858895.1. Taxonomy (GTDB): domain Bacteria; phylum Planctomycetota; class UBA1135; order UBA1135; genus JACKHW01. The sequence continues at coordinate 3,243 of CALLZN010000043.1, read as the reverse complement.
CGATCTTGCCCATGGGCCAGCGTCGCTAGGCCGACGCCAGCGAAGAGTAGTAGCGAACGCAAGCGGACCTGCGCGATGGCGACGAGACGAGCGTGTTTCATGGGATCCTCGATGCTCCGACCTGAGACCAGAGTTCAGCAAATGGGTTTGCGGCGTGCGAGCTTGCCCAAAGCCGGGACCGCGGCCACGAGGAGTTGACTCATGCGCTTGGCGGCTTTTGCGCCTTCGCTCACGACCTCGTCGTGGTTGGGCACGTCTGCCGTGACGCCGGCGGCACTATTCGTAATCAATGAGAGCGCCGCGACGCGACATCCCATCGCATGCAAGGCAATGGCCTCGGGCACCGTCGACATGCCGACCGCGTCGGCGCCGAGTTGGGCCAACATACGAATCTCGGCAGGCGTCTCGTAACTCGGCCCCATCATCTGGGCATAGACCCCTTCCATCAGCGGCTTCTTCGCGGCCTCGTGGAGGATTTTGCGCGCGGACTTCGAGTAGACCTCCGACATCGGCGGGAAGCGGGGGCCCAAGCACTCATGGTGGTCGCCGAGCAACACGTTCGTGCCCGTCATGTTGATGTGGTCGGTGAGGAGCATGAGCGTGCCGGGCTTCCACTCTGCGCGCATACCGCCGGCCGCATTCGTCAACAAGAAGGTGTTGGTGCCGAAGAGCGCGAGCGTGCGCACCGCGCGCACGACCTCCCAGACGTGGTGCCCCTCGTAGAGGTGCACACGCCCCGTCAAGCAATGGACGAGAGTGTCGCCGATGCGACCCTGGACCAGTTCCCCGCCGTGGCCCCGCACTCGCGTGCGTGGGAACTCGGCGATGTCGTTGAAGGAGATCGTGATCGGATCCTGCAGCTGCTTGGCAAAATCCTTGAGCCCACTCCCGAGCACGATGCCGACTTTGGCCGGCTTGAGACCCGCGACTTCGAGGCGGTAGACCGCGCTGCGCAGGCGCTGCACCTCCCCTTCTATGTTGTGATCACCGCTGTTCATGACCGGCATCGTAGGCCGGACGTGGGATGGCGGCGAGCAGAACGCTGTGCAGATACCAGGCTGCGACGATGAAGAGCGCTGCCGTCGTCAGCAGATAGACGCGGTGGCGCAGGTAGAAGCCCGATGCGTCGACCACGTGCTTGGCGCCGGCATCGAGCAGTGCATCGAGCCAGGGGTGCAACACGAACTGTACAGCCTGGAGCAAGGTCAACGCCAGCAATGCAAGCAACGCCCTCTTGCCCTGTCGCCTTCCTCGCACCGTGCGCTGCCAGTCGACCCAGAGCAGGGCGATCGCGATCGCACCGACCCACTGCATCGCGATGCTGACCTCGCGCGTCACGAAGCCTTGGGCGGTGTGGGAGCCGAGGACACGGCGCCCAGCGGGGATGACGAAGAGGGCATAGAACGTCACGCCGCCGAACCAGAGCGCGAAGACAGCGTGCGTCAAAGTTCGCATGCAGCGAACGCAGAGCCCCGCCTCAAACATCGAGCAAGACGCCCGCGACGCAGGCCGTCATCCAGCTCGCAATCGCACCGCCGAACATGGCGAGTAACCCGAGGCGCGCGAGGTCGCTGCGCCGCTCGGGCACAAGGGCCGCGATGCCGCCGATCTGGATCGCGATCGACGCGAGGTTCGCAAAGCCACAGAGCGCGTAGGTCGCGATCGCGCTACTCCGCGGCGAAATGCGCGCTTGCATGGCCTCGCTCGTCAGCTGCTGGTAGGCGACGAGCTCCGTGACGGCGACCTTGTAGCCGAGCAGTTCGCCGACCGGCACGACGTCCTTCCACTCGACGCCAAGCAAGAAGGCGAAGGGCGCGAAGGCCCAACCCAAGATGCGCTGCAACGTCAAGGGCGTCTCGAGCGCGAACCAAGACGACATTCCGCCGAGCGCCCAGTTCGCGACCGCGATCAGCGACAAGAAGGCGATGAGCATGGCCGCGACGTTGAGCGCGAGCTGCAAACCATCGGTCGCGCCCGACGCCGCGGCCTCGACGACGTTGGCGGAGCTCTTTTCCATCTTCACGCGGATGGTGCCATAGGTCTCGCTCTCCGCCGTTTCGGGCACGAGGATCTTGGCGACGACGAGGGCTGCAGGGGCCGACATGACACTCGCAACGAGCAAGTGGCCAGGGTCGACGCCAAAACCGGCATAGAGCGCGAAGACGCCGCCCGCGATGGTCGCGAAACCGCCAGTCATGACCGCCATGAGCTCCGACTCGGTCATGCGCCCGAGGAAGGGCCGCACGAGCAGCGGCGCCTCGGTCTGGCCGACGAAGATGTTGGACGCGACCGACAAGGACTCCGAGCCCGAGGTCTTCATCGTCCGCACCATCAAGTAGGCGATGCCCTTGACAACCAGCGACATGATGCCGAGGTGGTAGACGACGCCCATGAAGGCCGAGAAGAAGATGATCGTCGGCAGGACCTGAAACGCGAAGAGGAAGCCGCCCTTCGCGACATCAGGCGGCAAGTCCTTCAGGTGCTCGAGGACGACGTCCTGCTTGGCCAGGAAGCCGAACAAGAACTCGCTACCAGCAAGCGACATGTCGAGAAAGGCCTTGACGTCCTTGCCGAGGCTGTCGAGCCGCTCGCGCCCCGCGTCCCACCAGAGAAAGACGACGCCCAGCACGAGCTGCGCAGCGACCCCGACCGCAACGGTCTGGAAGCGGATCGCCGAGCGCTTCCTCGAAGCGAGCCAGCAAATGCCGAGGAACGCGAAGAGACCGAAGAGAGAGAGTAGTCGCAGCAAGGCCGGCCCTCGAGTCGAAGCTGTTGGAGCCGCGCGACCATAGCGAGGCGCTGCGTCAGAATCGCCTGCGCGCGTTCAAACGCCGGGCGTCGCCCGATCCTCACCGCGTGAAAGCCCAGCTCTCTCGAGCACCTGGCGACGCGGCTCGGGTGCCTCAGCCCCGACGACGAAGGCCCTCTGTAAGGTCGCGCACTCGAGCCCCGTCGTCGCGCCAAAGACGCGCGCCAGCAAGGTATCGCGCTCGACTTCGGCGCCGATTGGCGCCTCGATGACAATGCCCGCCGCAGGGTCGATCGCCTCGCCTGGCCGCTTGCGCCCTGCGCCGGCCTCGAGAGCCGCGAGCGCGATGGCCCGCGGGTCGATGTCGACCACATAACCACGCGCTTCGGACCTGACCTCGAGTCCGGCGCGGTGCCGCGGCAGGACAGTCTCAGGGTCGTCGACGACGCGCGGATCGCCGCCCTGCACTTCGACGAAGCGCGCGAAGCGCTCGA
>CALLZN010000042.1 GCA_937858895.1 uncultured bacterium | reverse complement strand
CGGCATCGTCCCGGGCATCCCCGAGAACACGTTGCTCGCCTTCCGCGAAGCGCTTCGCCATGGCGTCGACGGCATCGAGGTCGACTTGCGCGGCACCGCCGATGGCGAGGTCGTGGTCCTCCATGACGCGACCGTGGACCGGACGACGAACGGCCAGGGCCGCGTCGCCGACCTGAGCTTCACCGCGCTCCGTGCACTCGACGCCGGCGCCGGCGAACGCGTGCCGACCTTGGCCGAGGTCCTCGAACTCGTGCGGCCACACGACGTCACGCTGCTCCTCGACATCAAGGAGAGCCCGACCCTCGACAAGGCGCGCGTCGTCGACTTGGTCCGCGCGTCGAAGGCCATCGACCGGGTCATTGTTGGCTGCCGCAGCCTCGACGACTTGCATGCGTTCCAGCAACTCGAGCCTCGGCTGCGGACCCTTGGCTTCTTGCGCCGCCCTGAGGACGTCGACGACTTCGCGCGCGCAGGCGTCGACATCGTGCGCTTCTGGCCCGCTTGGATCCGCGACGAACCCCAGGCGGTCGCGCGCGTGCGCGCGCTCGGCTTGCCCCTCTGGACCACGGCCGGCACAGCCACGCTCGCCGAAGTGCAGGCCCTCGTGCGCAGCGGGGCCGACGGCGTGCTGTCGGACTATCCGATGCTGCAAGGGGCTCTGCGGCACTGACGCACGGCGCGGTCACGCGTTATCGTGGGCTCACGTCGATGCAGAGGAGTCGCAGCGCATGGCACGACCACAGACCTTGGCAGTATTGGCGGTCGCCGCGGTCGTGGTCGCGGTCGCCTTCTTCATGGCGCAGTCCGCTGCGCCACCGCTGTCGCTCGTCGACCTGCGCGCAGGCGCGTCGTCCGAGGAGGAAGCTGCGCCTGCGTCGTTGCCTTCGACGGGTGACGTTGCTGCAGGCGGAGCGGAACTTGGTGGCGATCTGCGGCAGCAGCGACCGGTCGACACAAGAGCTCGGGCAGGTCGGCTCCTTGTCGACGTTGTTTGGCACGACCTCAAAGCGGCCGCCAACGTCGCCGTCCTCTGCCAGGCCAGCAAATGGCGAGCGCTGGCTGGAAGTCCGCAACACGCGATCACCGACGCCGAGGGCCGCGTGGTCTTCGAGCAGCTCGGCACGCGCGAGGTCCACTTGTCGACGTTTTGCGGTGGTGAGGCAAAGGCAGAAGCGAAGGCCACGGAAGATACCCGCGTCCGCATCGTGATCCCGAAAGGCGTTGATGTCGTGGGCCTCGTGCGTGACAGCAGCGGCACGCCACTCGCCGGGGCCGACATTTGGATCACGAGCGGCCACCGCGACTACCGAGGCGGGTACATCGCTACGCAGTCCGATGCGCGGGGCGCCTTCTCGCTTCGCTCGCTCGAAGCGGGCACGTCGCTCGGTGCCATCCTCGAGGGTTACCTACGCTCCGACCTCGTCGACCTCGACTGCTTGGATACATTTACCCAACCAACACGGGTCGAAATCGTCCTCGCGGGCGGCGGCGGGACCCTTCGTGTTCAGGTCGTCGACGCGGACAAGAACCCAGCAGTGGCTGCGCGCGTAGCGATCGGCGTCATGCCAAAGCGCTTCGAGTACCGCAACTCGACGACGCGGATCGAAACATGGACACCGCGCATGTTCACGACCGACGCGGATGGCCGCGCCGAGGCGCACGGCTTCCCCGCTGGCAAGCACGACCTCGTCGTCGCGCACAGCGGCAGCCCGATCCTGGAGGGCGACATCGACGTCGAGGAAGGGCTCACGACAGACTGCTTGATCGAACTCCAACGTCCCGTGACCGTGCACGGCATCGCGAAAGACAACACTGGCAAAGTGCTCGCTGACATCGTCGTCCGTGCGGTGCCGCGGGCGTTTGAGGAGAGCTTCCTCCAAGTCGGTCAGTTCGACTTCGACTCGGTTCTCGGTTTTCCCGAGACCGCGACAGCGGCTGACGGCAGCTATCGCCTCGACGGCGTCGCGCCAGGAGAAGTGCACCTTTACGCGATGTCGCAGCCGAGCGAAGAACCGCGCATCGCCTATCACGCCAAGAAGTCGCTGCAAGCAGCTGAAGGCACGAGCATCGAGTGGAACCCAGTCATTGCACCCGGTCATTGCATCGAAGGCCTGGTCGCGTACCGCTGCGGCTCACCGATGGAGAAGGTCTTCATCAGCGCGACCAAGTTCGGCGCCAAGAACGCCTCGAGCATTCTGACCGCGAAGGACGGAAGCTTCCGCTTCGTCAACCTCGAGCCGGTCGCCTATTCGCTGCGCGTCCAGTTGAACAATCCACCAGCGGGCCAACCACGATGGCTCTTCCAGGACGATGTCTATCCCGACCGAGGCCGCGTAAGGATCGCGGCGGACTTCGACGCGCCGGTCAAGAGTGCGCCTGCCGCGGTGCGCGGCCGCATCCTTGACAAGTTCGCGCGCATCACGCATCCGGATGCACTCGAGGTCCATCTCTATTCGCAGCAACGATCCATGCAAAGTCATCGATGGTCCGCCGGCGACCGGCATGGCACGTTTCACATCAAAGATGCCTGGCCTGGACGCTACTACGTCGTCGCCAAGAGCGCGGACGACACGATCTATGTTGGACCCTCATTCGACGTGGCTCCCGGCCAACAGCTCGACCTCGGCGAATTGTGGACCGTCGCGAAGGGTCGCTTACTTCTCGTCCTCGAGCGGCAAGCCGGCAGCCAAGATGTGGAGCCGACGATCTCGCTGACACCGGCCAATCTTGGATCCCACGGAGTGCAACTGAAGCCCGGCCGCCGGTCGAGCGTGGAGCACGACAATCTATCTGTCGGCGTGCACACCGTGTGGTTGCACGGCGACCACGTCGCGGTGCGCCAGGCAGAGGTCACGATTCGCGGCGGCGAGACGACCGAGCTGACCATGGACCTCCACGCCGCGGCGACTACGACCTTCGAAGTCACTTGGCAGCCGGCGGCCAAGTGGCAATGGCTCGAGCTCAGCGTCATCGACGCAAGCGGCACGGAGGTCGAGCATTGGTCGAGCAGCCACCCTGCGCAGTTCGGGCAACCGCTGAGCATGCCGCTGACGCTGCCGCTGGGTCCGCTGCGCGTGCGCGCCGAGACGAAGAACGGCTTGCGCGCGACGAGCGACTTCGTCGCGCGCCCGGGCGACGGCAAGGGCCCCGTGATCCGGCTCGAGCTGCGCTGAGCTCGGCATCGATCGTGGCTGTCGAAAACTGCAACACGGCAGAAGTCGCAATGGCCGAAGCGCCGATAGGAAGGATCCCTCCTACCAGTCCTTCCGCATGCAGTGCAGCCCAAGCAGTTTCGCGGCCGCTCATCCGCTGATCGTCTACCTCTGCCCGCGCGAGGTCTACGAGCGCAAGATGTCGCGCGTGCGCTTCCACGCGATGCGCGCCCTCGCGCGCCTCACGAACCTCGTCTGGACCGGACCAGGTTGGCCGGGTTGGGATGACACGCGCTCGGTCCAAGCCAACCTCGATCGCATCCTCGATCAGCGCGAGCCTCAGATCATCGTCGCCTACAAGGCGCTCGAGCTCCGAGGCTTGACGGAGACGCGGGCACCGCGCTGTCTGCGCTTCAATGAAATGTATGACGTCGACGCGACGCGACGCGAGATCCTCGAGAGCGGCGCGGAACTCGTCATCTGCCACCATCGCAACGACTTCCTCGAGTGGCGCGAACGCCTGCGTCGTGAGGGCCACACGCGACCGCGCTTGGTGCACATCGCGCACTGCGCGGAGGCCTCGATCTTCAAGGACTATGGCGTTCCGAAGTCCATCGACCTCATGCTCGTCGGCGCTTGCAACGTGCACTCCATGCTCGGGCAGCACTATCCGCTGCGCGATGCCATGCCGGCCGTGCTCGAACGCCTCAGCTCGCGCTATCGCTGCGCGCGCTTCGAACACCCGGGCTACGAGCACAAGGACGCTTGGACCGATCGCTACGCCATCGACTTTGCGCGCGCCGTGAGCGCGACCAAGATCTGCATCACGTGCAGCGGTGCTCCTCGCTCGCGCTACGGCAAGTACGTCGAGGTCCCCATGTGTGGGACCGCGCTCGCGGCTGACTTGCCGGACGAAGCGCAGAAAGCCCTCGCGAGCTTCGTGATCGAGCTCGACGCGACCTGGTCTCACGAGCGGCTCTGCGCGACGCTGAACGCGGCCCTCGAAGATCCTGTGGCTTTGGAAGCGCGCGTCCAGCGCGGCCTCGCCTACGCACAGCTCTACACACAAGAGCAGTATGCACAGCGCTTCTTGCGCGAACTTCGCCTGCACCTGGCAACGCGCGCGCGTGTTGCGGCTGGGGAATACGAGGCCTGCAAGTCATGACGCCATCGATGCACTGCCAGCGCGAGCTGGACGAAGACCTCTGCTACGTCGGCACGCTCCCCGATGAGACGCTAATGCGCTGGCACGGCGAGCGCTACTCGACGTCGAAGCAGCTCCTGACGCTCTATTCGCTCGCCCATGGCCTCGCGGCGAAGCGCATCGTCGAAGTCGGCTTCGGGCGTTCGACCTTCGTGCTCGCGCGCGCAGCCCACGAGAACGGCGGCGTGCTCGAGAGCTGTGACGTCGAGGACTACTCTGCGCTGCTGTCGCCGACCGAGCGCAGCGTCGTGCGCATGCACCACGGCACGAGCGAGAGCTTCTGGCCGCTCGTGGAGGCTGGTGTCGACTTTGCCTTCCTGGATCACTTCTCGTCGGAGGACCAACCCCCGACGTGGATCGTCGGCGAACTCGAGCAGTGCATCGCCAAGCTGGCGCCGCATGGCATGGTGGCCATCCATGATGGCTTCGTCGCTCGCTACCGCCTGCGCGAGGTCCTCGCGGCGTTGCGGCGGAGCGTCGGCCTCGACTTCGAAGTCGTCACTCTTCCCTTCAACTATGGATTGACGCTGCTGCGGCGCTCGCTGCCGGTGGAGACGATCGGTCATCGTTTCCCGAAGAAGGTCGAGCCTACGCAAGTCGAAGACTCGGTCACGTTGCAGCCGCTCCGACCAAGGTCGCTAGCTATCTCGGCGCCGATCGATGCAGCGCGCGTGCTCTTGATCGCGGACGTGCCGAACTGGGTCTTCGAGCGGCATTGTGCAGAGCTCACGTCCCGCCTCGGTGGGCGCTTCTCGTTGACGACGGCCTTCGCGGGGCAGGGCTTCGACGAAGACGACTTCGACCTGATCTACGCACTCGAGTGGAACCTCGTCGACACCAAGCGAATCCGCGATCGCAGCAAGTACGTGACAGGCGTGCGCAGCTACACCTCGTGGCAAGATCACGCGCCGGCCGCCTTCGGGACGTTTTTGAGCGAACAGTTCGCGGCGGTGCACGCGGTATCGGCGAGCCTCGTCGAAGCCCTGCGCCGCTTCGTCCCGAGCATCGCCTTGCTGCGCCACGGCGTCGACGTCGAGCACTTCAACCCCACGACGCGTTGTGACCAGTCGGCCGAGCGCGCCGTCGTGGGTTGGTGCGGCAATCGACTCGCAGGTGTCAAGGGCGACGGCTGGATCGATGCCCTCGCGCTCCTACCGGATATCGAGCTGCGGCGATGTGAATACAAGAACGGACAACGGCACCAGGACGACATGCCGGCCTTCTATGACGCGCTCGACATTTATGTGTGCGCTTCGCTGTCCGAGGGGCACAACAACGCCGTGTTGGAAGCCGCCGCCATGGGGCGCGCCATCGTCACGACCGATTCTGGCACCGTGCGGGAGTGGCTCCGGGACGGTCACAGCGCGCTCATCGTTCCTGCTGACATCGATGCGATCGTCGCCGCCGTCGAACACTTGCGCGACCAGCCGCGCCTGCGACGCATGCTCGGGGCCCAGGCTCGACGTGCGGTCTGCGCGACCTTTGCCTGGGCCGACATGGCCGAAGAGCATGCGCGCTTCTTCGAGGCCGCGCTTCAGAGACGCTCAGGAGCTTGTGAAGCACGCGGAGCACCGCGCAACAACAGTTCCTATTGCCTGCAGACTGCAAACGGGAGTATGAGCCAATGAGCCTCACGATCCGCGAACGTCCTGCCGCCAAGCAAGCGTCTGCGTCTCAGCAGGCACGCATGACCCTGCTCCAGAGTCTCCTGCAATGCAAGTCTTGCTCCGCAGGGCTCATCTATGAGCAGACCAGCTATGTCTGCTCATCGTGCGCTGCGCGCTACCCGATCATCGACGGCATCCCGCGCTTCGTGCCTGCGGCCTTCATCGAGCGCGACGACGCCGTCGACACGACGCTGAACAACGACCTCAGTCGCAAGACGAAGAACTACTTCGGCTTCGAGTGGGACTACTTTCGCGACTGGGGCTTCATCCCGGACGAAGAGGCAGCAAAGGACGCGCGCGCGTGCGGGGGCGGCAGCGTCAGCGACCGCGCGCGCGCTTTTCAGAGCAAGTGCCGCATGGACGAGCACGATCTCCGCGCTGAGAGCATCGTCCTCGACGCCGGTTGCGGCAATGGCCGCTACAGCTACGAGGCGGCGCGGCGAGGCCCACGTCTCGTCGTTGCCGTGGACATCGGCTATGGCGCCGTGACCTCAGCGCGCGACAACACGCGCGACTTCGACAACGTCGTCGTCGTCCAGGCCAACTTGCACGAGCTTCCGTTTCGGGCAGAGGTCTTCGATGCTTGCTTCAGCAATGGCGTGTTGATGCACACCGGCGATGCTCGTCGCGCCTTTCGCGAAGTCGCGAGAACGTTGCGTCCCGGTGGCAGCTTCGTGGCGCACGTCTACCAACACCTCAACGCGCGCTGGGAAGAGAATGACCGCCTGCTAAGAAATTTCACGACTGGACTCAGCATCGAGGACAACCTCGAGCTGGCGAAGATCTTGTCCGAGCTCGCGCGCTTCCTCGATCGCTTCCCAGGGGCGCTTGCTCGTGCCAACGAGCACTTGCGTTTGCAGTGCACGGAGCACCACATGTTCGACTGGTACTCGGCGCCGATCGCTACCCACCACAGTTATGCTGAGGTCGCGGTGTGGTTTGCGGAGAACGGCTTCGCGCTGCTGGATTCGCTACCAGCCAACCCCGATGTGCCCACTGGCGACTGGGCCTGCAACCTCAAGGGACGCAAGCGCTGATGCCCCAGCTGTTGCGCGCAAGATCCCGCGTGCGCGCTCGCTGTAGTCGAAGCGCCTTGCCTGCGTGAGTGCGCGCTCCGCGCGCTGCGACCGCGAGGCCTCGTCTTCGCCGAGGCACCGAACGAGCGCACGCGCCAGGTCCATAGCGTCATCGGGCCTGAACCAAGTGACGACGTCGCTCGCGACCCAGGCGCGGAGCCCGGGGATCAACGAAGCGACGATGGGCTTCGTGCTCGCCAAATATTCACCGAGCTTGACGGGGCTCGTCCATGCTGCCGATGGCTCCTTGGCGCTCGGCGGCAGGAGGAGCGCGTCTGCGTGTTGGAGCCAGCGCGGCACTTCGCGATGGTCGACGCTGCCGTGCACGCACACGTTGTCGAGCGCGGCGGCCTGTGCGCGCACGCGCGCGACGTCCTCGGGACTGCCGCCGACGAGCTCGAAGCCGACCTGCGGCAAGAGAGCTGCGGCGGCGAGGATAGTCGGGATGCCCTTGTAGTCGTAGAGGTGGCCCGCGTAGAGCGCGTGCCATGGGAAGCGGCGCTCGAAGGGTCGAGGCTGCTGCACTTCTCGAGGCGCGAAGGCCGCGACGTCGACGCCATCGGGCACGACGGCGACGCGCGTCGCTGCGGCTCCGCGCTCGATGTAGTGCGCACGCAGCACCTCGGAGATCGTGATGATGCAGAGCGGCGCGGGGCTCGTGTCGGTGCGTGGAGCAGCGACGGCTTCGATCGCCGCCTGCAACATCGGATTCGGATCGCCGACATAGGCATGCGTTTCGAGAGCCGTAGGCACACCGGCGCGCGCGGTCGCGAGGCCCGCATAGAAGTGTCGCGCATAGACGAAGTCGAAGTCGCGTGCTCGAGCCAAGACCGTCCGCGCAAAGTCCCGCGCGCGGCCCGCCTCGCCACTCGAGCCAAGCACGGGCACAGAGTCCCAGGCGAGAGCCGGCTCCGCATACGCAGCGACGCACGCAGCTACGTCACCGTGCTCGCTTGCGCGACAGACGACCGTGACCCTGTGACCAAGGCGCGCGAAGCCGCCGGCCGTCTTGACGACGTTGATCGCGTGTGCGCGGTGGCTGCCGGGCTCGAAGTCGCTCGCGACGAGGACGCGCACTTCATGCACTCCGCACGTCGAGCACGGCCCAGAGCGCACCGGCGAAGAGCGAACGCGGGTCGAGGCCCTCGTGAACGAGCCCAGCTGCTTGCAGCGCCGCACAGTCCCGCGCCCACTGCTCGGCAGCCTCTTCGCCTTCGCAGTCGACCTGCAAGACGCGCGCACCGTTGCGCGCGCCGCGCTCGCGCACGAAGCGCTCTGCCTCGCAGACATCGAAGAACCACTTGTGTCGATCCTCGGGCGCGTCGACAGGCAGGCCATAGAACTTCGTCGCCTGCCCTGGCCGATACGGCCCATGGCGCAGCATGCCCCAGAAGGCAGCCCAGCAGTTCGGCAGTGACACGATCACGAAGCCGCGCGAAACACGGCAGAGCTCGTCGAAGAGCTCGTGCGGGTCGTCGACGTGCTCGAGGACATCGAGGCAGAGCACGCAGTCGAAGCTGCGACTCGCATAGGGCACGCCCATGGTCTCGAGGTCGACCGGAATGGTCGGCGGCACACCGATGCCGATTCCGACATAGTCGCACGCCGCAGGCAACGCAGCCGCCATCTGCGAACCGTCGGCGCCCACATCGAGGACAAGACCTTGGAGGATGCTGCGATATTTGTCGGCGACGTAGGCGGGCTTGGACGCGCGATCGTGGTAGTGCAGGTCCGTGTGGAAGAGCCTGTCACGCGCGACTTGTCCAAGGCAACTGCTCATACAGTCCCGATCGGAACGCGGACTGCGCGCACTGAAGTGCAGGAACAGCGGACGAAGTCGCGCTCGCGTGACGCGCACCATTCTGCCGATAACGGGTGCATCCCCCACCATTTGGCAGCACGAGCAGTATATGTGCGGCATTGCAGCGGTCCTCGGTCCTCACGCGGGTCGCCAACCAACAACGACATCGCACAAGGAGCGCGCGCTCGCACGACTCGCGGCGCGCGGCCCGGATGGCGGCGCGACTTGGACCTGCCCATCGGGCCATGCTTGGCTCGGGCACCGTCGCCTCATCGTCGTCGACCCGAGTGAGCGCGCGACGCAGCCCTTCGTGGACGCCGAGGGCCAATGTGCCTTGACCTGCAACGGCGAGATCTACAACGCTCCCTCGCTACGCCGCGACCTCGAGGCCGCGGGCGCGCGCTTCGCCTCACAGTCGGACAACGAAGTTTTGTTGCACGGCTACCGGCTCTGGGGCGAACGCGAACTCCTGCGCCGCGCCGAAGGCATGTTCGCCTTCGTCATCTGGGACGCAGCGCGTGCGCGCGCCGTCCTCGCAGTCGACCACGCCGGCATGAAGCCGCTCTACTTCGCGCGTCGCTGTGACTTGCTCTATGTAGCCTCCGATGCCGACGCTCTGCGCGCCCTGCTCGGCGCCCCACAGGACCTCGATGCCGATGGGCTCGCCCACGTCTTGACGCTCGGCTACTGTCCAGCTCCCGGTACGCTTTGGCGCGGCATCGAGAAGCTCGGTCCTGGGCGGGGCCTCGTCTTCGACGCGCACAGCGCGCAGATGAGCGCTTTCCGCCACTGGGAAGCGCCGCGAACGGCAACGACGCCGTGGTCCGACGAAGCCTTCGCCGACATCTGGCATAGCGTCATCCGTGAGCAAGTCCGCGCCGACGTCCCGACGGGCCTCCTGCTCTCCGCCGGCATCGACTCGACGGCGCTCGCCATCGCAGCCGCGCGCGAAACCGGAAGCGCGCCGACGTTCATGGCGACGACCCTCTCGCTTCCCGGGGAGAACGACGAAGCACCGGTTGCGGCCTTGACGGCAGCGAGCCTCGGCCTCCGCCACCAAACTCGATCCATCGCAGCGAGCGACAGCGGTGAACTGCTCGCTGCGGCAGCGCAGGCCTTCGACGAAACGCAGGCCTACGGCGCCGTCCTCACCATGTGTCAAGTCGCGCGCGCAGCCCGAGAGCACAGCACGGTCGTATTGACCGGCGACGGCGGCGACGAGGCCTTCGCCGGCTACACGTGGCAGCATGGCCACGCGAACGCGCGCACCCTCGGCCTCCCGCAGCAGCGTCTCGGAGACGCCGTCGCCCACCCCGACGCCCCATCCGAGCTTCGCCACTACGCGCTCACGGCGCTCGGCGAGCGGAGCTACGTGCATGGGCACTTGCAGCGGGTCTTTCCGCGCTTCCATCCGAGCGAAGCGCGCAGCTTGCTCGCGCCGCTCGGATCGAGCTACGACGAAGAGCGCTACGCCGCTTGGCTCTCCGCCGAGGACGCGCCGGACCTGCCCGAGCCGCGGCGCGCTCAGCGCCTGGACCTCTCAGGCTTCTGCGCAGGTTCCATCCTGCCGAAGGTCGACCGCGCGACCATGGCCGTTGGACTCGAAGCGCGCTGCCCCTTCCTCGACCGACGCATCCTCGACTATGCGCTGTCCACCACGCCGCGCGCGAGCCATGAGAGCAAAGCTGCGCTGCGCCGCTACGTCGAAAGTCATGCGCCGCACAAAGCGCAGCAGCACGTCCGAAAGCACGTCCTGCAGCGCTCAAAGCAGGGCTTCAGCTTGCGTCTCGGCGAAGGCGTCTGGCGGCGACGCATCGACTGGCTCCGCCAAACGCGCTTCATCAAGAGCGGCATGCTGCATCCGCGCTGGGAAGCCTTCGTTGCCGCCGATACACCTTCCAGCGACGCGCGCGTCTTTGCGCTTTGCATGATCGCTGCCTGGGCCGAGGAGCGACTGTGAACACGACGACCGAGAACTACTGCATCAAGGACGGCTACCGCGCGCGCAGCGCAGCGCTCACCGTCGAGAGTGATCCTGGCACCTACTGGACGCCCGAGCGCATCGATGTCGCGAGCCTCTACCAAGCGGCGGTCTACGACATCGCGGTCGACTGCGCCGAGCGCATGGGTGGGTCGCTGCGCATCGCCGATGTCGGCTGCGGCTACCCTGTCAAGACGCTTCGACTCCAGCCGTTCGCGCGCCGGCTCACGTGCTTCGACCAGCCGACGATGCGCGAGGTCATCGCTCGCGACTTCGAGGGCCTCGAGTTCTGCGCCATCGACCTCGAAGCGCCGCCGCGCGTCGAAGCACGCTTCGACCTCATCGTCTGCGCCGACGTCCTCGAGCACTTGCTCGATCCGGACCCGTGCCTCGAGTTCTTACGCGACCACGTGAGCGCAGGCGGCATCGTCGTCTTGTCGACCCCCGAGCGCGATCTCGTGCGCGGCGTCGACTGCATGTCGAGCGAAAAGCCTGACCACGTGCGCGAGTGGAACGGCGCAGAGTTTCGTGCCTACGTCACGAGCCGCGGCCTCAGAGTCGTCGACCACTTGCTCTTGCCGCCGCGCGGAACCGTAGCGGACGTGGGGCCTGCAGTGCACGGCGCTGAGCGCAACGGCTGTCAATGTGTAGTGGCTACAGTGAAACCTTGATGCGTCAATTACCGCGCTCATCTTCAGGCCCCCGCAGCGCCTCGAGCTCGCGCAGCCGTGCTGCGAGCCGCGCTTCGAGCCCGCCATCCGTCGGCTCATAGAAGCGCCGCTGCGCGATCACATCCGGCAGACACTGCAGGTCCGCGACCCCGTGCTCCGTGTCGTGTGCATACACATAGCCAGCGCCATAGCCGGACTCGCGCATGAGCTTGGTACTTGCGTTGCGCAAGGCGAGCGGCACGGGTGCGCGCGGGTGGTCCTGCACGGCTTGTTTTGCTGCGGCGAGGGCGCGGTAAACGGCGTTGCTCTTCGGCGCGAGCGCGATGTAAATGCAGGCGTTGCCGAGCGCGAGGCGGCCTTCGGGCATGCCGAGAAAGCGGACGGCCTCGAGCGCCGAGAGCGCGATGCGCAGCGCCTGCGGATCGGCGAGGCCGACATCTTCGGCGGCGCAAGCCACCATGCGGCGCACGACGACGAGCGGGTCTTCGCCCGCCTCGAGCAGGCGCAGCATCCAATAGAGGGCGGCGTCCGCGTCCGAGTTGCGCAGGCTCTTGTGAAAGGCGCTGAGCGCGTTGAAGTGTTCTTCACCGTCCTTGTCGTGAACGAGGAGGGGACGGCCGAGCGCCGCCTCGACGCTGGCCGCGTCGATGAAGTCCTCGTCCCCCACGCCTGCGGCCACGTGCTCGAGCGCCGTCAAGGCACGCCGCGCGTCGCCTTGACCATGGCGCGCGACCTCGCGGAGCGCGACCTCGCAAAAGCGCAGGCGCCGTCGACCGAGGCCGCGCTCTTCATCGGCGAGCGCGCGCTGCAGCAGCACGAGGACCTCGTCGTCGGTCAAAAGCCGCAGGCGATGCACGACGAGACGCGACTGCAGCGCCGGCACGAGCGCGAAGCTCGGATTCTCCGTCGTCGCGCCGACCAAGGTCACGTCCCCCCGCTCGACGCGGGGCAAGAACGCGTCCTGCTGCGCCTTGTTGAAGCGATGGATCTCGTCGAGGAAGAGCAGGGGGCGAAAACCGTGGGCCTTGGGGCCCTCGGCGCTCTGGCAGATCTCGCGCAGCTCCGCGATGCCGGACAAGACCGCCGAGAAGGGCACGAAGCGCGCCTTCGAGACCGTCGCGATGAGGCGCGCGATCGTGGTCTTCCCGGTACCAGGCTCACCCCAAAACACACAGCTGACCGCGCGGCCCTCTTCGACCGCGCGACGAAAGGCCGAGTCTTTGCGCGTGAGCTCATCCTGGCCGAGCACCTCGTCGAAGCTCGTCGGCCGCATGCGCTCGGCGAGCGGCGCGCGCGCCAAGTCTTCGCGCTCGGCCTGGGCAGCAAAGAGTCCGCGCTCGGTCATCGTCTTAGGGCGAGCCAGCAGAGGGGCGAACGAAGGCGCATCACGACGACGATCATGCCGACGACCGGGTCAGGAATCCGCCGCGATCTCGGTCAGCTTGCCGTCTTCGACGTGCCAGCGACGCGTGAGCCGCACGTTGTCGAGCATGCGCCGGTCGTGCGTGACGAGGAGGATGGTGCCATCGAAGGACTCGAGGGCCTGCTCGAGTTGCTCGATGGCTTCGAGGTCGAGGTGGTTCGTCGGTTCGTCGAGGACGAGCAGATTGACGCCGCGAGCTTGCAGCAGCGCCATCGCGACGCGCGTGCGTTCACCTGGCGACAGCGACGCCGCCGTGCGTTCGACGAAGGCCGAGCCGATGCCGAACTTCGCGAGAAGCGTGCGCACATCGGCCGTCGTCCACTCGGGCATGCACTGGGCGAAGACTTCGCCGGTCGGGCGCTCCGCGACGAATGACGCGCGCGCCTGGTCGACCTCGCCGATCGCCACGCCCGAGCCGAGCGTGACCGTGCCCGTGCTCGGCGTGAGTCGCCCGAGCAGTAGTGCTAACAGCGTGCTCTTGCCGCCGCCGTTGGGACCCGTGATCGCAACGCGGTCCTCGAGGTCGAGTTGGACATCGATCGGACCGAGGCGAAACGTACCGCGCTCGACGATTGCGTCGCGTGCGACCGCGACGATGTCGCCAGAGCGCTGCGCGGCGGCGATCTTGAACTGCAGCTTCCACTCCTTGCGCGGCGCCTGGACTTCGCCGAGCCGTTCGATCAAGCGCTCGGTCTGCTTGACCTTGCTCGCCTGCTTCTCGGTCGTCTCGACGCGGAAGGCGCGGCCGACCTTATCGTTGTCGGGAGCCTTGCGCCGCGCGTTCTTGACGCCCTTCGACATCCAAGCACGCTGCCGCCGCGCGCGCGCCTCGAGCTCTCCACGCCGGCTCACGTAGTCCGCGTAGGCGTCGTGCGCGTGGCGGCGCGCGGTCGCGCGTTCCTCCAAGTAGGCCTCGTAGCTGCCGCCATAGACCGCGACGCGCAGGAGGCTGCGATCGATCTCGACGACTTTGGTGACGGTGCGCGCCAAGAACTCGCGGTCGTGACTCACGACCACGGTCGGCGCGGTGAGCGACTGCACGAAGTCTTCGAGTCGGTCGAGGCCATCGATGTCGAGGTCGTTCGTCGGCTCATCGAGCAAGAAGGCGTCGTAGCGCGACAGCAGCAACGCGGCGAGCCCAACGCGGGCGGCTTGCCCACCCGAGAGCGAAGTCATCGCCGCATCCGAGTCGACGCGAAGATCCAGGCTCGCGAAGACCGTGGCGCTGCGTTCGTCGAAGTCGGCGCCACCCAAGGCGAGCCAGGCCTCGAGCGCGTCGCCGTAGCGCGCGTCGGCGCCCGCGCTGCCTTCGGCCATCGCGTTCGCGCTCGCCGTCATCGCGCTCTCGGCGTCGGCCACGCCCGTGCGCCGCGCGAGCAAAGCGCCGACGCTCTCGCCTTCGCGACGCTCGGGCTCTTGCGCGAGGTAGCCGATCCTCGCCGACGCCGGCGCGACCTTCACGCGACCCGCGTCGGGCGGGCGCTGCCCAGCGAGGATGCGTAGGAGCGTCGACTTGCCGGCGCCGTTCGGACCGACCAGTCCGATCACATCGCCGGGCGTGATCTCGAGGTCGAGGTTCGAAAACAGCTCGCGATCACCGAAGCTCGCGCCGACGCCCTTGCATGAAATTTGAACCACAGGCAAGGCACGATGGCGCTGCGGTGACAGGCCGTCAATGCCGACGCTAGCCTACGCCAACCTGTAACGCGGAGGCGAACCCACGATGAGTGACACGAGTTGGACCCTCGTACGAGCGGCGGCAGCAGGAGAAGCCTCGGCGCGAGCGCAACTCGCGGACCACTTGCTGCCCGTCCTGCGTGCCTACTTCCAGGCACGGTGGCGCGATGCGCGCCATGTGTCCGACATCGAAGACGCCGTGCAGACGAGCTTCGTCGAGCTCTTCGATGTCGGCGGCGCCCTGCCGCGCGCGCGACCGGAGCTCGGGCGCTTCCGCGCCTTCGTGCGAGGCGTCGCGCGCAACGTCGCCCTCCGCGTCGAAGAGCGCCGCCAGCGCGAAGCCGCACGCGTCGCAGGCACCGTGACAGCGTTGCCGGCCGACGACGCTTCCCTGTCCCAGGTCTTCGACCGATCGTGGGCCCAGCGCATCATGGACCTCGCAGCGCAACGCATGCGTTCGCGCGTAGCGAGCGAAGGCGGTGAGCTCGAACGCCAGGTCGCCATACTCGAACTGCGCATCGGCGAAGGCCTCGCGATTCGCGACATCGCCGCTCGATGGAACGAAGACCGCGATGCCTGCCACCGTCTCTACCGGCGCGCTCGCCTCGAGTTCGAACGGTGCCTGCGCGCCGTCGTCCTCGAGTATTCCGGTTGCAACGAAGCCGAGGTCGACGACGAATGCCGTGCACTCGCCGAACTCCTGCGCCCACGCTGATACGAGGTCACGGCGCCTCAGTCCGCGGAACGCTTGCCGACGACGATCTCCATCGCGTCGCTCAAGTCCAAGATGCCCGCGACCGAGCCACTCGGATCGAAGACAGCGAACTGCGTGTGCAGCGTCGCGCCGAGCATCTTCGTGTCATTGGGCACCTGAATCGGGATCTCGACCTTGCCGTCGAGGTCCGTCACACCGACGAGTGTGAAGAGCGTCGCGACACTCAGTTGACACGGACCAACGCCGACCGCGATGCGCTGGGCGCCGAAGAAGAGCGCCGCCGGAGCCGTCTTGGCCTTGCCCTTGGCGACGAAACCGAGGTCGATCGAACCGAGCTCGGGTACGCCGTGGATGCCGATCACGGGAGCCTTGCCTTTGATCTTGCACTTCTTGCCGAAGCGCACGGCTAGCGAAGCGCCGAGCGGCCGTTGGTCGAGGACGTAGAGTTCCGGGCCCGTGATGCCATCGTCGCCGACGAAGTAGAGGAGGCCGCCCGCCTGAACGAAGTCGCGTGGTCGCAGCCCTTCGGCGCCGGGCACGGCATCGACGAGTAAGCGCGTCGTGGCAGCGCTTCCGGAGCTCGTCCAGATCTCCTGTCCGTGGATGCCGTCGTCGGCCACGAAGACTGCCTCCGAACCACGCCCCAGAGCGGCGATGACGGGGCCCGGCAAGACGGAATCGAAGTCAAGAGGCGCGAGGTCACCGACGCCGCGGGCATCCTGCACGTTCTTCGAGAGGAAGACCTCGCGGCCGTTCTTCGTGATCGCCGACCAGAACGCGCTGTTCCCAGCCGCCACGAGCCCACTCGGATCCATGTCCGGATCGTTCAGCGACGCTGCGAGGATGCGCGCCGAGCTCGCCCCGATCGTGAAAACGTGCCGCCTCGTCCCCTGGCGACCGACCGCGAAGGCACGCGGGCTGCGCTGCCCCGGCAGCGTCACGATCTGCGTGACATCATGAATCGGCGCCCCACCCGCAAGCACGGACTTGGTTTTCGCCGTAGCCCCGTCGCTGATGTGGAGGGCAGGCCGTCCTTGGAGATTGGCAACGAAGAGCACGAGCTCATCACTGAGCTTCGTCACCTGCTGGACAGCGCCGTTC
The DNA here is from genome assembly GCA_937858895.1 of uncultured bacterium. Classification (GTDB taxonomy): domain Bacteria; phylum Planctomycetota; class UBA1135; order UBA1135; genus JACKHW01. Next base: position 8,833 of record CALLZN010000042.1, on the reverse strand, counting down.
GAGATCGAAGTCACCGCGCGTGTCCCTGCAACCGTACCATCGGTCACGAAGAGCTGACGACCTAGCTGTGGCACGTTGGCAGCGAAGAAGCAACCGACGCTCGTGTCGACGAAGTCCGCCGGCAGCGACGATCCGATGCCAGGAAGGAGGTCCTGCAGCAGCGTGATCACCTTCGAGTCAGGATCAAAGACATGGGGCTCTTGCCCCACAATGAAATCATTGGCCGTCACAATGATTTTGTTGCCACAGGTGCCGAGCTTGCTGAGGCGCAAGTTGTTGCCCGTGTGTTGAACCGTGCCCGCGCTCGTGCCGTCGGTCTAGAAGAGCCGCTCGTCGGCCAAGAAGAAGACCCGCTCCTCGAGGGCCACGAAGCTGTTGGGGTTGGAGGGCCGACCGCCCGGACTCAGGTCCTTGACGAGGAAGGTCCCGTTCGGCGTCCCATCGCTCCGGAAGAGCTCGGCGCCCGTCTCCAGCGTCGAGGCCTGAAAGAGCACGACCTCGCTTCCGTGCAACGGAAAGAGCTCGCGCGGATTGCTGCCGAAGGTGCTTGGCGCGAGGAGGCGCGGATGTATGACCGTGCCCTGGACACGATCGACCATCACGAACTGTGCAGCCGCTGCATCGAGGTCAGCGATACAGAAGATGTGAGTCGCCGTCGCTGCGAAGGAACGCGGGTTGGAGTTCGCCCTCGAGTTGGGACGCGCAAGGACGCGCGTGCCCGCGAGTGTGCCGTCGCTGACGCAGAGTTGGACGTTCTCGTTCGGAAGCGTTGCCCTGAAGATGAAGTCTGAGCCAAGAGCGCGGACTTCTTCTGGCAGCGACGAGGCCGATCCAGGCCGGAGATCGAGGAGCACCGTACCCGTGCTGCTGCCATCCGTGACCCAGACCTCTGCTCCATGCTGTCCATCGTCGGCGACGAAGACCAGCTTGTTGCCGAAGGCCTGCATGTCGCGAATGTTGGACGATGCCGAGCCCGGCCGTAGGTCCTTGACGAGTCGCAGCGACGTGGCGTCAAAGACGAAGAGCTCACGCCCGTGCGTGCCGTTGTCGGCGATGAAGAAGGTCTTGTCGGTGCCGACTCCGAGCAAGGCACTGGGGCTGGAGCTGCCATTCGGATTCAGGTCCGCGAGTGCGAACAAGTTCCCTTCGCGGTGCAGCATGAGTTCGCGGCCGCGCCCCGCGAGGTCGGCGGAGAACAGGACACCGGGGCCACGCGGGTCCGGGCCAAAGTCGCGCGGTCCTGATCCGACTGGACCCGGAACAACGTCGGAGACAAGGGTGACGTGATCGTTCGAGAAGCGCCAAAGCTCTCGCCCCGCGACGCCGTCATCGGCCGAAAAGAAGAGCTTGTCGTCGACGACCGTCAAGTCGAGCGGATTCGAGCCGCGCGCCCCGACTTGGATGTCGCGCTTCAGCTCAGGCTTCCCACCTTGGGTGAAGTAAATCTCGGCGCCGAAGACGCCGTCGTCGGCGACGAAGCCGACGCGATTTTGAAACACGCGCAAGTCGCGCGGCGAACTCGTCGCGAGTCCGGGTCGCAAGTCATCGAGGAGCTTCGTGCCGCCGGGCGTCCCATCGCTCTTCCACAGTTCGCGACCATGGATGCCATCATCGGCCGTGAAGAAGAGGGTCGCGCCGAGGACGACGAGTTCACGAGGATCGCAGCCTGCTGGACCGAGGCGAATGTCCTTGACGAGCCGCGTCGAGGTCGCGTCCGAGACCCAGACTTCGCTGCCGTAGGCTGGGCTTTGCAGGACGAAGAAGACCTTGCTACCAGCGACGGTCACCTGTGAGGCCACCGCGCCGGCGGACCCTGTCGGCTGGCGCGAGTCGATGTCTTTGACCAGGCGGAGGATCTGGCCATGGGCTGAACCGACCCACGTCACCGCGATGCCGGCGAAGACGAGGAACGCTTGCTGCACACGTTTCATTGATAGCTGCCCGAGAAGATGATTGAAGTTCGTGCAGGACTTCCCGGGCGCGCGGCGTTTTCGTTTCGAACAAAGTCTGGAACTAAGAAAAATATCACGATCCGCCCAAGGCCCGCATCGGACGCAGGCCTCGGTCCTCGGAGCGGCTCCGCTCCTCATCACGGTCGCGGAAGGAGCAGCGCGCGAGGCGCGGCACCGAATGGAAGCTCCCGCCGCGGACCGCGCGCAAGCCCGGCATGCCGGCTTCGAAGATCCCGTCGCCGTCCCGGGCCGGCGTGTCGTGGAGCGTGCTCGCGTCGATGCACCACTCGCTGACATTGCCGAGCATGTCGAAGAAGCCCCAAGGATTCGGCAGGAGGCTCGCGACCGGACCGTGCCCGCGCCGACCATCCGACCCGGTGGGCTGCCAGTCGCTCGACTTGCCGTAGCTCGTGTCGCGGATGTTCTCGAAGAGCACGAAGCGCGCCTCGTCACTGCCGAAGTGATAGGGCGTTTGGCTTCCTCCCCGCGCCGCGTGCTCCCACTGCAACTCGGACGGGAGGGTCATACCCCAACGTGCGAGCACGTCCATCGCGTCGATCCACGACACGTTCTCGACCGGATGCCGCCCATCGACTGGGTCTTCCCCGATGTTCAAGATCGAGCCTGGTCGGTGTTGCGACGGATTCGGGCGTCCGGACAAACGCTGCCACTGTGCCTGCGTGACTTCGTGCGCCGCCAAGAAGTAGGGTTCGAGCCGCGCGCGCGCCAAGGGCTGCTCCTGTGACATCGAAGCCGGGTCATAGCGCTCCGCGCCTTGGTCGACGCTTTGGCTGCCGGCGACGGCCATGCCCCCCGGCACGAGGACGAAAACGATGCCGCTCCCGTCGACGAGCGCGAGGCGACCCTCGGCCGAGCGCTGCGGTAAGGCCGCGCCGGCGGCGGCCGAACCGAGGTCGACGAAGTCCCAGAGCCCAGACGGGTTAGGACCAATGGGCACGAGTCCGATCTGCGGCTTCAAGTCGAGGCCGCCGTAGTGCGGACTCGTTCGGATCGCTGTGCGCGCCTTGGCCCAGGCCTCGCGCTGGTCGAGAATGCTGCGCGCTTCGACTTGGTCGGCCCAGGCGGCGCCGCGCTGGACATGGGCGCACTCGACCTCGAAGCGCTCGAGATCGGCGAGCACGTCCACGAGGGCTTCGTGGAGGTAGGCCTGTTCCTTGTTGGCGAAGCTGTAGCTATGCCGTTCCGCGGCGCGCGCCTCGACTTCGGCGACGGCTTGGCGCGCGCGTTCGTGCTCGCGCTCCCACAACTCGGGGCTGCGCTTCGCTCGTTCACTCGCATAGTAGGGTGACGACGGGTCGAACATACCCAAGCTCGTGCGCGCCTCGCGCAGCGAGTCGTCGAAGCGCGCTCGATCCTCCGCTTGCTGCGCCTCGTCCCAAGGTGCCGCCTTCGCGCGCAAGTCGACGAGGGACTTGCGGATCGTTGCTCGCGCGTCGAGAAGCGGGCTCGCGTGCGCGTCGAGCCATGCTTGCATGGGCGCACGATGCTCGGGAAGCGGCGGCCAAAGGCCGGGCTCGAGCTTGCGTGCCTCGCGCAACTTGACGACCCACGAAAGGAGTTCGAAGCGCTCGAGGCTGCGGCGCGCGTCTTCGCGAGAGATCCAGACCGCTGTCGCGGCTGCGACCAAGACGACGGCGAGGACCGTGAGCACGCGCCGACGCAGGCGTGCCGTCGCCGCGCGAGCGCGCGCGCGTTCTTCGCGCTCGCGCTTCTTCCGCGCGATGGCGCGCAAGGCTTCGAGGACGAGCCCCGCATGGGCCGGACGCTCGCTCGCTTCGGCGCGCAAGCAGCTCCGTGCGAGGACGCCGAGTTCAGAGTCCACGGACGGGTCGCGCAAACGTCGTTCGGCGTCGCCGAGGTCGGCTTCGCGCACGCGACGCTCGACTTCGGTGCGGGCAAGGCCCTGGACTCGACCGTAGGGCGGCGCAGCGGTCAGGATCTCGCAGAGGATGGCGCCGAGAGCGAAGACATCGGAGGCGGCGTTCGTGCGCTGGACTTCGCCGCGAGCCTGTTCGGGAGGCATGTAGGGTAAGGTGCCGAGGACCGATCCTGCGACAGACTGCGTGCCGAGGTCGACGTTGGGCGGCGACTCCTTGTCGACGACCTCGGTCCGCCGCGCGAGGAGCTTGGCAAGCCCCCAGTCGACGACGTGCACTTCGCCAAAGGCCCCGACCATGATGTTCGAGGGTTTGAGATCACGGTGAATGACGCCCTTGGCGTGGGCGAAGGCCATCGTCTCGACGACGCGTTCGAAGATCGCGACGAGGTCCTCGTGCTGAGACTCCGCGTCTTGACGACCTCGCGAAGCGAGGATGGCCGCCAGGTCGCGACCTTGGATGAGCTTCATCGCGAAGAAGTTCGAAGCCTCGCGCTCACCAAGATCGTAGACCGGTAGCACGCCAGGATGCTCGAGGCTCGCGCAGATCCGCGCTTCGTCAACGAAGCGCCGCTTCGCTTCGGCTTCATTTCGAAGCCCAGGCTGCAACTCCTTGATTGCAACGTCACGGCCCAAGAGATGGTCATGCGCGCGAGTCACGACGCCGAGTCCGCCCTGGCCCAAGACCTCGCCGAACTCATACCTCGTGCCGTCGAGGGTGAACTGCGACTTCGCAGCCCGCACTGTGAAGGCGGCCTGCAAGAAAGCATTCAGACGGTCTTCGCCCTCGTGATCGACCTCAGCGTCGTTGTCACGTCTGGCTGCATTGTCGCTGTTGGCTCCGCCATCACGACTTGCTGTGCTGTCGTCTTCACTCATTGCACCAGGGTCGGCGCGTGCAGAGCTCGTACCACACGACCCGCGGCCATGATGCAACCGCGCAGCAGTTTCTGCAATCTGCGACGACGACCGAGCCGCCGAGTCGCCATATCCGCTGCCGCGCGCGTCGAACAAAACGACGCAAAAGCGCGCTGCAAGCCGCGAAGGGCGTGCGATCGAGCCTGACGGAGCCAGCAGACCCGTCGTCGCGCCCTAACGGCACGACTTGTGCGCATGCCCCGCCAAGAACACTCACACCGAGCGTTCGATCAACCAAGGAGAGAAGCATGAATTGGGATACGGTCCAAGGCAACTGGAAGCAGATGAAGGGCAAGGCAAAGCAGCAGTGGGGCAAGCTCACCAACGACGACCTCGATGTCATCGCTGGCAAGCGTGACGAGCTCTCGGGCCGACTTCAGAAGGCATACGGCTACACACGGGAGAAGGCGGAGAAAGAGATCGATACCTTCTGCGCGAACTGTGGCGACGGAGAAACTTCGGCCTGAAAGCGCGGTGATCGTCACGATCACGACAACTATCGATGAACTCCGCGAGAGGAAACATGAAAGTGCAACACAACAAAATACTGATCATCACGGCCGGGATCGTGACTTCATTGTCGCCCCTAGCTCAAGACAAGCCACACGACCCTGCGCGAGACCAAGCGCGCACGGCGGATGCGAAAGCCTCCGAGCGACAGCATCCAATCTTCCTAACAACCGACGTCATCTTCGGCTGCAAGCTGGCAACGGCGTCGAAGCAGAACGACAGTGTGTCCGATGCAGTCGTCAACACGAAGACCGGCGCCATCGACGGATTTGTCACCAAGTCCGGACGCATCCTACCCTTCCAGGATGTCGTATGGGTGCAAGCAGAAAAGTGCTTCGCGACGAGGGATGCGAGCGCTGGCGTGAACGGAACGGCTCGGACGCCAGATGAAGCAACCAAGGATCGCTCGGCAGCCGCTGCCGAGGCGTCGGTTTCACGCAAGCAGCGGATGAAGCACGCGCACAACGATGGCCAGTGCTATTTGCTCAGCAAGTTGACGGAGTATCCGATTGTCGGCTTCGAGCAGAGCGACGAGGGACGCGAGCGCGCTGTCATCGGGTCGATCGGCGGCGCCTTCATTGACGTCCGATCCGGCACACTCGCCTTCGTCTCGACATCCGTCGGCGGCGTGCTCGGCATCGGTGCCGAGTCTCGCGTCATCCCTTGGTCCGCGGTCAACCTGAGCCACAGCGATGACGGCGATCCCCAGCTCATGACGACACTGTCCAAGAAGCGGCTCGAGAACGCACCGGCCTACGGAGAAGGCCCAGACAACCTCGACAATGCGTCGTATCGTGACAGCCTCTACTCGTTCTTCGGAACGGATAGGGCGGACTTCGACGCGACGCGCGGCGACGACGACGTGTCCCTGATGACGCTCGGCAAAGTGCTCGGTGCCGACATCGTTCGTGGAGCTGACAACGAGGATTCGCTCACGGACCTCATCGTCAACCCCGAGAACGGTCAGATCTCACACGCAATCTGCGAGCAGGGCGGCGTCGTACCCATCGGCGCTCTCACATGGAACGCCAAGCACAGGCGCTTCGATCTCGGCAAGGACGCCACGAGTATCGACGCAGACAGCAGCGCATCGAAAGTCCTGGCCAGCACGCTCGGCGACTACACTGTCATGTGCAATGGCGAAGAGTGTGGTGAACTCGAGGACTTGTACTTCGACGCGAAGACGAAGCGCTTTGCCTACATCGCCGTATCTGGCGATGGCGTCCGAGTACTGCCATGGCGCAGCGCGGTCTTCACGACCTCGTCACCACGACAGATCAAGCTCGACTGTAGCAAGGAAGCGCTGAAGAACGCCCCGCAGCTCGACGGCAAGGTCGGCGCGACGATCTACAGCCCTGCCTTCCGCGAACGAGTCGACGCGGTCGACAAGGGCCGTTGAGCGCGACTACGACTAGCGACTGATCTCGGCGCCGTGTTCGTTCGAGATGTGGCCGATCCCCAAGAGCTGACCCGGCATGCCGAGCGTGAACGCATTCGTCCAGAAGCGAACGCCGACCAGAGTCGGGTCGTTCGGGATCGGCAGCGAGAGGGCGGCTTCGGGGTTCGTTGTCGTGAGCACGCCACTCCAGAGCGCCATCGCCGACGCGAGGTCGAACGGAATCCCGCGACCATCAGGCAACGGCAAGCGGCCGGCCTTGAAGCTCAAGAAGCCGATCCACGCCGTCGGCACCGTCGCGCTACCGATGACGTGCAGCGGCGCGGAAAAGGTCATGTCGAACTGTTGGCCGATCTTGGGCTGCGACGCCACGGTCTTGGGGAAGAGCAGCCCGCTGTAGTACATCCAGTTGTCGAGGGCAGCATTGGCGAAGGCGTTCGCACCGACCGAGCCATCTGGCTTCGTGGTCGTGGCCGCGATCACCCGCACAGGTGAACGGTGCTCGAAGTAGCCGTCCATGTCGAGGTCGATGTCGTACCACGTATCGTTGCCCTTGACGAACAATCGCGCTACGCAGCGCGTCGACGGCGGGACCAGGTCCGTGAAGGCACTTCCACCAGGGCGCTCGTAGTTGAAGGCACGGTTCCAGTTGCCCGCGCTCGTGTTGTCTTGGACCTTGAGCATGACGAGGCCATTCTCGGTCGCCGAACCATCGTGGCGCGCGGTGACGCCAGCGAAGCGAACCCCCGCGCCCGCGGTGTAGATCGCCTCGATGTCCTGCACGCAATCTTTGATGTTCTTGAGCGCGTCGTAGGTGATGTAGGACCAGGACCCGCTCGGCAAGTAGAGCTGCCCGTTGCGAATCTCGAAGTCGCCACCTTGGCGCTCGGTCCAGCCCGGCACATTCGTGCCATTGGGGTAGGTAAAGGTCTCGATGACGTTCTGAGCGCCAAGCGAGGCGCCGAGGAGAGGCAAGGCGAGGACAGAAGCAAGGATGCTGATGCGCATGAAAGGAGTCTCCTGAGGAATGAGCGGCGACGATTACGCCAGCCGCGATCCTAGCGCACCGGCCCGATATGCGCCTGCCCGTCTCGCTGCGAAGCGCAGCTCAGAAGGCCGCGATTGCCCTTGCTTCGCGAAACTTTCAGTTCTTGCCGATGCGCAGCATGGCCGCGTCCGTCATGCCGAAGCTCGAAACCTTCAATACGAGCGCCTGAACGAAAACGCAGCGCCCGTTCCAAGCAGGGTCGTTCGGTAGCGGCAGCGCGAAGCTCGCTCGCTGGCTCGTGACCGACGTGGTCGGCAGTGGAAGTTCGGGCGCGACCTGGAGCCAGCAGCCATCGACGCCGAGTCCAGAGACCGCGATCGGCAAGGGAACATTACCGAACCACGTGCGCGACGAACCGATGACGAGCGACGACGCCAGGATGCCTGGCCAGACGGCGTCGACCTGGATTGTCGTACCGAGGATGGGCCGCTGCTGCGACTCGAGCCGGGGCTCAACTGGACTCCGCGGGCATCCCACTCCCCACGTCTCGAAGCGCGCGCGATCCGATCGTTCGAGCACCCACTCCGTGTCGCTGAGCACGACCGTCTCTCCGGCAATCGGGTCGAAACCGATGCCGGCTTCGTGGTGGGCGCCGACGCCCTTCTCTTCGCAAACCGCTAGCCGCGCCCATGTGTTGCCGTCGTAGGCCCAGGTCTCCCCCTGCCACGTCATCGTCAGGCAGGCCGCGAGTCGCGGGTCGTAGCTCATGCGCGGCAGGTACATGGCTGGCGCGAGGGCGAGAGGGTTCACCAGGTACCAGCGTGTGCCGTCCCACTCCCATGTCTGTTGCGAGTCGCCGCTCACCGTGCGCCCGCCGAAGAGCACGACTCGATTGCGCCGCGCGTCGAAGACGAGGCCGGCACCATGGAGCGCGGGTGGCCAGAGCAACTGCTTCGTGATCGGCTGCCACGACGACCCCGAGAAGATCCAAAGCTCGTCGCTGCCGACGTCGGGATTCTGGCTCACGAGGCCGCCGTAGGCGAGGACCTGCCCACCGCCCCATGGGACGCCTGCCATGGCGACGCGTGAACGTGCCGAGGGTCCCGTGCTCGACACTTTGGACCAAGCCTTGCCGTCGAAGAGCCAGCCTTCGTCGAGCAGGCCGCGCGTGT
>CALLZN010000041.1 GCA_937858895.1 uncultured bacterium | reverse complement strand
GTGTTACCTATGTCCCCGGTCATAGGTGTTACCTATGTACCCGGGTCGGACCCACTCGTGAATCTTGAGCGTAGCTCCCCCCCCCCCTGAGGCCAGGCAAGTCAATTCTCGAAAAATTCTTCGCCGATTCTGTCCATGCTCAGGCACCCTTGAGGTGCTTGTAGAACTCATCGGTTTCCCAACGCAGATGGTAGAGGTCGCGCATCTGCGATCAGCACGAATGCCAACGACGTCACGGGACCGACTCCGTTCACTTTTCGCAAAAGCTCCGTCACGGGATAACGCTCTTCGGCCAGCTGCTGCATCGAACTCTCGTAGCGCGCGATCCGCACCGTCAGGAGATCGATCAACTTGAGCAACGGCATCATCGCCGCGCGCAACGCCTCTGGGATCTGCTCCGCTGTCTTATGGGAAAACGATCGTTTCGAGCAACGCGACAAGCGTGCACCGAACGACTTCAGTGCGCCGCGAACATGATTCACGAGCTGCGTTCGCATCGCCACCAAGCAGTTTCGCGCCCGCAGCACAGCGAGGTCGGCGCGGACCGTTTCCTCTCGATGCTGAATCGGCGAAAGCAGACGAGGATCCATCCGCGCGACGCGCGCAAGCTTCTCCGCGCGAAGCGACCGGTCTTGCTCGAAGGCAGCCGGCGCCGTGCGAAGCCGTCCTTCTTCGAGAACCCAACCCGCTGCATCGAGCACGCAGAAATGGCTGAAGAAGTCGCCGAGATCGATGCCGATGGTCAAGGTCGTTGCCGTGGTTGCAACCGGTGTCATGGGTCAGCCTGCGTGTGAGCAAAATGCTAGCGCGGTTTAGTTTGGCGACCTTGCGGTACGCCGTCAGGGGGGCTGGCGTTACAGGCGTCGTTGCCGGAGGACGGCGATGCACTCGTAACACGAGGGTTGTCGCGCCGCTGATGCGCGGGCCAAGATCCCCGATTAGCCGATCACAAATCCTCGTTCTGCCGGACAGAAATCCACGAGTAGCCATGAGTCCGATCTCGAGGCTCGTCAGGCATTCGAGCCTCGGTATGAGCGCGGAAACCCACTTCCTCCCGAACCACAAATCCTCGATTTGCCGAGCTGTAATCCCCGTTTTGCCGGCTCTGAATCCTCGATTTGCCGTAGGGTGCCCCCATGACCGCTGAACGGATGCGCCTCCTCGAAGACCGCCTGCGGGCCGCCCTGGCCTCGAGCCCGGCGGTGCTGGTGCACCGACCTCGTCAGGTCGGCAAGCCGCCCCTGGCCCGGCACTTCGTGGCCGAGGGTTACCCCGACCTGACTCTGGAGGAGCCCGCCCTTCTCGACGCCGCAAGGAGCGACCCCGCCGGCTTCGTCGATCAGGGAGGCGGCCGGCTGTTCATCGACGAGATTCAGCGAGCTCCCGAGCTGTTTCGCGCCATCAAGATGGCCATCGACCGCGACCGCCGTCCCGGTCGCTTTCTTCTGACGGGATCCGCGAACGCGCTGTTCCTCCCGCGCCTCGCGGAGGCGCTCGTCGGTCGCCTTTCGGTGCTGAACCTCCTGCCCATGACCCAGTCCGAGATCTACGGGACCGAGCCGGAGTTCATCGAGCGCCTCCTTCGTGCGGACTTCCCCCTGCGAAAGAGCACGAGACTCGGACTGGACCTCGCCGAGCGGATCGTGCGCGGCGGATTCCCGCCGGCGGCGCTGGCCCCGACCATGACGCGGACGGCGTCTTGGCTCCGCGACTACAGTGAACTCCTGATCCGGCGGGACCTGCTCGAGATGAGCCGCGTGCGAGACGTGTCCCTGGTCGAGCGCCTCCTCGCCCACCTCGCGGTCAACACCTCCAACCTGTGGAAGAGCGCCAGCTATGCGGCGCCGCTGGGCCTCGATCGCACCACGATCAAGCGCCACCTCGACCATCTGCGCGCGATCTTCCTGATCGATGCCGTTCCCGCCTGGTCGTCGAACGAGACCAGGCGGCTGGTGAAGAGCCCGAAGCTCCACCTGGTGGACTCGGGGCTCTGCTGCGCCCTTCGGGGTATCGACGCGCAGCGACTCCACGCCGAGCGAACGAAGCTCGGGCCGATCCTCGAGACCTTCGTCGTGCAGGAGGTGCGCCGACTCCTCACGGCGCGAGAGGACCCCATCCGGCTCCATCATCTCCGAGACCGCGACGGCGCCGAAATCGACCTGGTCCTCGAGCGATCGAACGGCGAGGTAGCCGCCATCGAAGTGAAGGCCGGCGCGACGGTCAGGTCGGACGACTTCCGCATGCTCCGCCGGCTTCGAGATGACCTCGGCGACCGCTTCCTCTGCGGCGTCGTACTTCATGACGGCGAGATGTCTCTGCCTTTCGGAGATCGCCTGTTCGCCGTTCCCTTCGGCTGGCTGTGGAGCACGCCGGCGTCCTGACTGGGCTGACGCAGAGAAAGAACACGTGAACCCACAATGAACTTCGACTGCGCACTTGCTGCGGTGACGTCGAGCCGCGCTCATGAAGGCATGACGAAGCTCACGAGCCCGACGAAGCCGGCGCCGCTGTCCGATTCGTTCTTCCTCCTGCGCCGCTTCCTTCGCGACCCGCGCAACATCGCGACCATCTGGCCGAGCTCACGCGTGCTCGCCGAAGCCATGCTTCGCGGACTCACGAGCGAGGCCGGTGACCTCGTCGTCGAGTTCGGACCGGGGACCGGCGCCTTCACCCGCCTCATCGCGGAACGCTTGCTTTCCACACCGGGCACGCGCTACCTCGGCATCGAAGGCGACGCGAAGCTGCATGCCCTGCTCGAGGAGCGCTTCGCGGGCATGACCTTCTCGCACGGCCGCGTCGAGGCCGACAGCTCGTGGCCCCAGGACCTCGGTGACCCGCGCTTCATTCTCTCGGGCTTGCCGCTGATCTCCATGCCGCCCGAAGTGCTGCGCACGATCGTCGAAGGCGCCTACCGCCGCTTGAGGCCCGGCGGCATCTTCCGGACCTTCAGCTATGTCCACAGCACCCCGACACCGGGGCAGCGACGGCTGCGACGGACGATGGCCGAGGTCTTCGATTCGTTCCACACGAGCAAGCCGATCGCGCGGAATTTGCCACCAGCCCTCGTCTTCACTGGGACCAAGCGGGCATGATATTGGCCCTGTAAAGATGCGCCTCACCGCAGCGGACCCCCATGGCCAAGCACCTCCTTCGCGACCTCGAACACATCAAGCGTGAGATCCTGAGCGTCGGCGGCCTCGTCGAGCAGGCGATCCACCGCGCGACGACGGCCTTCGTCGAGCGCCGCCCCGAGCTCGCCGACGAGGTCGTGGCGGGCGACAACGAGATCGACGAGCGTGAAGTGCGGGTCGAAGAGGAGTGCCTCAAGGCCCTCGCGCTGCACCAGCCGGTCGCCGCGGACCTGCGCTTCATCATCACCGTGCTCAAGGTCAACAACGACCTGGAGCGCATGGGAGACCTCGCGGTCAACATCGCCGAGCGCTCGCGCTACCTCGCCAAGTCCAAGCCGACGAGCTTCGGGCCGCAGTTCAGGGCCATGGTCGACGCAGTGCGGTCGATGGTGCGGGACAGCCTGGATTCGCTCGTCAACGTCGACCTCGCCTTGGCGCGGCGCATCTACGAGCGTGACGACCACGTCGACGAGGTCCACTCGAAGATGTACGGCCTGCTCCAAGAGCGCATGGAAGCCGACGTCTCGACCATCGACGACTGCATCAGCCTCTTGTCGGTGTCCCGGCACCTCGAGCGCATCGCCGACCTCGCGACCAACATCGCCGAAGACGTCGAGTTCATGATCGAGGGCGAGATCATCCGCCACAAGGCGCACCCTAGGCCCTGATAGCCAGGGCGATGACCGCGGCAGCGGAGTGAAGATCACACGATCTACACACGATTTTCACGCTTCCGCCCTAGCCTTCGTGCCCCGACCTGGGCTCCTTCGAGCCCTCGCAGCGACAGCAGGAGATACAACGTGATCAAAGCCATGCCCCTGGCCGTCCTCGGCCTCGCCGTTCTCAGCACGACCGCCTTGCTCAAGGCTCAGGATCAGGGCACCGGTAGCGGTAAGGGCAGCGACGCGCCGGTCAAGGTCGAGACCGAGATCCAAGACGCCCCGGCCTCGAAGAAGGCTCACAAGTCGCTGGTAGACGCGAACTTGAAGAAGTACACACGCGTCCCCGGCATCAGCGGCACCCTCAACTCGATCGGCTCGGACACCCTGAACAACCTCATGACCTTCTGGGCCGAGGGCTTCCGCCAGATCTATCCGCAAGTCCGCATTCAGGTCGAGGGCAAAGGCAGCTCGACCGCGCCGCCGGCCCTGATCGAGGGCACCGCCCAGTTCGCCCCGATGAGCCGGGCGATGAAGGACAAGGAGATCGACGCCTTCGTCAAGAAGTTCGGCTACAAGCCGACCCAGGTCAAAGTTGCCATCGACGCCCTCGCGGTCTTCGTGAACAAGGACAACCCCATCGAGAATCTGACGCTCGCACAGGTCGACGCGATCTTCTCGAGCACGCGTCGCTGGGGCGGCAAAGAGATCTCCACCTGGGGCGATCTCGGCCTCACGGGTGAATGGGCGACACAGCCGCTCAGCCTCTACGGCCGCAACTCGGCCTCCGGCACCTACGGCTTCTTCAAGGATGTCGCGCTCAAGGGCGGCGACTACTCGAACAACGTCAAGGAGCAGCCGGGTTCGGCATCGGTCGTCCGCTCGCTGACCGAAGACATCTACGGTGTCGGCTTCTCGGGCATCGGCTACCAGACCGCCGGCGTCCGGACCGTCCCGCTCGCCGTCAAGGACGGCGACAAGTTCTACGGCACGGACGCCGAGTCCGTCCTCAGCGGCAAGTACCCGCTGACGCGCTTCCTCTACATCTACATCAACAAGAACCCGCGCAAGGACCTCGATCCGCTCATCTCCGAGTTCATCACCTATGCGCTCAGCGCGGATGGCCAGGTCGTCGTCGAGAAGGACGGTTACGTGCCCTTGCCACACAAGATCGCGGAGAAGCAAGCGCTCTTGGTCCGCTGATTCGATCGCGGTCGACATGACCAAGGCCCCCGACGCTTCGATGATGACGAGTATGGTTTCGAGGCCCGGGCGATGCCTCCGGCACGAAATGAGGAAGCATGCGCACTGAATCCTCCGCGACCGCGCCACGTCGTCTGCGAGCCGACCGCATCGCGCATCGCGTCGTCGTCGCGGGCGGGCTTGGCATCATCGCGAGCATCCTTGGCATCCTCGCCTTCCTCCTCATGGAGGCGAGCCCCCTCCTCTTCGATGCGCAACTGTCTGAGTGGAAGGCAAAGCCTTCCACAGACGCCGGGGTCAAGAGCGCGGTCTGCGTCGTCGTCGACGAGCACAAGAAGCACGCGATCACCATCGACGATCGAGGCACGTTGCGCGTCCTGCGCATCGCAGATCGAGAGGTCTTGTCGGAGCAAGCCATCGTCGACGGCGACGCTGGGCTTCGCGTCCTAGAAGCACGCGCCGCCGGCAACCGCGCGATCGCCGCCGTCCTCGCCGACGGCCGCATCGTGCTACGTGCCTTCGAATGGAAGGAAGACGCTTCGAAGCTGCCGGTCGTCGTCACGGTCGACTTCGGCGCGGCGAGCGCCTTTCCGTCGAGCGACGGCAAGGTGCCGGTCACCTGGACCGCGGCGGCCGACGCTGGGACCGGCTCTTCGGTCGTTGCCACGAGCGACGCCAACGGTCGCGTCACCGTCGATGTCGTCCGCATCAATGAGTTCACGGGCGAGGCCGACGAGCCAGCGCGAACGACCTTCGAGACAGTGGCGCCGATCTCGAAGCTCATCGTGACGTCGGAGCTCGACGTCGTCGTCGCCGCGACGCGCGACGGCCGCTTGCTCCGCTGGGCCATCGAAGGCGACGGCAAAGCCCAGGTCACGACGACCGGCGTCAAGGACATCCGAGCGCTCGGCTTCTTGCTCGGCGATCAATCGGTCATCGTCGGCGGCGCCGATGGCTCGGTCGAGCAGTTCTTCTTGACGCGCGCGACGAGCGAGGACCTGCAGCTCACCAAGGTGCGGAGCTTCGAGGCCATGCCTTCGGCTGTCGTGTCGTTTGCCGCGTCGTGGCGCAACAAGGCCTTCATCGCTACCGATGAAGGCGGCAAGCTCGGCTACTACTACGGCACGACAGGGACTCGCTCCTTTCTCGAGGATCCTGGCGTCGGACAGCTTCGCAGCACTTCGATCACGCCGAAGAACGACGGCATCGTCGCCCTCGGCAGCGAAGGGCTCGCCATCGCCGACCTCAAAGACCCCCATCCCGAGGTGACCTTCACGACGCTCTTCGGAAAGGTCTGGTACGAGGGCTACGACGAGGCGAGCTACGAATGGGAGTCGAGCGGCGGCTCGAAGAGCGGCTTCGAGCCGAAGTTCAGCCTGGTGCCGCTGATCTTCGGCACACTCAAGGCGACGATCTTCTCGATGCTGCTCGCGATCCCGCTCGCCGTCCTCGGGGCGATGTTCGTGTCGCAATTCATGCACCCGCGCCTGCGCGGTTTGATCAAGCCATCGATCGAGATCATGGCCGCGATGCCGTCGGTCATCCTCGGCTTCGTCGCCGCGCTCTGGCTCGCACCACTCCTCGAAGCCGGCTTCACCGCCTTCTTGCTCATGCTCGTCGTCCTGCCCGTCGCGGTGGTCATCGCGGGCAGCCTATGGATGCGCGTGCCTGCGCGCATCCGTGGACGCTATGCGGTCGGCAGCGAGGTCTTCGTCTTCTTGATCGCGCTCGTGATCGGCATCGCCCTCTGCGTTTGGCTCGAGGATCCCTTCGAGCGACTCTTCTTCGGCGGTGACTTCCCGAGCTTCGTGCGCAACACGCTCGGTCTGCCCTATGAGCAGAAGAACTCGATCGTGATCGCGATCGCGATGTCCTTCGCGGTCGTGCCGATCATCTTCTCGATCAGCGAAGACGCCTTCTCGAACGTGCCGCGCAACCTTGTGGCGGGCAGCCTCGCTCTCGGAGCGAACCGTTGGCAGACCGTGACGCGCGTCGTGCTCCCGACGGCGAGCCCCGGCATCTTCTCGGCGACGATGGTCGGCCTCGGCCGCGCGATCGGCGAGACGATGATCGTCCTCATGGCGACCGGCAACACCGCGATCATGGAGTGGAACGCCTTCAACGGCTTCCGGACGCTGAGCGCGAACATCGCGACCGAGGCCCCAGAAGCGCCGGTCGGCGGCACGCTCTACCGCGTGCTCTTCTTGACGGCCTTGCTGCTCTTCGGCTTGACCTTCCTCATCAACACGCTGGCCGAGGTCGTGCGCATTCGACTTCGCAAGCGCTACGCGAGCCTCTGATGTCCACGAACGACTTTTCGCCACACACCCAAGAGGGGCCGGGTTTTGGTCGGACGAGTAGGCGGACACAAGTAGCGGGCAAGGTCTTCACGTGGCTGGCCGGCGGAGCCCTCGCGTTCAACATCCTGATGATCGCTGGCCTGCTCTTGCTCCTCGCTTGGATGGGCATGGGCTACTTCTGGCCGCGCTCGATCAGCGAGTTGACGCTGAATGACGGCACGCGGCTCTGGGGCGAGGTCCATGGCCGCGAAGACATCCGCGACCTGTCACAGGACAGTGAAGCCGAAGCTGCGCAGCGCGTCAGCGTGCGCCTCGCGACGCGTGAGATCTACGGGAGCGAAGACTTCCGTTGGGTCCCCGAGAACGAGATCAGCAAGCGCAGCGAGCCCGACGACCTCGCGCTGCTCGAGCGGCGCAGCGATGGCAACTTCTACGGCCGCCTGATCCGCCTCACGCGCGAAGGACAAACCGTCCCGGCCGAGGGTGCAGCCCTGTGGCAGGCCTTCGAAGCCGAGATCGCACGCAAACGCGAAGAGGGGCGCACGGTCGACGCCTTCGAGAACGGCGAGGTCAAGAAACCGTCGAAGGCTCTGCAAGCGATCAAGAAACGAGTTGCTCAGCTCGAGGCGCGTGCTCTCGCTGGAGACGACGTCGCCAGCGACCTGCAACAGGCACGGGCAGACCTCGTCCGCATCGAAGCACAAAACGAAGCGCTGAGCGCGCAGCTGCGTGCCAAGCGCGCGGCTTGGTCCACGAGCAGCGCGACCTTCGAGACGGGCTCCGGCACGACGATCACGCTGCCGGTCGCGACGATCCTGCACGCGCTTCGCCCCAACGCCGCGAGCTTCTTCGACAAGATCGGGATCTACGCTTCGCGACTCTGGGGTTTCGTCTGGGACGACCCACGCGAGTCCAACACCGAGGGTGGCATCTTCCCGGCCATCTTCGGGACCGTGCTGATGGTCTTCTTGATGACCTTCGTCGTCACGCCTTTCGGGGTCCTCGCCGCGCTCTACCTGCGTGAGTATGCCAAAGAAGGCTTCGTGGTCCGCGTCGTGCGCATCGCGGTCAACAACCTGGCCGGCGTGCCCTCGATCGTCTTTGGCATCTTCGGGCTCGGCTTCTTCGTCTACCTGATTGGTGGCAGCATCGATGCCCTCCTCTTCAGCGACACGCTCCCGACGCCGACCTTCGGGACGGGCGGCGTCTTCTGGGCTGCCCTCACCCTGGCCCTGCTGACGGTCCCGGTCGTGATCGTCGCGACCGAGGAAGGCCTCGCGGCGGTGCCCAAGATCGTGCGCCAGGGCAGCCTCGCGCTCGGCGCCACGAAGTTCGAGACGACCTGGAAGGTCGTCCTGCCAGCGGCGGGGCCCGGTATCCTGACCGGCGTCATTTTGGCGATCGCTCGCGCCGCTGGCGAAGTCGCGCCGCTGATGATCGTCGGCATGGTCAAGCTCGCCGACGTGCCCGTCGACGGAGACTTTCCCTTCTTGCATCTCGAGCGCAAGTTCATGCACCTCGGCTTCCACATCTACGACGTCGGCTTCCAGAG
>CALLZN010000040.1 GCA_937858895.1 uncultured bacterium | reverse complement strand
ATTTCCTCGCGCGCTTCGCCGAGCTCGAGAAGGCGCGGGAGCACGTCCACTTCTATCGCATCACGGATGTGTCGATCTGGAACGCTGCCGCGGCGGGCCTCGAGCTCGACTTTCTTCTCGAGGGACTCGCGGCGCGCAGTCGCTTCCCCCTGCCCAAGAACCTCGAGGCCGAGATTCGTGATTGGTATGCACGCTACGGGCTGCTGCGTCTCGAGCGGGACGCCGACCGGCTCCTGCTGCGCTCGAGCGACATGCGCCGCCTCGGCGACATCGCTTGCGCGCGCAGCGTTGCCCCGCTGCTGCGCGACGGTCCGGAAGGCAGCTTCATCGTCGAAGAGGGCAAGCGCGGCCTGCTCAAGCAGGCCTGCATGGAGCTCGGCTATCCCGTCGAAGACGTCGCCGGCTATCGCGAGGGCGAGCAGCTCGATCACTTCGCGCTGCGCGAGACGACACTCGCCGGCCAGCCCTTCGCGCTCCGCGGCTACCAGAGCGAGGCGGCGCGCATCTTCTGGGCGGGTGGCAGCGTGCAGGGTGGCAGCGGCGTCATCTGCTTGCCGTGTGGGGCCGGCAAGACCGTCGTCGGGCTCGCGGTCCTCGACCGCATTCGGACTTGGACGCTCGTCCTCACGACCAACACGGTGGCCGTGCGGCAGTGGAAGCGCGAGCTCCTCGACAAGACCACACTGCGCGAGGACGAGGTCGGTGAATACACGGGGGACCTCAAGGAGGTGCGGCCGGTGACCGTCGCGACCTACCAGATCCTCACGTGGCGCAAGGAGAAGGACGGCGACTTCGAGCACTTCGAGCTCTTTCGGGCTCACGACTGGGGGCTCGTGATCTACGACGAGGTCCACCTGCTGCCGGCACCTGTCTTCCGTGCGACGGCCGAACTCCAAGCTCGCCGCCGCCTCGGCTTGACCGCGACGCTCGTGCGCGAAGACGGTCGTGAGGGCGATGTCTTCTCGCTCATCGGTCCCAAGCGCTACGAGGTGCCGTGGAAGGAACTCGAAGCGAGCGGGCACATCGCCGGCGCGAGCTGCATCGAGATCCGTGTTCCACTGCCGGCGGCGACGGCGCGGAGCTACTTCGACGCCGATGCGCGCAACGCCGCGCGCATCGCGAGTTGCAACCCCGACAAGTTGAAGGTGGTCGCCATGCTCCTCGAAGAACACGCGGGCGACCGCGTCCTCGTGATCGGCCAGTACTTGGAGCAGCTCGACGAGGTCGCGCGCCGCTTCGAACTGCCGCTGATCACGGGCAAGACCCCGACCAAAGAACGCGAGCGTCTCTACGCGGCCTTCCGCGATGGCTCGCTGACGCGGCTCGCCGTTTCCAAGGTCGGCAACTTCGCGATCGACCTGCCCGACGCCAACGTCGCAATCCAGATCTCGGGCGCCTTCGGTTCGCGCCAAGAAGAAGCCCAGCGCCTCGGTCGCGTGCTGCGGCCCAAGAAGGGCGGTGGCAAGGCGCTTTTCTACGCCATCGTCACTTCGGGGACGAAGGACCAAGACTATGCCTCGAAGCGGCAGCGCTTCTTGACCGAACAAGGCTACGGATACGAGATCCGGGACAGTGCAAGTGCAGGGCTTCGGGGGGGAGCGAGCTGATGGTCGGATATCAGCTGTCGACATTGTTGTCCTTGCTCGGTGAGGACGAAAGACACGCGCTGCAGCGTGAGTGGAAGGTCTCGGTCAACGGGGCAACCGCGCCGCTCGAGGCGCGGATGAGCGACGAGGGCGAGCTGCGGGCGCGCTTCGCGCTGCTGCCCGAGCTGTCGCGGGACATCCTGCGACGCGTGCTCGAGCGCGACGACGCTTGCGTCCCGTATCGCGACCTCGTCCAAGCGCGCGCCGCACGCGCGGCGATCGAAGTCGAACGCGAGGTCCAAGCCCTCGAGCGATCGGGCTTGCTCTTTCGCGTTGAAGATAACCGCGTCGAGCGCCTCGACGAGCCCTTGCTCGCCGTGCCGCACGAGGTCGCCGAGCTCTTCGCGCGTTGGGTTGGCGACGGCAACCAAGAGGACGAGACCTCGCGTGGCCGCGAGCGCGAGGGCGGCAGCGGCCTGAAGGACGCGCCGCCTTGTGCCTGGATACCGGTGCTCAGCGAGCCGGCGGCGTTGACGCTCAAGGGTTGGCTCGAAGAGCGGCACTTCGCGAAGCCCGCTGCGGGGCCCGACGGCGGCGCGGACCGCGCCAAGCAGCACGCGCGCCAAGCCTACAAGCTCTTCTTGCAGCCGGTCGCGATCGAGAAGCGCATCGGACGACTCGCGCCGGAGCTGCGCGAGCTCGTCGACGTCGCGACGCGACGCTTCGGTGGCTTCTTGCCACGCAGCGCGTGGGTCGCGACGCACGGAGACGCCGAGCTCTTCGATCAAGAGGACACGGCCAAGGTGCTCGGCGACGCCTTGCTCGGACGCTTCGTCCGCTTCGACCTCGCGCGCTATGGCATTCATGGCGACGACGTCTGCTTCGTCGTCTTCCAGGACGTGACCCTCGTGCGGCTGCGCGAGCACGCGGCCCGGCACAACGTGCTGCCGGCGGATGAGCACGTGGCTGGCGTCGACCTGGCGACCAACCTCATGCGCTACCTGCGCTACGTCGACGAGAACGGTGTGCGCTTCACGGTGCGGGGCGAGATCTTCCAAGCCACAAAAAAACGCATGGTCTCGCAGCTCGTCGCCGAGGAAGCGAGCGCCGACGACGTCGACGCGGTCTTCGACTTCGTCGACCGCTTCGCGCGCAAGCGCCACTTGATCGACGCGACCGGCGAGCGGACCCTGCGCCTCAGCGAGGCCGGCCGGGGCTTCGAAGCGCAGGGGCTCGAGGACAAGCTGCGCGACCTGCTGGCCTTCGCGATCGAGGACGTGCACGGAAGCGGCGGCGATCCCTTCCACCAGAAGCGCTTGCGCCGCATCGTCGTCCGCCTGCTGCGTCGCCTCGAGCCCGAGCGCTGGTACGACGCGATGCACGTGCCGTTTCTCGCGCGCAATGCCTACGTCGCGCAGATGGACGAGCTCGGGGTGCGTGAGCACTTCGATCGCGAACGGCGCGAGGGGCGCTTCGTCATGCGCGAGGATCTCAAGAAGCTCGCCTGGCACCTCTTCGATTGGCTGCGTCGGCGCTTGCATCCGCTCGGGATCGTCGACCTCGGCTTCGACCAAGGCCACCCGGTCGCCTTGCGGCTCTCGCGCATCGGCGCGACCCTACTCCAGGGCAGTCCTGCCCAGGCGGCCGAAGGTGCGCGCTCGACCCTCGTCGTGAACCCCGACTTCGAGGTCCTGCTCTTCCCCGACAGCGATGTCTGGCCGCTCGTGCACAAGCTCGACCGCTTCGCGAAGCGCCTGTCCTCGGACCGTCTCTATCGCTTCTTGCTCTGCGAGGAGTCGCTGCGCTCGGCGCTCGCCGATGGCATGGGCCTCGGTCAGATCCTGGAGGTCCTGACGCTGCGTTGTCGGACGCCGCTTCCGCAGAATGTGCGCTTCAACCTCGAGGACTGGGCTGCGCGCGCTGGTGCGCTGCGCCTCACGAACGGTGGGCGCATCCTCGCGACCAAGAGCGAGGTCTTGCACCGCGTGCTCGCCCACAAGCGCGTGCGCGAGGTTTGCGTCGGCGACGAGGACGACCTCCGCCTCGGGCCGAGCATGGGCGCCGTCGAATTTCGTTCGCTGCTGCGTGACCTCGGTTACTTCCTCGAGTTGCCGGCCACGGACGACGAGGCTGCGCGGTCGAGCTCCGAGGGCGAAAACACGGACGAAGGCGACGCGGGGGGCGCGAGCAAGCATGGCTGATGCCCGGCGCCTTCCGCCGCGGCTCCTCTGGATCAGTCCCGGCACTGGGCTCGACCACGACCTCGTCCGACGCTTGAACCTGGCAGCTCAGGCCGGGCTGCGTGGCTTCCAGTTGCGGGAGAAGGCGTCGTTCGCGCGCCACCTCGTCGACTTCGCGCCGAGCTTGCGCGCGGCCCTCCCTGGTCCCGAGAGCTTGCTCTTGGTCAATGACCGCGTCGATGTCTGTCGCGCTGCGGGCTACGACGGCGTGCAGTTGAGTCATGCCTCGATTTCGATCCGCAGCGCACGAGCACAGCTCGGTGCCGACGCGTGGATCGGCGCTTCCGTGCACGACGAGCGGCAGCTCGCAAGCGCCGAGGACGAGGGGGCCGACTTCGTGATCGTCTCGCCGGTCTTCCTGGTGCGCAAGCGCGGCATGGCACCCGCGCCGCCGCTCGGTTTGCTAGGTCTTCGCACGCTGAGCCGGCGCTCGGCGCTGCCGGTTCTGGCCCTCGGTGGTATCCACGGCGGCAACGTCCTCGAGGTGCTGGACCAAGGCGTGCATGGCGTCGCCGTCCAGAGCGCGGTCGCCTCGGCCGCGGATCCGCGCGCGGTCGTCGCCGATCTGTTGGCCAAGCTCGGCTCCTGACGCATGGCCTCCCGAGCAGACTCAAGCCCGGCGGGTCGGCAGAAGCGGCTGCGGCGCGCTCTGCATTGGACCCTCTATGGCGTGCTGGCGCTCGCGCTGTACATCGGTGTCTTCCGGCGTTACCGCATGACGACCGTGGTCACGCCAGCGCTGGCCGCCATCTATGAGGGTGCGAGTCAAGCGCGGCTCATCCTCGACATCGACCCTGCCTATGCCATCCAGCGTTCGACCCTCGTGTGGTGGGAGCACGAAGGCCAGACTTGTTTTGCACGGGTTGCTGCGATTCCGGGCGACCGCCTCGAGAGCGACGAAGACCAGCGTTGGCGTGCGGTCACGCCGCAAGGCGAGGTGCTGCGCTTCCCGCCGGAACGGCGCCTGCCCGAGCGCTTGTCGAGCGTCACGCTTGCACCCGGGCAGTACATCCTGTTCGTCGACCTCGCTACCTCGGAGTGGCCGGACTCCCGAAGCGTGGGCATCGTCGCGCGGGAAGCCATTCGCTATCGTGTGTTGCTGCGCATGTGAAGGTGTGCGCCGTGCATGTCTGAACTCGAAGACCATCGCTTCTTGCGCCGCTTGCTCGGCGACGACGACCCGAACTCGCTCTCGGTGCCTGGTGACGATTGCGCAGCGATCGAAGTCGCGGGCACCTTGCTCGTGACGAGCGACGCGGTCGTCGAAGGGCGCCACTATGAGGCGGCGAGCGCGAGCGTCGAGGATGTGGCGCGCAAGCTCGTGCATCGCAACTTCTCGGACTTGGCTGCGATGGGGGCCTGGCCGACGCACGTGGTCGCGACCCTGGTCTTTCGGCGCGGGGCTTGGGGTGAGGACCTGCGGCATCGCTTCTACCGTGCGCTGGCGACAGCGGTGCAGGCGCGCGGCGCGCGCTGGGTCGGCGGTGACCTCGCGGTCGTCGACGGGCCGGCTGTCTTCTCGCTGACGGCCTTCGGCACAGCCAGGGTTGGGCGACCCATTCGACGCAGCGGGCTTCGTGTCGGCGACCGACTTTTTGTGTCGGGTCCGCTCGGTGGCAGCCTCGCCTCTGGTCGCCACTTGCGCTTCGAGCCACGCCTCGACTTTGGTGAGCGGCTCGCGGGCCATCACGAGGTGGCGGCGATGATCGACGTGTCCGATGGCTTCTTGTTGGACCTCGGTCGCCTGCTCGACGCGAGTCGCGATGGGGCGGGTGGCGCCGTGCTCGGGGCGGTCGTCGACATCGCTGCGCTGCCGCTGCACGACGACACGGCGGGTGTGGAGGACCGTGTCGAGGCGGCCTTGACCGACGGCGAGGACTACGAACTGCTCTTCGCCGTGCGCCCCGAAGCGGCAGCTGCGGTCCTCGCCGACCCGGCCTTGCTGGGCGCACGATCTGTCGGCGTCGTCGACGCCGGTCCGGGAATCCGTCTTCGCCATACGACAGGACACCTGATCGAGCGCCGTCCCACGGGCTACGTCCACGACTTCGGTGCGGGCTCGGACGCGCTCTTTGGGACGACCTTCGTGACCGAATCGGAGGAAGCGACCCGCGACCTCGGCCGACGCTTGGGCGCGCTCCTCGAGCCCGGCGACGGCATCGTCCTCGAAGGCGAGCTGGGCGCCGGCAAGACCGTCTTCGTCCGTGGGCTCGCCGAGGGACTCGGCGTCGACGACCCCTCCGAGGTGCGCAGTCCGACCTACCTACTCATGATCGAGCACGAGGGCGACAAGCCCCTGCTCCACGTCGATGCCTACTTCGCGGGCCGCAGCCGGGACTTCCTCGCCGACGGCGGTGAGGCCTACCTGCGCGAGGGCTTCGTGGTCGCGATCGAGTGGGCCGAGCGCCTCGAAGCCGCGGTCCCAGCGGCCTTCCACCGAGTTCGCATCCGCCACGTCGGGGAGCTGCAGCGCGAAATCACGATTTTGCGGGCTCCTGCTCCGGCAGAACCTCTCAATCGCCTCTGAACCGCCATCGACTCGCACCGTTCGACGCGCGGTCCCTCCGATTGCGGCCGCCACACGACCGATGGGCCAGATCGCCGATGGGATGGGGTAAGCTCGACGAGCGAAACCTGCGGAGAGAGAGCGCAGAGAGATGGGAGACGGCCATGGACGAAAGCGCTGATCGGCCACCGCGAGAACCTGGTGACGGGTCCGAGCCGGGCGAGCACGACGACTGCCCGCAAGGCCGCGATGGCGCGAGCCTCGATGCCGGTAACGAGCTAGCAGATCACGAGCTAGCCGGTGACGATGCCGACCTCGTCGACAGGGACCTCCTCCTCGACTTCCAACGCGGTGATCGCGAGGCCTTCGATCGCATCGTGCGCCGCTTCGAAGCGCCGCTCTGGCGCTTCTTCTACCGCCTTTGCTGGGACCGCGACCGCGCCGAGGACCTGGTGCAGGA
>CALLZN010000039.1 GCA_937858895.1 uncultured bacterium | reverse complement strand
GGTCGCAGGTGCGCGCATTGTGGTCATGGCCGCCGAGACGCGCAACGCGCCGAGCGCCGCGATGCCGACGTCCTGGCCGAGCGGCAGGCCGTCGACCTCGAAGCGCCCGCGGCCCAAGCTCACGAAGCGCAGCGCGTGATAGGGAAAGACCCGGTCCTCGCGCGAAGCCGGCACGACGGCGAGCGCGGACGGTTGGAGCTCGGGTGCAGTCATGCGCAGCCGCCACGCGGGTGCCAGATAAAAGCGCAGCTCCATCGGTGCCGGAGCGACTTCGATGGCTTCGATCTGGAGCGCACGCCCTTTGGCTCGCACGAGGATGGGCACGCTCGAACCGGCGACGAGACCAGCGACTTCGAAGCTCCCATCGGGCGCACAGGCGACGCTGCGGCCCGCGACCTCGACCTCGGCCTCGACCCCGACCCCGGCAAGGGCGCCTTGACCGAGCTCCTCACCCTGGTCACCGAAGACGCGCCCACGCACCTTCCCCGACACAGCCCAGTCGATGTCGACCGGCTCCCGCCGCGGCAGGCGCAGGAGGCGCTCGGTCACGAGACCGCCTTCTCGCTCGAAGCGCAGCAGCATGCGACCGCGCGGCAACCCCGTGCACTTCGTGTCGCCGTCGACCCAGCGCTCGTAGGTCCCCGGCACACCGGCGATCGCCCGCACGCGACACGGCAGCTCGCGACGCATGACCTGTCCGCCCTCTTGGAGCGATGCGAAGCTGCGCACCAAGAGGGTCTCGCTGCCGTAGACAGCCTCGTCCTCGATCAAGCCCGCGCGCGGCGTCAAGCGCAGCTCGAGCTGCAGCGCCGCCGCCGTCGCGTCGAGGTCGTGGCCCGCAGCGCTCGCGTCGCTGACCGTCGCTTGCCGCGGCCCATTACCTGCAGCCGCGTCCTCGATCGGCGCGAGCTCGGCGTAGTCCCAAGGCGGCGGCGCGACATCACAGGGCCGAAGCAAGACCAAGCCAGCCACGAGCCCCACGAAGAGGGTCCAGAGCAGCAGCGTCGCTTTGGGATTCGAGTCGGTCATGCAGCGCCTTCCAGCTTTCGGCCCCGCGGCGCACCCGCGTGGACGGAAAGTCGTCCGCACGAAGAATCGCGCAGGCGAGGCGCCAGCGCCAGCATCGCGCCGGGACTTGGCTACTTATGCACGGTGGCTTGCTGCGTCACGAGTGAGGGCGTCCGACCTTCGGGCCTGGTTCCCCGACATGCGCGGCATACCTCGTGCACAGCACCCCCGCGTTTCTCTCACAGAGTGTGAGAGATATGGTGGCTGCCGTGCCTGGGGCCACCACTGAAACGTCCTCAACAGCTCGACCGACCCCGCGGCAAGGCTCCACCGATGAGCGACTGTGGCAAACTTCAGCGCACTCCGACGGTGACGGTCCCGGCATTCGAGAAGATCATGCCGAGCGCGTTCGCCGATGCGTCGATGGCCGCTCCCTGGACGTAGAAGGTCGTCGCAGGCAGAAAGACCGTCGGCAGCTGGAAGTCGAGGAAGCCGGTTCCCTTGTAGTTGGGCATGGCCTGAACGACGTCACCGCTGAAAAAGAGCGAACAACCTCTGGCTCCAAGTGGCGACAAGTCGAGCGGCAGATTGAATGCACCCCAATTCGTATTGGAGAAACCAAGGAAGAGCAAAGCTGGCCCAGTGGATGGGATGGTACCGAGGACGAGCGGCATCCTCTCGCCGAAGTAGGGCGTGACCGGCGTGAAGAGATACGGCGACCCGACGGTACCCGCACACGCTTGACCGAACTCAACGAAGCTGCCCTGCACCGGGAACTGGAACTCCATCCCGCTCTGCGAGAAGTTGTAGCAACCAAAACGACCGCTCTTGAATGGTCCTTGCACGCGGAACTCTTGTTGTCCATTCACCTGGATGTCGACGAAAGCCGGCGTGAACAGCACGGTGCAACCCGGCACATGGGTAACACTTTTGTCCGGGGACATAGGTAACACGTG
>CALLZN010000038.1 GCA_937858895.1 uncultured bacterium | reverse complement strand
AGCAAGCCGGGCACGATGACTAAGACCGGGATGGGTGGGAGGGTTGCGACCTCGCCCGCCAGCGTTTCCTCGTCGTCGAGTAAGGCGAGCGCCGCGTGGTGGGCGCCTAGCAGGACTGCCTGTCGCGCTGCTGCGTCGTCGTCGATGCCACTCCAGGCGCTCGGCAGCGCGACGTGCGCCCGAGTGGCGAGACCACGCGCGAGTTCGAAGAGCGCTGCCTGGTCGACGGCTCGCGCGCTTCCGTAGCGGCACATGCGGCACAGCGGTGGCGTTGCGGCAAGGAGGACCGAGACATCGTGGGTCGTCGCCGCCGCGTCCCGCAGGCGTTCGAGCAGAGAATCGACGGCCTTCGTGCACGCCGCCTCGAGAGCGGTCTGCAGCAAGACGACGAGCTCGTCGACGCTCTTTGCGTTGCGGCCGTCCTTGCACAGTCGCGCGTGCGCGGCCGCTTCGACTGTGTTGCCGTAGGTCGAAGCATCCACGATCGCGACCGCGAGTTCGGGGCGCCAGCGCAGACGCCAGGCCTCTTTGAAGGTGCCGCTGCCACGGTCGTGCTCTTCGACGCGCCCCCAGTCAATGCCGAGCGCGCGCAGGCGGTGGAGCAACACGCTGCGCTCACGCCCGATCGCCTCTCGCAGGTCGAGGACCACGATCTTCTCTTCTGCGCGCGCGGGCAGGCGGAGTGACCGTTGCCGGGCGCGGATGTCTTGTTCGAGTGGAACGTCGATCGCTGCGTCAGGTACCGTGCCGAGGCGGTCGCTGACGAGGAGCTGATCCTCGAGCAGAGTGAGCCAAGTCTCTTCGCCGCCAGCGAATACAGCGCGGATGGCCTCGAGGCACTCGGGCAAGCCTGGTCGCGGTCGCCCGCGCAGCGCGGCGAGAGTCTGCGCGAGGCGGGTCGCTTCGACGGCGCTCGCGCTCGAGGCGTCGAGGTCCTGCTTCCGCAAGATGCGCGCTGCCCGCACGATCCAACTCGGAATCGGATCCTCGCCGCTCTGGAAGAGGTGGCGGTACCAGCCCGGTGCGACGACCCCGGCGCCGTAGCCGCTCGCGCTCGTGAGGCGGCGGTAGGTCCAAGGCACCCACGTAGCGCGCACCTTGCTGCGCTGTTGCACGGCGTCTTTGGCCGCCTGCAGCAAGGTCTTGTCGTCCTTCGCGCTCGGCGCGTGCTCGAGGTCGAGGGCTGGTGCGTGCCACGCGCCGCACACGAAGGCGATGTTCTCGAAGCCATCCCGCATGGCCTGGCGCAGCCCTTGTCGCATGGCGGCTTCGCGCTGCAAGGTCTCGTCGCTCTCGGTCATCGCGAGTTCGCGGCGTAGCTCGTCGATGGCGCTCTTGATGGCGGCGAAGAGCGGCGCGCCGCCGCCGACCTCCTCGATACGGTCGTTCCACCAGCGTTCACTATCGCTGTAGCCGTCGGCGCGCGCGAACTCGGCGAGGGGATCGTGCGCTTCGGTCGGGCTCGACTTAGCGATCGCCTCGTCGTCTTGCGGCGCGCGCAGGCGCAACGAGCAGGGCAGGTCGCAGAAGCGCAACTCCGTCCCTCGGCCGAGCGCGTAGCGCAGAGCCTGCCACTCGGGCGAGAAGTCCGCGAAGGGATAGAAGACCGCGCGATTCGGTTCGTCGACCGCGTGCACGAGGATCGCGATCGGCGGCTCGAAGCCTGCATCCACGGCGAGCGGCAGCAGGGCGTCGGCCTCGGGGGGGCCTTCGATCAGAACGCAGTCGGGCTCGAGTTCGTCGAGCGCTTCGGCCAGGCTGCGTGCACAGCCCGGACCGTGGTGGCGCACGCCGAAGATCGTCGTCTTCACGAGAGCGCCGCGCCGATCATCGTGCGCAGGTCGGCGAGCGCCTCGGAGTAGAGGATGCTCGGCACTTCTCCAAAGCGCAGGACGCGCGGGTCATCGTCACCGGGCACGTCGTAGGTGTAGCCGCCGCGCGCGATGCTGCCTGCGCGGACGAAGCGCGCCGCGCCGAGCTCGACCTGCTCCATCGGATCGATCGAGATGTAGTAGCCCTCGATCTCGAGTTCGACCTCGACACCGCTCTCCGCGAAGTCCTTGTAGAAACTCGGGACGCCACCCGCGTCGACGACCGAGCCACGCTGCCATCCGAGGCGCTCGGCGCGACCTCGGAAGGTCCCCGCGCTCAGCTTGTGACCGCACGCTACATCGATCTTGCGACGGTTCTCGTGCGCGGCTTCGAGGAGGACGACGGGTCGTTCGAGTTGAGGAAAGAGCTGCTGCGTCTTCGCGCGTGCAAAGTGCTCCTTCCAAGCCGTGCTGGCTTCGGCGCCGAGTTCGAGCGGGTGGACGAAGCCGAAGGCGAGGTCGGGCTCCTCGATGTCGTCGATCTGGCCCGCCGCATCGGCGAGGATACCGTTGGGGTAGCGGCGCAGGCAGCGCAGCAGCGCGCCGTCCTTGCCATAGACACCGAAGACCTGCCTCGACGCGAAGACGCGACCGATCGGGTGCTTCAAGAAGACCTCCTCGAAGCGCGCCTTGGGCCAGCGACGACTGCGAACGAGCGCTTGTTCGAGGCGCTGCGTCTGCGCTTTGAAGGTCGTGCGCAAGTCCTTGGCGATGGCCTTGACGTCGGCATGTACCTCGGCAGGCGCAGAGGCTGGTAGCTTCTTCCAGTCCTTACCCTCGTCTTGATCGACGCCATGGAAGGCCAGCTTGCAGTCGACTCCGATCTCGACGCGAACCGCAGCGCCCTGCCACTCCAAGAGGCGCGTGCCTTCCTCGTCGAAGCCATGCGTCGGCATGACCAGGTCGCCGAGCTCGTCTGTGGACATGCCGCGCTTGCTCGCTGCGCGCTCGAAGGCGCGATTCGCCGCTGCGCCCACGTTCTTGTAGCGCCGTCGAAACTGCGTGCGCAGGGCGTCGAGGGCGGCCAGCGATCGATCACTACCGAGCAGCGCGATCGCGTCGGCTGCATACTCGGCGAGCTTGTGCCGACTCTGATCGCACCAGCCTTGGATGCGCGGCAGCAAGACATCGATGATCGAGTCGCCGCCGAAGAGGCCTGCGAAGGTCAAGGCGAAGCGATCCTTCGCGTCTTGCGGCGAAGCGATCCAACGTTCGAGCATCGCGAGCGCGAAGGTACGCGCCGACTGCGCTTCGAAGGCCTCGAGCCAAGGGGCGACATCGCCGGCGGCCTCGATCGCCTTGTGCTTTTCTTGGGTCGCGAGCAACCACTCCACGGCCTCGGGGCCGAGCGCCTGATCGTCGTCACCAACGAGCGGCGGCAGCGTCTCGACGTCGAGCCATGGGCGCTGCTTGGGCCGCGCCTTCTTCTTGGACGCGAGCAGGGCTCGCAGCGCTTCGTGATCGTGTCGCATGTCGCTCATCTTCGTTTCAAGACATCAAAGCTGCTCGCGGCAAGCGCGGTAGAGGTCCTTCCAACCGTCGCGCTCCTTCACGACGGTCTCGAGATACTCGCGGAAGACTTGGGAGTCTTGAACGGGGTCCTTGACGATCGTGCCGACCATGCCTGACGCAAGGTCGGCCGACGAGATCGTGCCGTCGCCGAAGTGTCCCGCAAGCGCGAGGCCGCCGGTCAGGACGCTGATGGCCTCGGCCGTGCTCAGCGTGCCGCTCGGACTCTTGACCTTGGCCTTCTGGTCTTCGGTCATGCCGTTGCGCAGTTCACGAAAGACGGCGACGACGCGACGGATCTGTTCGAGCGCCGGTGCTTCGGCCGGCAGCTCGAGGGCGCGTCGTTGAGCGTCGACGCGCGTGCGGACGATCTCGACCTCCTCGTCGAGGGTGGCCGGAAGCGGAAGGACCACGACGTTGAAGCGCCGCTGCAACGCGCTCGAGACTTCGTTGACGCCGCGGTCGCGATTGTTGGCGGTCGCGACGACATTGAAGCCCGGCACGGCCTGCGCCTCTGTCCTGAGCTCGGGGATCGGCAGCGTCTTCTCGGACAGGATCGTGATGAGCGTGTCCATGACGTCGGCGGGGATGCGGGTCAGTTCTTCGATGCGGCAGAGGCGACCCTCTTCCATGGCTCGGAGCAGCGGGCTCTCTACGAGGGCCGCGCGGCTCGGTCCTTCGGCCAAGAGGCGCGCGTAGTTCCAGCCGTAGCGCAGCGACTCTTCGGGCGTGCCGGCCGTTCCCTGGATGAGGCGGGTCGAGTCGCCGCAGATCGCGGCACAGAGGTGTTCGGAGACCCAGCTCTTGGCCGTACCGGGCACGCCGAGCAGCAAGAGGGCTCGATCGGTAGCGAGGGTCGCGACCGCGATCTCGATGCGTCGTCGATCGCCGATGTACTTGGCGCTGATCGTCGTGCCGTCCGGTAGCGTCGTTCCAATGATGTAGTCCACGACGGCCCACGGCGAGAGTTTCCATTGAGGCGGTCGCGGACGCTGGTCGTGGGCGATGAGGGCCTCGAGTTCATCGGCGAACGCGACTTCGGCGTGTTGGCGCAGGACTTCGGTCATGGTCATTCCGTCGGGATGTCGCGGTAGCTTCGTCGAGCTTCGAGCACGCGCAAGAAGTCTTCGTGGGCAGAGCTCAGCTCGCGGTCGCTGCCGAGCCGTTCGATGAGGCGTGGGATCTCGGAAGCCTGTACGGCGCGCGCGCGCAGGCGCAGGTTCGAGGTTCGTCCGGCGCTCGCGACGAGGACATCGGCCAGGCGCGTCGCGCTTCGGGTCACGGGCAGCAAGATGCCAGCGTCGACGACCCGCAGGCAAGTCATGCGACCGCGCTCCGTCGTGAGCAAGCCGTCGAGGAAGGCGCCTGCTCGATCGGGCGCGAGACAGCGGAGCTGTTCACGGGCGATGGTGTCCAGCACGACCTCTTCCTCGGGTTGGGTGGGCCCGCGGTCAGCGAAGAAGGGCAGGGCAGCTTCGCCGTCGGGCATCGCGAGCAGCGCGTCGCAAAACGCAGCGTGAATCAGGTCCTGCCAATGCTCGTCGCGGTTCCAGGTGATGAGGGTCTTCGCGTTGACGCCGAAGCGCTCACACCAATGGGAGAGCGGCACGCTCGCGAGGAGCTGGCGAGCCCAGAAGGCTCGTTCGCCGACGCCGCGTGGTGGCTTGTCGAGGATGCCGTCTCGAGCCCACGACGGCTCGAAGCGCGGTGGCAGCTCGATGACGAGCCGCTTCTTCAAGGTGCCATGGACGCTGAGCAGGGCTTCGGCGCGCTCGGCGGCGCGTCGTGCGTAGTCCCTCGCGCCCATGCGGAGCAGGGCGCGGCGTGCGGCGAGACGAAGAGACTGCCGCCGTTCGCCGAGCACCTTGGTCTCCAGGAAGTCGGCGAGCGTCGACGGAGGATGCGCTTCGAAGACGTCGAGCAGGAGCTCGCGCTCGTCACCGCCGGCCTCGCTCCAGGATTCGATCAAGCGACGGGCAGCGGCATCGGCGTCGACTTCGAAGAGGGCCGCGAGCTGTCCCTGTCGTTCGCTCATGGTGCCCTCGGTCCAGGCGCGATCGTCCCTCGGGTCGAGGCCGCGCGCCCAGGCCCACCTCTCGATGTGTTGCGCGAGCCAGCGACCGCGCACGCCGCCGACTCGGTTCACGGCGCGGCGCAGCTCCGACTTCTTCGTGGCGAGGTCGAGCAGCGTGGGCAGGCTCGCGTGGGGCAGCGCGAGCCCTCGCTCTTCGAGGACTTCGAGCCATTCGGCGAGCAAGAAGTCGAAGCCAGAAGCGAGCAGGGCCTGCAGGTTGGCCGCGTGCGCGGCGCCAGCGGTGGGCGGCGTCGGGGGACCGCACGCGTCGATTCCGGTGCTCGCCGCCTTCGAAACGCAGCCCGCCGCCTCGGCGGTCGCGAGCAGAGCGCAAGCGCGCAACGTCGCTTCGCTGATGTCGCTCGCTTCCCCCAAGCTTGCGAAGGCCTCGCGCAGCACGGCGTGGGGCGCCTCGGGCAGCTGCGGACTCCTCGTCGTGCCGAGCAAGAGGTGGCGCGCCCACGCCGGATCCAAACCTGCTCGGCGCTGCACGGTCGAGCGCGGCTCGGGCAGCGAGCGCAACTGGCCGCCGTCATCGACCGCGAGCAAGCGCAGCATTTGCCCGTCGAAGGTGCCCATCGCGAGCACCGGATGGCCACCGCCGATCGCGAGAAATGCCTCGTAGCCAGCGTCGTCGACCTGCCACGGCAGAGCTGTCGCGTCGTCATCGACGAGTTCCGGGCCGAAGGCGTCGAGGCGCGGACGCGCGCGCATGAGGAAGGGCGTCTCTTCGACCCAAGGCGCGGCAGCGATGCGGGCAGCATGAGCGTCGAGCAAGCGTTCCCACGAGGCGGGCGCCGCTGACGACGCAAGGTCGAGATCCGTTGCTACCTCGATCTTCGGTGGCGCGTCGAAGAGCGCGCGCAGCACGCCCGCGCCTCCGAAGAAGGCGAGCTTGCCGATGAGGGTCACGCCGAGCGGCGCGACGTCGCTGGGTCCGACTTGCGCCGGGCTCGTCTCGATGAGCTGTGCCCATTTCGCGCTGCGCAAGCCGAAGAGCCAAGTGACGGTCGTGAAGATGCGCCCTTGCGCGAGGGTCCGACGTCCTGCGACCAGCCAAGCGTCATCGTGCAGCGGGCCAGACAGAACTTGTTCTTTGGCTACCGGGATACCCAGGGCTTGGTCCACTGCCGCGCCTTGCTCGACGGCGAGGCGGTCGCGAGCGCTGCCGGCGACACCGAGCAGGTAGAGGCGGCCGAGGGCAGCGAGCAGGTCGCGTGGGTTCTTCTCGGCGGCGTGAACGACCGCGTCGATGGCGGCGACGTGACGCGCGAGCCCCGGTGCTTGGGCGTCGATCAAGCGACGCTGCATCGCTTCACTCCAGTCGCTCCGTTGCTGCGCAAGCGCGGCGCTGCCCTGGCGGACGAAGTCGCGTAGCCATTGATCGAGGAGTTCGAGGCCCTCGCTGGTGCGCGCGAGGCGCTTCGAGCGTCGGCGATCGCGGGCTTCGACGTCGACGACTCCGGTGCCAGACTCGCGTCGCTCACGACTCTTGGCCGCACGCGCGGCGCGCGCTTCGAGCCATTCGTTGACCCAGGCCGGGCGCTCGGCGGCGCCGATCGCGTTTGCCTCTGTCGCAGCGAGCAGGAGCAGGCCGAGGGCATGCTTGCACGGAAACTTGCGGCTCGGGCACGAACAAGCGAAGGCCGGCTCGTTGCGTTCGATGCGAACCTGGTATGGCGTTGACCCCGATCCCTGACAGAGGCCCCAGAGCACGTCGTCGTCGGCGCCCGTTTCGCTCCAGCGTCGCGCCGTCGCGAGCTCACGCCCCGCCTTGATCGAAGTCGCGTCCGGCGCGAGCGCGAGAACTTGATCCGCGGTCAAGAAGGGCGACGGCACCACGAGGTCGTCCGAGACGAGCGTGAACGAAGTGGGGACGCCGCGTCAGCGCGCGATCACGAGCTTCTGGTTCACCGCGACCTGCGTGCGCACGGTCTGCGCGCCGTCGGGCCAGACGATGCGCAGTTCGTCGATGACCTGGGCGCCGCCGAGGCCGAAGTGCGCTTCGGCCGGGTTCTGCGCGAGGAAGTTGCACCCACACTGAATCTCACGCATCAGCGTCGTCGCGCCGACGCTCAGGTAGACGCGCGCGCCGATTGCCTCCGTGTTCGGCGCCGAGCCTTTGAGGCGCACCTGCAAATAGCCACCCTTGTCGAGGTCGTTGCGGTAGAGCTTCCACGCGTTGTCGAGGTTGTCGACGAAGAAGTCGAGGTCGCCGTCGCCATCCGCGTCGAAGACCATGAGCGCACGACCCTGGCCACGGTCGCTGAAGCCGAGCTGCTCGGCGGTCTCGCGGAAGCTGCCGTCGCCGTTCGCGAGCCAGAGGCGCGAGCGATCGACTTCGAAGCCGTCGTGGAACCAACCGTTGACGTGCATGAGGTCGAGGTGGCCGTCCTGGTCGAAGTCGGCAAAGCTCGCTCCCCAGCCCCAGTCGCCTTCGCGCACGCCAGCCTCGTCGGTCGCGTCTTCGAAGGTTCCGTCGCCGCGATTGCGATAGAGGCGGTTGCCGGTCCAGCCGTTGGTCGGGTCTTTGTGCCAAATGCTCGACACGAACCAATCGAGGTCGCCGTCATTGTCATAGTCGCCGACCGCCGCGCCCATGCCGTTGTCCTCGTTGATGACCGAGGTCGTGACGTCGGCGAAGGTCCCGTCGCGTTGGTTGCGGTAAATGCGGCTCGTCTTGAAGTCCGCCGCGATCAACAGATCCGGCCAGCCATCGTTGTCGATGTCGGCGAAGTTGGGCGTGAAGGTCAGGTCGCCTTGGGTGCTCTGCCGGATCGTGCGCGAGATCAAGCTCGCGTCGCTGACATCGGTGAAGGTCAGGTCGCCGTTGTTGCGCCACAAGTGTTCATTCGTCGGGCGCGTGAGGTTCTGACGTTCCCAGCGCGTGATGAAGAGGTCGAGGTCGCCGTCCCGGTCATAGTCACCCCAAGCCGCCGCGCAGGTCTCGCCCGACAGTTGGAGTCCGCTGCTCGCGGTAATGTCCTCGAAAGTCCCGTCGCCGCGATTGCGGAAGAGCTTGGGCCGCGCGTCGACGACGCCACAGACGAAGAGGTCGAGGAAGCCATCGCCGTCGACATCCGCGAAGGACGGCCCGCAGTAATTACCAACGACGGCCACACCCGCGTTCGCAGCGACTTCGTCGAAGCGTCCATCACCACGGTTGCGGAAGAGCACGGCTGGGCGCTTGCCGCGCAGCACGTAGATGTCGATGTCGCCATCGGCGTCATAGTCGCCACAGGTGGCGCCGATGCCATTGCCGGTTGGTGTTCCGAGCGGGGGCTCGAGGTCGAGTCCCGCATCCTTCGTGACGTCGACGAAGGCGTTGACCGCTCGCACGGGTGCGCCGCCACCGCCGCCTCCGCCGCAGGACGCGAACATGGCCGTGGCCAGCAGGCAGGGGAGGAACGAGCCGCGAAGGGTGGACTTGGTCATATGAAGCAGGATACCGCACGCGCGCCGAGCCTTCCGCCCGGGCTGGCCGCCTTTGTTTGCTTCGTCCCCTTGGCCATCCCTTGGGCGCGTACGTGCACCCAGCCGCTCACGCTGCGCTTACGGCCGCGCTGAGGATTGAGTTGAGGGTCGGGCTCGGCCGCATCGCGGCGCTCGCACGGCCGTGGTCGGGTCGGTAGTAGCCGCCGAGGTCGACGGGCTTGCCTTGGACAGCGGCGATCTCGTCGAGGATCTTGGCTTCGTTCGCTTCGAGGGCCGCAGCCATGGGGGCGAAGCGGCCCGCGAGCGCGCCATCGACCGTCTGGTCTGCAAGCGCGCGCGCCCAGTAGCGCGCGAGCCAGTAGTGACTGCCGCGGTTGTCGAGTTCGGTCGCCTTGCGCGACGGCGCGCGGTTCTCGAGCAGGTAGCTCGCGCTCGCCGCGTCGAGGGTCGACGCCAAGAGGCGCGCGCCGGCGTGGTTGTAGCGGTCGGCGATGTGCTCGAAGGAGGCAGCGAGCGCGAGGAACTCGCCGAGCGAGTCCCAGCGCAGGTGTCCTTCTTCTAGGAACTGCTCGACGTGCTTCGGCGCGGAGCCGCCGGCGCCGGTCTCGAAGAGGCCGCCACCTTCCATGAGGGGAACGATCGAGAGCATCTTCGCGCTCGTGCCGACCTCGAGGATGGGGAAGAGGTCGGTCAGGTAGTCGCGCAGGACGTTGCCGCTGACCGAGATCGTGTCTTCGCCGCGGCGGATGCGTTCGAGCGAGAAGCGCGTCGCTTCGACCGGCGCGAGGATGGGGAAGTCGAGCCCCGTAGTGTCGTGCCTCTGTAAATAGAGCTCGACTTTCTGGATGAGGCGGGCGTCGTGTGCGCGCTCGCGGTCGAGCCAGAAGACGGCCGGGACCTTCGTCGCCCGCGCGCGCTGCACGGCGAGCTTGACCCAGTCCTGGACGGCAGCGTCGGTGGTCGTGCACATGCGCCAGATGTCGCCCGCCTGGACCTGGTGCTCGGTCAGGACAGCGCCCTTTGCGTCGACGACACGGACGGTGCCGCTCACCTTGATCTCGAAGGTCTTGTCGTGCGACCCATACTCCTCTGCCTTCTGCGCCATGAGACCGACGTTGGAGACGCTGCCGAGCACCTTGGGGTCGAGGGCGCCATGGGTCCGACAATCGTCGATCACGGCCTGGTAGACAGAGGCGTAGGAACGATCGGGGATCACGGCCTTCGCGTCTTGGAGGCGACCTTGGGCGTTCCACATCTTGCCGCCGTCGCGGATCAAGACCGGCATCGACGCATCGATGATCACGTCGCTCGGCACGTGGAGGTTCGTGATGCCCTTGTCGGAGTTGACCATCGCGAGCGCCGGCCCCTTCGCGTAGGTCGCTTCGATGTCGGCGAGGACGGCTGCGCGTGTGTCTTCCTCGAGGCCTTCGATCGCAGCGAGCATGGTCGCGAGGCCTTGGCGCTCGTCGATGCCGTGTCGATGGAAGAGATCGCCGTGCTTCTCGAAGACGTCCGCGAAGTAGGCGCGGACCGCGTATCCGAAGAGGATGGGGTCGGAGACCTTCATCATCGTCGCCTTCAAGTGCAGCGAGAAGAGCAGTCCCTTGACCTTGGCGTCTCGGACTTGTTCTTCGTAGAAGGCGACCAACGCGCGCTTGTCCATGAAGGTCGCGTCGATGATCTCGTGGGCGGCGACTTCGATGCCCTTCTTGAGCGTTGTGGTCGTGCCGTCGCTCGCGGTCAGCTCGATGCGCAGCGTCGTCTTGTCGGGCACGAGCGCCGACTGCTCGTTGCCGAAGAAGTCACCGCTCTTCATGCTCGCGACCTGGGCCTTGCAGTCGGACGCCCAGGCTGCGTTCTTTGGCGGATGCGCGCGCGCATAGGCCTTGACGGCTGCCGGCGCGCGGCGATCCGAGTTGCCCTCGCGAAGCACCGGGTTCACCGCGCTGCCCTTCACGCGGTCGTAGCGCTCCTTGGCTGCGCGCTCCTTGTCGTTCGTCGGCTCGTCGACGTAGTCGGGCAGGTCGAAGCCCTTGCGCTGCAGCTCGGCGATCGCCTCTTTGAGCTGAGGCGTCGAGGCGCTGATGTTCGGGAGCTTGATGATGTTCGCGGACGGCGTCTTGGCGATCCTGCCGAGCTCTTGGAGCGCGTCGGGAAAGCGCTGTCCTTCGGGCAGCAGGTCGCTGAAGCTCGCGAGGATGCGACCCGACAGCGAGATGTCGCGCGTCTCGATGCGGATGCCGCTGCCGTGGACGAAGGCTTCGAGGATCGGCAGCAGCGAGAAGGTCGCGAGCGCCGGCGCTTCGTCGGTGTGCGTGTAGAGGATGATCGGTGCGTCGCTCATGAAGCGCGAGATCCTACTCCCGTGCCCTCGCGCCCGCAGCAATCAAGAATCCGTCAGGTCCGCAGTGCTGTCAGCAAGGCGTCGGCGACCGTCTTGGCGTCGCCGAAGAGCATGTAGCTGTTGTCCTTGTAGAAGAGCGGGTTCTGCACGCCCGCATAGCCGCTCGCCATGCTGCGCTTCATCACGACGACCGTGCCAGCCTTCCAGACCTCGAGGACCGGCATGCCCGCGATCGGACTCGAGGGATCATCCTGGGCGCTTGGATTGACGATGTCGTTGGCGCCGATCACGAGGACGATGTCGGTGTCCTTCAGGTCCTCGTTGATCTCTTCCATCTCGAGCACGATGTCGTAGGGAACACCTGCCTCGGCGAGCAGGACGTTCATGTGACCTGGCAAGCGTCCTGCCACCGGGTGGATCGCGAAGCGCGCCTGGACGCCCTTGCTGCGCAGGTGGCGGACCATCTCGGCGAGCGAGTGCTGGGCGTGCGCGACCGCCATGCCATAGCCAGGCACGATGACGACGCTGCGCGCGTCGCGCAGTTGCCGCGCCGTCTCGGCGACGTCGATCTCCTGGTGCTTGCCGCCGATCGCCGCGCCCGACGACGAGCCCGACTCGGTGCCGAAGCCGCCGAGGATGACGTTCCAGAGCGAACGGTTCATGCCCTTGCACATGATGAAGCTCAGGATGGCCCCCGAGCTCCCGACGAGCGCGCCCGTGATGATGAGCAAGTCGTTGGAGAGCATGAAGCCCGCCGCCGCGGCCGCCCACCCCGAGTAGCTGTTGAGCATCGACACGACGACCGGCATGTCGGCGCCGCCGATGGCCATGACCAGGTGGAGGCCGAAGACGAGCGTGATCGCCGTGCAGATCAAGAGCGGGCCGAGGCCAGCGCCATCTGCCGCTGTGACGAAGTCGATGCCGAACCAAATCGTCCCGAGCAGCATTGCCAAGTTGAGGAGGTGCCGGCCAGGCAGCAGCAGCGGCTTACCCGAAACCAGTCCTTGCAGCTTGAGGAAGGCCACGATCGAGCCGGCGAAGGTGATCGACCCGATCGCGACGCCCACATAGATCTCGATCGCGTGGATGGCCTGTTCGGCGCTGCTGACCGCAGCGTGGTCCGAGAGATGCTGCCCGATGCCGACGAGGACGGCCGCGGCGCCGACGAAGCTGTGCAGGATCGCGACCAGCTGCGGCATCGCGGTCATCTGGACGCGCGATGCGAGGACGGAGCCGACGACGACGGCAGGCAGGATCGCGACGGCGAGCACCGCGTAGCCAGACCCGTGGACGGCCTTGCTCGTGGTCACGGCGACGAGCGCGATGACCATGCCGATGACGCCGAAGAGGTTGCCGCGCCGCGCGCTCTCCTGCTTGGCGAGGCCAGCAAGACTCAGAATGAAGAGGATCGCGGCGACGATGTAGGCCACGGTCACGAAGTTGTCGTTCATCGTTGGGGCCTCAGCGGTTGAACATCGAAAGCATGCGCTTCGTGACGAGGAAGCCGCCGGCGATGTTGATCATCGCAATGCAGACAGCAATCGCGCCGAGGATCGTGGTGGCGGTCGACGAAGTCGATAACTGCAAAATGCCGCCGATGATGATGATGCCGCTGATCGCGTTCGTGACGCTCATGAGTGGAGTGTGTAGCGCTGGAGTCACGTTCCAGATGACTTGCCAGCCGACGAAGATCGCGAGGACGAAGACCGTGAAGTGGCTGAGGAAGGACTGCGGTGCGTAGAGCGCGATCGCGATCGCCGCGGCGAGCGCCAGAAAGGCGAGGGCGATGCTCTTCGCTGGGCTCGCCTCGGCTCGAGCGGCCGCGTGGCCGTGACCGCCGTTCTGCGCCGCGTTCTTCTGCGTTGCGTCCTGCGGTATGTCGAGCTTGGGCGGTGGCCAAGTGATCTCGCCCGCGTGCGTCACGAGGGCGCCGCGCAGGACTTCGTCTTCGAGCTTGGGGGCGAAGCGACCCTCCGCGTCGAGCATGGCTTCGAGCAGGTTGACGACGGTCGACGAATAGAGCCAGCTCGACTGCAAGGCCATGCGGCTCACGAGGTCGGTCGCGCCGACGATGCGCACGCCTTTGTGTGTGTAGCTCTCGCCGGGCTTGGTGAGCGAGCAGTTGCCGCCTTGGGGCGAGGCGAGGTCGACGATGACCGAGCCTTCGCGCATGCTTTCGACCATGCCCGAAGTGATCAGCTTGGGCGCGGGTCGGCCCGGGATGAGGGCGGTCGTGATGATGATGTCGACCTCCATGGCCTGCTGCGCGAAGAGGGCCATCTCGGCGTCGAGGAAGGCCTTGCTCATCTCCTTTGCGTAGCCGCCCTCGCCGGCGCCGTCTTCTTCGAACTCGAGCTCGAGGAACTCGGCGCCCATGCTCTCGACCTGTTCCTTGACCGCGGGACGCGTGTCGAAGGCGCGCACGATGGCGCCGAGCCCGCGAGCGGCGCCGATGGCCGCGAGCCCTGCGACGCCGCCGCCGATCACGAGGACCTTGGCAGGCGAGACCTTGCCAGCGGCCGTGATCTGGCCCGACATGAGGCGCGGGTAGGCGTTGGACGCCTCGATGACGGCTCGATAGCCAGCGAGGTTGGCCATGGCGCTCAGCGCGTCCATCTTTTGCGCGCGGGAGATGCGCGGCACGGCATCCATCGAGAAGGCCGTGACCTTCTTGGCGGCGAGGCGCTCGAGGAGTTCACGATTCTGCGCCGGCCAGAGGAAGCCGATCAGGGCTTGCCCTTCGTGCATGGCGTCGGCTTCGCCGAGCGTCGGCGCGTTGACCTTGAGGACGATGTCCGCTTCTTGATAGACCGCGCTGCCGCTTTCGACGAGGCGCGCTCCTGCCTCGATGTACTGCTGGTCGTGGTGCTCGGCCTTGTGGCCGGCGCCCTTCTCGACGATGACGTCGAAGCCCATCTTGCAAAGACGCACGACCGTTCGGGGCGTCGCGGCGACGCGCTTCTCGCTGGGGTCGAGTTCCGTCGGAATTCCTACGATCATGGAGAGCTCTGACAAAGGATGCGGGGCGACCCTTTGTAGCGAGCCGCGGCGACGGATCGAATCCTCGTCACACGATTGCGTGCAATTCTCGGTTCGCGGCGCTCTCCGCGCGGCGATCGCGCGCGGAGCTACGCCAAGGCGAGACAGAACGCCGCGCTTCGAAAGGGCGACGAGAGCTTGCGCCTGTCAGCCCTTGCTGCCGCGGAGCTCGGCCAAGCGCTTCTCGAGGCGCTCGACGAAGGCCTTGTTCGGTCCGTCACCGAAGAGCTGTCGCAGTCCGCCGACGGCCTTCTCGAAGCCTTCGATGTCACCAGCCTTCTCGGCCGAAGTCGCGACACCGTTCCAGTACGAGAAGGCGTAGCCCGATCGCTCGCTGGGCAGCATGCCTTCTTTGAAGAGCTCGTACCAGATGTCCGGGTTCATGCGCTCGCCCTTGGCCTGCGCATCCTTGCTGGCTTGCTGGATGCGTTGCCCGAGCTGGATGTCGACGAGGATGGCGTCGTAGCGCTTGGCCGCGGCTTCCTCGAGTCCTGGGCGCAGCACCGCGACGATCTTGCGTGCCTTGTCGATGTCCATGCGGCCGATCGCCGAGACGCGGAAG
Source organism: uncultured bacterium (assembly GCA_937858895.1). Lineage (GTDB taxonomy): Bacteria > Planctomycetota > UBA1135 > UBA1135 > JACKHW01. The sequence continues at coordinate 3,548 of CALLZN010000038.1, read as the reverse complement.
TCCTCGAGGGCCTTGCGCTTTTCGGCGCTCAGCTCTGCGTCACCGCTGACGAAGGACGCTTGCGTCATGTCGAGGCCGAGCTTGGTCGCGTGCTCGCATGCTTCGTCGTACGTGATGTTGCCGAGCTTGATCCTTGTGTAGAGCAACTCGTCCACGGCCTGCTCGTCGCCTGCGTCGGCACGAGCCTTCAAGGCCGCGTAGCTGTCGAGCATCGCCTTGGCGCTCTCGAAGCCCTCGATCGTGCGCTCCACGCGCGAGAGCAGCACCTTGCCATCGGCGTCCATGAAGCAGAGAGTCGGGAAGCCGCCGAAGCCCTTTTCCTTCAGCAAGTCGTCGTGCTTCTTGCCGGGGATCCTCGTCGTGACGTGCATGTAGGGCACGACCGTGGCGTTGAACTTTTCGATGCGATCATCGGAGAGCGCACGGCTCTCCAGGTCCTTGCAAGGGCCTCAATAGGCGTAGGATCGCGTGAAGTAGGCGAAGATGAGCTTGCCCTCTTCCTTGGCGCGCGCGCGGGCGGCGTCGTAGTCGATCATCCATGAGCCCTTCTTGACGAAGGGTTCGGCGAGCGCCTCTTCGTAGAGCTTCGTGAGCTCTTCGGTCGTGGGGACGCGCGGCTTCGCGGTCGGCATCCCCTGGAGCTTCATGGCAGGAATGACCTGCTGTTTTTTTTCTTGGGGTGCCGGAGTGGGACTGTCTTGTGACGACAAGCCGGACGTGCAGCACAGGAGGCTCGCAAGTCCGGTGACCATGCTTCGAGTGAGGGTGGACATTTTCATTGAACCGTGGTCGTGAGACCGTTGGAGAAGACAAAGGGAAGGGCGTTCGACGACGCTGTGTCCAGCACGGCGATCTGTGCGCCGATGTAGGCACCACGCAGCGAAGGCGTCGTCGGGATCGGGAACGGGAAGAAGACATGCGACGCGATGCCCACTGCCGTGGAGGAGCGCGTGTTGCCCGTGCCGGACGCAGCCGTCAAGAGCACGACGATGTCCGTGTTCAAGCTGCAACCCGGCGCGACAGCGCCGAAGGGCACGCTCATGAAGTTTTTGTCCGCGCCGAGGATCAAGAGCGCCGCCGCACCCGACGGGAAGCCCGATCCTTCGATGCGGTAGTTGCTGTTGCCGAGGAGCGCGCTCTGGTTCGTGAACGCCGTCCCGAGCGAGCCCTTCGAGTCGCCGCAGGCCGAGCCGCGCACGCCGACGCCGACTTCGTCGAGCTGGAGGCAGTAGAGCCGAAACTTGAGGGCGCCAGGCGTCGCTACGCTGACCCAAGTGGTGCCGCTGCGTCTGGCACGCGGCATCTGCAAGATCCCGTTCGGTTCTTCGGGCACGGCGCTGAAGCCCGGATCGACCCAGACGAACCAATACGTCGTGTTGGCGGACAGAACGACGACCTTGTCGAGGTTCGCGCCTTGCCATTCGTTCACGGCCTGCATCGGCGCGTGCCAGGATCCGCCTGCCAGTCGGCTCTTGGGCAGCATGGTCGTCGCGTCGTTGTCCCAGATCTCGATCGACATGAAGGGACCGGCCGCGCCTCCGCCCTTCGTGAAGATGCGCAGGCCGCGAGCGACGACCGACGAGGTCGGTGTGTAGCTCCACGCGTTGCGATTCTCGCCCGCGAAGCCGAAGGCCGTGATGCTCGTGGAGGCGGTGCTGTTGCTGTCGTTGCCGCTCGCGCAGGGTTGCGTCTGGGCGATCGTGGTCGACGCGAGGAGGAAGCTGGCGAGGAGGGCCGCGCTCGTCTTGAAGGCGCGCTTGGTGTGTGCACTGGTCATCGTGACAGATCTCCGGTGGTTGGTGAGAAAGGGAGGGGGCGGAGCCCGCATGCATACGCTGGCGATGGCAGCGTGGCGAGGTACTCTTCAGCGCGCGCAGTCAGGACGTAGCGTCGTCGTCCCGGCGCGAGCCGTCGAAGTGGAAGACTTCGACCATGCGCGACCAGCGTTCGCCAGCGCTCGCGGTTGCGATGGGGCGCTGGCAAGGGTCCGTCTCGCGCCACCAACGCAGCGTCTCTTCGTCTTCGGCCATCGCGCGCAGGTCCGCCTCGTGGTCGTCGCCGACATACTCGTAGTAGGCGAAGAGGTAGTGTTGCTCGGGCTCGAGCTCGGCAAGGAAGATCGAGTAGTTGCGGATCTTGGAGGCACCGATGCGCGCGAGGACGCCTGGCCACGGCGCTTCGTGCAGGCGGCGGTAGGTCTCGATCTTGTCTGCCTCGAGGCGGATGACGAAGCCGAAGCGTTGAGGCTTCTCGGTCGTCACTTCTGCAAGCCGTAGTCGTGGGCGATGCCGATCGCGGGTGTCTGGGACACTTCGACCGCTTGGTAGAACAAGGAGACGCCCTGCAACGCAGTGAGGTTGCCAGGGATCTGGAACTTGGCGCTCTGGCGTCCAGCCGCGTCCGTGACCGCAGCGTAGAAGCTCACTGTCGTCGCGAGATCGAGGGTGAAGGACCCGGCGAAGCCTGGAATCGTGAGCGCCGGCCCGCTCTTCGGCGCGAGGAAGACCCCAACCGCCGTCGATGGGTTGCCACGGATGGCGACTTCGGTCGTCAAGCCCGGCTTGCGGTCACCAAAGAACGCGAAGCTCGGACCAGCAGCGACCCGCAACGCAACGTTGTCGATGTAGAGGCGCGGCGTGCGTCCGCGCAGCGAAGCGAAGCTCCGATCGAAACGGACCTCGAAGCTCTGTGGTCCACCGCTCGTGAGCAGGAAGCGCTCGCAGATGACCGTGCGCGAAATGGACGTCGTCGCCACGGCGCCCCACGCGTGCCGCGCCCGCTCGACGCCACCGACCCAGATGCTGACGGTCCCCGCGTCGTTGTTGAAGCCCGGCGCGTCCATGCACAGCTCGGCGTGGACTTCGAAGTAAGTCGCCGGCAGCACGAGGTTCTGTTGCAGGACGTAGGGCGGCAGCACCGTTGAATTGAGCGGCGCACCGGCATTGACGCCGAAGGCCGCAGTCGGGCCGAGCCCCGTGACATCGAAGTTCTCGACGAGGGGTTGGTCGCCAGCGCCGCTCGTCGTCCAAGAGGTCAGGCCACTCGCGAAGTCGCCGTTCAGCACCCAGTTCTGCTGGGCAAAGACGGGAAGCGCCGTCGCGAAGAGGGCCGCAAGTGCGCTGGCAAGGCGGGTGATCATTTTCATGTGTGGCAGGCTCCGCGTCGTCGTGTTTCGTACACCTGGAGGCCTCAGGTGCCCAAGCTCGGCGGCAGCATAGCACGTCCAAGAGGACCTTGCGCTTGCCTGTCACCCCATGTCGTTCAAGGCGTCGTGAAAGCGACCGCTTCGCAAGGCCTCGACACGACGCCCGAGTCGAGGTAGCGCGCGCGCAAAGCGCATCTGAGCGGCCTTCGTCGAAATGCCGAGCATGTCGGCAATTTCGTGGAACTCGAGCTCCTCATAGCTCCGCAGCACGATCATGCGCCGGTCTTCGGGGGCGAGGAGTTCGAGCGCGATGCGCAGCCACGTATTGCTCTCGTTACGACTCGCAGCGTCGGGCGGTGATGTACTCGTACAGGCGGCCTCGTCCAGTCTGGCAGGTCCGAGG
>CALLZN010000037.1 GCA_937858895.1 uncultured bacterium | reverse complement strand
CACCGGCTACGTGAACCTCGCCGTCGATCGTTATCCGGCCGTCGACCTGCCGACCGTCGTCGTGCGCACCGAGCTGCCCGGCGCTTCGCCGGAGGCAGTCGAGATCAGCGTCACCTCGCCGCTCGAAGAGGCGATCAACACCGTCTCGGGCATCGACGAGCTGCGTTCGATCTCGGGCTCGAGCACCTCGCTCTTGATCGTCACCTTCGACTTGGATCGCGACATCGACCTCGCTGCGCAAGACGTACGCGACCGCGTCGCCCAGGCGATGCGGCGCCTGCCCGACGAGGTCGAGGCGCCGATCGTCTCGAAGTCCGACAACGACAGCACGCCGGTGCTCACGATCGCCATCGCAGGCAGGCGCAGCTTGCGCGAGCTCAGTGAAATCGCCGACAAGCGCGTCAAGCGCATCCTCGAGCGCGGCAAGGGCGTGGGCGAAGTGCGCCTCGTCGGCCAGCTCGGCCGCGTCATCAACGTCTGGCTCGACGCCGACCGCCTCGCGGCCTACGACCTGCCGGTCGAGGCGGTGCGCGACGCCATCGAACGCCAAAACCGCGAGGGTCCGGGCGGCAACGTCACGACCGACTTGTCCGAGCGCGCGCTGCGCACGGTCGGCCGCCTTGCCGAGCCGAGCCTCTTCGCCGAGCTCACGGTCGTCGAACGCAACGGCGTCCCGATCCGCCTGCGCGACATCGGCACGGTCGAAGACGGCAGCGAAGAGCTGCGTTCGACCGCGCGCCTCGACGGTGAGCCCGCCGTCATCCTCGAGGTGCGACGCCAATCCGGGGCCAACACAGTGGCCGTCATCGACGACGTGCTCGCCGACCTCCAAGAGCTACGCAAGAGCTTGCCGTCCGACATCCGCGCCGAAGTGGTCCGTGACCAGTCGCGCTACATCCGCGCGGCCTTGCACGAGATCGAGTTCCACCTCGTCGTCGGCTCGCTCCTCGCCGCCCTCGTGGTGCTCTATTTCTTGCGCAGCTTCCGCGCGATGTGGATCGCGGGCATCGCGATTCCGGTCTCGGTCGTGACGACCTTCGGTGCCATGTGGGTGCTCGGCTTCACGCTGAATGGCGTGACCATGCTGGCCCTCGTCCTCATGGTCGGCGTCGTCATCGATGACGCGATCGTCATCCTGGAGAACATCCAGCGCTGGGCCGACGAGCGCGACGTCACGTCCTTCGAGGCGGCGCGCGGCGCCGTGCGCGAGATCGCGCTCGCGGTCATGGCGACGACCTTGAGCCTCGTCGTCATCTTCATCCCGGTCTCCTTCCTGTCGAGCATCAGCGGGCGCTTCCTCTACCAGTTCGGCATCACGGCCGCGATCGCCGTGCTCGTGAGCCTCCTCGTGTCGTTCACGCTCACGCCCATGCTCTGCGCCCGCCTCGTCAAGCCGGCGCGCGACAGCGGTCACGGCCGCGATGGCCGCCTCGAGACCCTCTACGTCCAGGTGCTCGACCGCGCCCTGCGCCACCCGATCAAGGTCACGTTGGCGGCCCTCCTCGTCATGCTTTCGGTCGTGCCGCTCTATGGCTTGGTGCCCCAGGACTACATCCCGAGCGACGTCGACGAGGGCGAGTTCGAAGTCAACGTCCAGGCTCCCGAGTCCGTTAGCGTGACGGCGATGGACGACGTGATGCGCCACGTCGAGGGCGTCGTCCGCGCAATGCCGGTCGTGCGCTCGGCCTTGACGACGGTCGGCGGTGGCTTCTTGAGCGGGGTTGCGCGCGGGAGCATCTACGTGCGCATTGCGCCGCACGAAGAGCGACGCTTCTCGCTAGGCAGGTTCATGGGCGCGTTGCTGCGCGGCGAGCCGGGTGCGGCCTTCGCGGGCAACGTCACGCAGCGCGAGGTCATGGGCAGCATCCGCAAGACGCTCGCCTCGCTGCCCGATGTCCGTGTCCAAGTGCGCAATCAGCGCAGCTTCAACATCGGCGGCGGCAACTACGACATCGACTTCGTCGTGCGTGGGCCTGACCTCGCCGAGCTCGCGCGCTACAGCTCGATGCTGCGCGACCGCGCCACGGAGCTCGGCGGCATGGTCGACATCGACACGACGCTGCGCCTCGATCGGCCCGAGCTCCGCGTCGAGATCGACCGCAGGCGGGCGAACGAAGTCGGCATCGACGCGACGAGCATCGCATCGACCCTGCGCTTGCTGGTCGGCGGGGCGAACGAAGTATCGCGCTTCCGCGATCCGACGCTCGACGAGGAATACGACGTGCGCCTGCGCTTGCGCGAGAAAGACCGCCGCGGCCTCGACGCGCTTGCGCACTTGCGCGTCGCCCGACCTGGTGGCGGCACGATGCGCCTCGACGACATCGTTCACGTCGAAGAAGCTTTGACCGCCTCCCGCATCGACCGCCTCGATCGCCAGCGGCAAGCGGCCGTTCGCGCCTCGCTCGCGCCGGGGGCGGCACTGCAAGACCGCATCGAGGCGCTGCGCGAAGCGAGCCGCGAGCTCGGCATGCCCGAGACCTATTCGACGGCGGTCTCGGGCCGCGCTCGCGAACTCGAACGCGCGGGAAGCGAGTTCGGAATCGCCTTCCTCCTCGCCTTGGTCTTCATGTACATGGTGCTGGCCGCGCAGTTCGAGAGCTTCTTCCAGCCGATCATCATCCTGCTCGCCTTGCCGCTCTCAGCGCCCTTCGCGATGCTCTCGCTCTATGCCTTCGGGCAGACCCTCAATCTCTATTCGGCCCTCGGCGTCCTCGTGCTCTTCGGCATGGTCAAGAAGAACGCCATCCTCCAGGTCGACCACAGCAACCACCTGTTGCGCAAGGGCCTGCCGGCGCGCGAAGCCGTGCTCCGCGGCAGCCGGGATCGCCTTCGCCCCATTCTCATGACGACGCTCGCCTTCGTGGCCGGCATGCTCCCGCTCGCGATCGCGTCTGGCCCCGGCGCCGAAGAACGCAAGGCCATCGCCATCGTCGTGATTGGCGGCCAGATGCTCTGCCTCGCGTTCAGCTTGGTCTTGACGCCGGTCGTGCAGTGGCTGACGCTGCGCCGCCGCGAAAGCGCGTGCTTGTCCGAGTCCTAGGCCTAGTGGTGTGAGTCAGAAATCTCGAGCATTCTCCGGGGCCCTCAACGCCGCTCGCTGCGTTGCTGCGTCCTCGACATATCCACTAGCCCGCGTCACCGGCTACTCTGATGGCGATGAGAGCCATGACCCTGACCCTCGCGAGCTGCCTCTACCTCGTTGCCTGCATCACGCTGCTCCACGCCCTGCAGAGCTGTTCGTCCGAGGAGAAGCCCAAGGAGCCGAGCCCGATCGACGGCGCTGCGGCCTTCGCGCACCTGAAGGCCATGGTCGACCTCGGCCCGCGCCCGGCCGGCACGGCGGCGCTGCGGGCGAACCGTGACTACATCGTCGCCGAGCTCCAAAAGCTCGGGCTCGCGCCCAAGGTCGACAGCTTCGAGAAGGCCGACAAGGCGCCAGGCATCACCTTCCACAACGTCGAGTGTGAAATCGCGGGCAGCGACGCCAACGAAAAGCGCATCATCATCCTCGGCAGTCACTACGACACGAAGAACGCTGACGTTGCCGACAGCCCGGATCGCGCGATGCGCTTCGTCGGCGCCAACGATGCGGCTTCGAGCTCGGCGCTCTTGATCGAGCTCGCGCGCTGGTTCAAGGCCAACCCGCTGAAGGCGCCGGTCCTGTTGCTGTGGTTCGACGGCGAGGAATCGATCAACTGGAATTGGGGCGACGGCGAACGCGCGCTCTTCGGCTCGCGGCACGCAGCCGACAAGCTCTCGCTGCGCTTCAAGCGCCAGCTCGGACGCAACGTCCTCGCGATGGTCTTGCTCGACATGGTCGGGGCCAAGGACCTGCGCATCGTCAAAGACACGGAGTCGTCGCCGGATCTGATCGAGCTCTTCGCCAAGACGGCCAAGGACCTCGGCTACGACAAGTACTTCTTCAAGTCGCAGCTCGCGGTCACCGACGACCACCTGCCCTTCCGGCAGCGTGGCGTGCGCGCCATCGACCTGATCCAGTTCGGCGGCGCGGGCAGCGACGAGAGTCCTTGGTGGCACACGCACGACGACGACATCGACATCATCTCGAAGGACAGCCTCGCCATCGTCGGGCACGTGGTCGTGCGCGCGCTGCCGCGCATCGTCGAGGACTTCGCGAAGTGAGGCAGCGCCCCTTGCTGGCCCACGCGCTGGCCGCGCTGCTCGTCGCGTGCGCGGCTTCGGGCAGCGAAGCGCCCTTCGATCCGCCGCTGCCGAGCGAGGTCGATCTCGGCCGCCGCGCCTACGCCCACGTCGAGCGCATCGTCCAACTCGGTCCGCGCTATCCGGGCAGCAAGGCGCGCGAGGCGGCCGCCGACATGATCTGCGCGCGGCTGCGGGCCCTGGACCTCGTGCCGATCCGCGAGGCGTGGTTCGACGAAGGCGAGCAACTGCGCTTCGAGAACGTGCGCTGCCGCCTGCGCGGCGACACGGACAAGTGCCTCATCATCGGCACCCACTACGACACCAAGCTCGAGCTGCCGGCGGAGCGCCAGGATCAAGGGACGACCTTCGTGAGCGCGAACGACGGCGGTTCGGGAAGCGGGCTGCTGCTCGCCCTCGCCGAAGAGCTCGCTGCGCGCGGGCTGCGACGACCGACCATCGAGCTCGTCTGGTTCGACGGTGAAGAAAGCATCCCCCCGCTCTGGGACGTCGACCGAGCGCTCTACGGATCGCGCGAGTTCGTGCGTCGCCACTTGACGAAGGGCCACACATACGGAGCTCTCGTCCTCCTGGACATGGTCGGCGCCGAGGACCTGCACATCGACCGTGAGGCGAGTTCCTCGCCCGAGCTCTATCCGCCCTTCGAGGCCGTCGTGAAGCAGCTCGGCTACGACCAGCACTTCTTCAAGACGCGGTCGGATGTCGACGACGACCACCTGCCCTTCCTCGACGCTGGACTACCGGCGATCGACCTCATTCAGTTCGGCGAGAACCCGCACTGGCACCGCCATTCGGACCGCCTCGAACACGTCTCGTGGCGCTCGCTCGGCAAGGTCGGCCGCGTGGTCCTGGCGGCGCTGCCGGCGCTCAGCGCGCGCTTCTTGCGCGCTTGAAAGACCGATGATCGCACGCGACCGCTCCAAGCTCGGCCGGCTCGCCTCGAGCACTGCCGGCGTTGCGGTCGTGCTGATCGTGTTGGTCGCGGCGGCATGGGCCTTCGGCCTCTTCGCGACCACGTCGGCGCCGTCGCCGCTCGCGCCGCTCGATACGCCCGATGAGCCGTTCGAAGTCGAAAGCGAAACCAGTGCGGGACCAGTGCCAGCGATACGCGTGCGCCACATCGAGGGGACGGACACGGACGAAAGCTCCGATGCGCGCACCGAACCCGCGCGACCGCGTGGAGCCGACCTCTACTTGCGCGTCGTCGACCCATCCGGCCGCCGGACCCCGAGCATCGTCCGCGTGCGCCGCAACGATGCCATGAACTGTCAGGATGCCCAGTTGCGCGCGGTCTTCATGAAGCCCGGTGTCGAAGCCGTGCTCCGCAAGCTCGAGCCTCGTGCCTACGTCGTCGAAGTCTTCAAGGCGCACGAGAGCATGGCCGAGGCTTCCGAGAGCGCGCTCCTAGCCTTCGTGGAGCGGAAAAATGCGCTGCCCAAGGAATCCCGTCCGCTCGACCTCGAGGACGGCCGCGACCGGCGACTGCTCTTGCACCTGCCGGCAATGGCTGGTTTGGAGCTCACGCTCACGAAGAACGGCACCCCACTCCAGTCCGGCACGGTCAACCTCTACAAGGGCATCGATGCATCGAAGTTCATGGATGAGAAGGTCGCGGCCACGGCAAAGAGCATGGCGGCAGATGCCGTCCTCGTCGCAAGCCGCACGATTCGCGGGCCGGGAAGCGTGCGTTTCGACGACCTCACGCCAGGCAAGCGCCGCCTCGAAGTGCGTGTCGGGACCCACGAAACTGCTCACTGGTTCGACATCGAGGTCTCCACCGGTGTCGCGTCGCGGCGCATAGCACTCGATCTATGCACGGCGACGCTCGAAGTCCGCTTCGAAGGCGGTCGCGACGAAGACCTACAGAACGCAGTGCTGGTCTCGCTCCCGCGTCGCACGCGACGGCACAGGACCATCCCCGTCGGAGGTGCGCGCAAACTCGTCCTCGACGACATCGCCTGCGGTAGCCACGACTTCGAGCTCGAGGGATCGGACGGCGCCATCCTCGCGAAAGTGAGCGTTCCTGTCGGCCGCGCCGAGCGCAAGGAAGTCACGATGAAGGTCGCTGGCAGAGAGATCGTGCGCATCGAGGTCAAGGACCGCGTCGGCACGCCGATGCTCGCCTTCGTGCGCGTGCGCGCCGAGGGCTCGGACACGCACAAGGACCAGCGCATCGTGAGAGGCAAGGGCAGCCTCGAGCTCGCGCCGGGTCGCTACTACCTCTCGGTCCGCAGCATTCCCGCCCATCCCGAATACGGACCCGAGCGTCGCATCGACCTCGTCGTTGGTTTTCCGCAGGACTTGGTCTTCGACCTGCGCTGAATCGCTGTGGGGCCGGCGCTTCAGTGCGGCAGCGCGGGCTCCTGCGCCGAGCCGTGAGCGAAGCGCAGGTTCATGGCGTGCGCGACCACTAGGAGGACGCTGCCAAGGATGGTCAGCAGGGTCGTGGCCGTGACTTGCAGTTCTTTGCCACCGTCCGGCGCCTCGACGATGCGCAGGCAACAGCCTTCGGCGTGCTGTCCTTCGTGCGCTGCTTCGTGAAGCGCTTCCTGCTGCACGGCGTGACCACCGGCCTCGAGCGGCGCTGCTACGAGGGCCGCGCGGTCGGAGGCCGCGACCTCGCCCGCGAGACTCACGACGATCAGCAGCGCCCCCGCGCTCGCGACGACCGAGACCCACGTCCGTCGATGGCAGCGACACGCGCGGAAGATGACGAAGAGGGCCAGCGGCACGACGAGGAGCGCCAAGACGAAGTGCACGGCTGGGTGGCTCCACCAGGAGCCGAGGGCCGGCACGAAGAGAAGGACCAAGGGCGCGAGCAAGCAGTGGACAGCGCAGGCCGCCGACGCGCAGACCCCGACGCGATCGAGCTGCTTCGTCATCACCGCTCTCCCCAGGCCGCGGCCACGGACACGACGAAGAACAACGAAGCGGCGCCGCGGCGCTGACGTGCAGGCATCATCGCGCTAATGCTAATCGATTGTCAAGAGGAGTCAAGACCACGACAATCCAACCACCACGGCACCGAGCTCATGGCTGGGTCAGCACATGGGCCAGTACATGAAGGAACCCGGCCATCGTCCGCGCTAGCGAACGCGATGGTCGGGTTCCGCACTTCGGAGCTGTGTGGCTACATGCCAGATCAACCCGTCGGTTGCTCGGTCAGGGGTGCAGCCCTCCGAAATGATCACAAGTGTTCATTCAATCACCTCCTTTCAAGCAGCCATGCCGGGTCGGCAGCGTGACGAACTACCGCCGGGCGGAACACCTCCCTCGGCGACCCGAGGGACCGGATAACTCCTAAGCATACTCAAAAGAAACCCATCGTGAAGCGGGGATTCACTTCGGACCGCGCTCGAAACTGCGAGGCCCCCGTCGCATCGCGCCAACGAAAAGCATCGATGCCGAAGGGTCCGTGGTAGCCGGCGCTGGCGAGCGCGAGGGCGCAACGCGAACCTTCTCGCACCAAGGCTTCGCGCTCGTGCGCTGCGAGTTCGTGGCCCAAGGCGTCGCGAGTCGCGAGCCATGCGCCGCGGTCGTCGACCTCGAGCACGCGCGCATCGAAGAGCCGCTGCCCCCCACCCTCGAGCACGTAGCCGTGCAGCGAGAACTCGCATTCGACCTCGACCTTGGGCTCGACCTGGAGGCCACCGCTCGCGAACGAAGCGGCGATCCAACGCTGCGTGCCTTCGTCGATCGCACGCGGCTGAACGAGCTTGCGACCTCTTCCTGCGAAGCTGTAAGCGCGCTTCAAGATCCACGTCCGACCCTCGTCGTGGGCGAGCGCCTCGCGGAGCGCGTCGGGCGTCGTCACGAAGCACTCGCCTTCGAGGGTCGCGCCGAGCTCGGCATGGAAGCGCCGGCTCAGCACAGAGCGCAAGACGTCGAGGGATGGCACGCTTCCGACTTCGAGGCCACGCGCGCGCAGGGCAGAGAGCGCGCTCGGCGTCGGGCACCAAGGCAGGGCGCGGCTGCCCGGGACGATGCCCTTCTCGACAGCGCCCGGCACGAGGAAGTCGAGCTCGACTTCCTGCCCACCCAGGAGGTGCCAAGGGCCACGCTGCGGCCGGCGAAGGAGGCGCTGCGCAAGACTCGCGATCTGGGCCTGCATGCGTGAAGAGCATCGATAGCCCACGGGGTCCTCGACCTCGAGCGGGGCGTCGAGGTTGAGCCAGAGGTAGAGCTTCATCGAGGCTGGCCGGCGCCGCCGGAAGGACTCGGCGAGAAGCCCTCGAGGGCATCGAGGAAGGCGTCGTCCATGCCAGCGTCCGAGCGCGCGACGCGATCGACTTCGGCGCCTCGAAAGAGCATGGGCGAAAGCGGCGCCACGAGCTGTGCGCGCCAAGCTTCGAAGTCGAAGGCGCCGTGCAGCGCGCGGAACCAAGTGACGCCAAAGCGCACGTGCCCGATCTCTTCGCGCGCGACGAGACGCTGCACTTCGGCCGCCGCGTCGTCACCCGCCTCCGCGAAGGCGCGCGCGAAGCGCTGACTATGGTCGAGGTTGGCGGCCTCGAGCCCAAGTCCCATGATCGCCACGAAGTCGAGCGGCGATTCGCACTGAGGCACGCGCTGCCAAAACCAGTCCCGCACCGGGAAGTCACCGATGTCGTAGCCGAGGCGCTCGACTTCACGCTGGTACAAACCCATGTGGCGGATCTCGTCACGCGCGATGCGGAAGAGACCTAGGCGGAAGGCCCGCGGTGCATCCGCAAAGACCAGCAGCGCCCAAGCCATGAGCTCAGCGGCTTGCAACTCGTGATGCCAAAAGGCATGGAGGACCTCGGCGCGCAGACGCGGATCATCGAGGCCGCGAGGATGGATCGAGCGGCGCGAGCGTGCGAGGACTTCGAGTTGCGGCGGCCTGCCTGGACGAAGCTCTCGGCGTGCCGACTTGTCGAGGTCCGCGCACGGCTCCAACTCCAAGAGCGGTCCTGGGTCAGCGCACTTGGCGGCGACCTCGGTCGACCGGATGTAGGCGAGCGCCCAGGCCTCGATCGACGCATGCGTCGGCGCCTTCATCAGCCTTTCTCAGAGCCGGCACTTGTGCGGCTGCGCGAAGCGCACCAAGGCTGCGTCGCAGTCAGTTCTCTCCACATCATCGAACATCATCGAAGCACAATGAAACTCGTCAAGCTCTTCACCATCGCCCTTCTCGGCACAGCGCCGCTCGCCGCGCAGAACGCGCAACTGACCGTCATCCACGGCATCCCGGGCTTGCCCGAAGCCGTCGAGGTCTTCGCCAACGGCAATCCTCTCTTCAAGTTTTCCTATGGTGAGGTCAAGGGGCCGCTGAGCCTGCCGGCCGGCACCTACAACATCGAAGTCAAGCTCCAGGGGAACACCGTCCTCAAGGCGTCGCCGAGCGTCGCGGGCGGCGTGAGCTACACCGCCATCGCCAACCTCCAGGCGACGAGCGGCATCGCGCTCAACTTCTACGTCAATGACCTCAAGGCCGCCGCCAACGGCAAGGCGCGCGTCGCGGTGCGCCACAACGCGATGGCACCGGCCGTCGACGTGCTCGTGGCACCATATCGCACGACCAACTATGTCAAGCTCGTCGCTGGCCTCGAGAACCCGAAGGAGGCCGTGGCCGACGTCGACGCGACGCTTTACTACCTGCGCATCAACCCGAAAGACTCGAACACGACGGTCTTCGGCCCGACGGGGCTCTACTTGAGCCGCGGCTATTTCTATGGCGTGCACGCGATCGGCGAAGTTGGCAAGCGCAGCTTCCGCCTCGTCACGACGCGCTTCCGCCTCGGCGCGGGCGCGACGCCCAAGCTCGCGAGCTTCGTTCGTGGTAAGGCCTGCGGCGGGGCAATTGGCATCAGCACCCAGGCGCCGGAGTTCGACAAGGCCTTCGATGTGACGCTCGCGGGTGCCGCCAAGAGCAGCATCGGCTTCTTCCACATCGGCGCGAGTGACTCGCGCTTGCTCTTCTTCCAACTGCCGATCGCGAACTTCTTGACGCAAGGCTGCACGCTCTACCAGAGCACGGAGATGATCCAGCCGATCCGCACGGACGACATGGGTGCGGCCTCGCGCAGCATCACGATCCCGGCCAGCATGGCGGGACGCTTCAGCGAGCTGCACTTCCAATACAGCTTCCTCGACGGCCGCACGCTGAAGCTCAGCGACTACGCTTCGGTCGAGAAGCAGTGAAGCCGCGGGTGGCCGTCGTCATCCTCGCTAGCGCGGCCCTGTGTCCGTAGACTCGGCGACGATGGCACCCGAGTTGAGCCCCTGGCTATCCGCGCCGACGCGCGAAGGGCACAGCGTCCCCTACCGCCACGGTATGGAGGACGGTGCGCCGCTCTTGCTCGTGCCGGGCCTCGGCAACAGCTCGCGCCTCTTCGGCACGCTGCCGCGTAGCCTTGCGCGGCTTGGCTGGCAACCGATCATCTTCGATCCACCCGGCCTCGGTCGCGCTGCGACTTCGACCCGTAAATGGACGCTCGATGCGGCGGTCGACGACCTCGCCGCCGTGCTCGACGCAGCTGCTGTCGAGCGCGCGACCTTCCTAGGCACTTCGATGGGCGGCAAGCTCAGCATCGCCTTCGCAGCGCGCTATCCCGAGCGCATCGAGCGCGGCATCTTGTTCGGCACCGAGTGCATCGGCGGCGTGCGCGCGCGGGCCATCTACGACATGTTCGACGTCGTCTTCCGGCTGCCGACGGCGGAGGCCACGGTGCGGGCCCTGCGCCCCTTCCTCTTCGGCCGCAGCTACCAAGAGGCACATCGCCAAGTCGTCGAGGACATGGTGCGCAGCTACGCGCCGAGCGAAACCGAGAAGCGCACGAGCCTCGACCAAGTCGCTGCGATCCGTAGCTGCGATTTCTCGGAGCTGTTGCCGCGCGTCGAGACGCCGATGCTCCTGCACGCTGGCCTCGAGGACAGCCTCGTCGATGCAGGCGACATCCATGCGACCGCGGCGCGGCTCGCCAACGGCAGCGTGCGTGACGTCCCCGCCGCCGGGCACAGCATGTTGCTCGAGAATCCGAGCGTCTGCCTCGAAGCGCTGCGCCTGCGGCACTGAACCGACATCGGCAAGCGGCGCGCTGTGCTCAGTCGACTTCGGCGAGCAGGGCTTCGATCGCGTTGTCGAGCGCCGGGCCGCGGGTGTTCTTGAAGCGAATCACACCCTTGCTGTCGATCACGTAGACCGTCGGCCAACCACGCACACCCCAACGCGTCGCGATCGGGCCGCCGATGAAGCCACCGTCGAAGAAGGACGGCCAAGCGAGCTTCTTCTCGGCGACGATCTCGCGCAGCTTGACGATGTCGGGGTCACTGTTGACCCCGACGATGGCGAAGGGCTTGTCGGCATACTTCTCCACGAGCGACCGCTCGTGCGGGTACATTGCCCGGCAAGGGCCTCACCAATCACCCCAGAAGTCGAGGACCACCACCTTGCCGCGGAAGTCCGAGAGCTTCATCGCTTTGCCATCGATGCCGTGGCCTTCGATCTCGGGCGCCGGCTTGCCAACCTCGAGCACCGCGGCGCTGTGCGGCGTGAGGTAGGCCTCGGCGAGCGCGCCGTAGGTCGTCGCCTTGTAGGGCAGCTTGGCGTAGTCGCGCACGAGGACTTCGAGGTGGCGTTGGCCTTCCGTCTTGCCATCGTCCTCGTGTTTGCTGCCACCCGCGTCAGCTGGGGCCGGCGCCTTCGC
>CALLZN010000036.1 GCA_937858895.1 uncultured bacterium | reverse complement strand
TTGAAAGTCCCTGCGCATGTCTCTTCGCTTGGCGGTGACGCGATCGCTCGCATCCCGCAATGTGTTTTCGACGATGCGGGCGATCAAGGCAAGGAAGCAGCGTCGATCGGCAACGACGAAGCGCGGACCGTAGCGCAAGACCTGCAGCATCGCATCCTGCATGTAGTCATGGGTGTCGCCAGCTTGACGAAGCACCGGTCCGAGGCGCTCGTGGACGAGGCCGCGGATCCACGGAAGTTCTTCGGCGAGGATGCTCTCGAGGGCCGTCTCGTCGCCGCTGCTCCATCGCTCGAGTAGCGTCGAGAAACCATCAGCTCGTTCGGCAGAAGTCACGGTTCGCAGACTCCTCGGAGGCGTTCTCAGTCGACGATCCCACACTCTACAGCGTTCTTGGCGATTCCAACAAAGCTCTGAGTCTTGATGTCGAGGAAGAGCGTCGCGAAGTGCAGCGTCACGTTCTTGCCGGGGAGCAACCAGGCACCACCTAGGAAGTCGATGCGCGATCCCTGAGCCGAGTTCTCGAGCGGTCCGATGGCGTTGAGATAGCTGCCATGAATCGCGAGTCCGATCTCGGTGCAGGCATCGTAGTTGAGCGGCAGGGTCCCCAGAGGGCCGAGCGGGATGCCGGGTGTCGTTCCTGAGCACGTCATGAGTGTGAGATACCAAATGTCTTGGTGTGCGACTTGCTGCGCCTTGGCACACATCGTGAAGACGCTCGGCTTGCTCGTGTGAACCAAGCGCCTCGTCGCGCCGAATTTGTACCCAGCGGCAGTATCCCAACTTGGCGTGATCGGAATTTGCTGCCAATTGTTGTCCTCGTTCCGCTCGGTCACGCTGTCGGCCCAGTCCGCTGTTGCTCGCAGGTGCCATGTGCGCTCGGCGCAGAGTTCGTCGGGGATGGCGACTTGGACCGACAACGGCGTCGAAGCGTTGCCGTTGAGGCCGAGATTCTGAGTCGCGAGACCGACCAGCCACGCGTCAACTGGGTCACCGCCATGCGATGTCAAGCTGACGACGGTGTCAAAGGGGCCGGCATAGGTCGAGCCGAGGTTGCGGATCGTGCCAGTGACGGTGACGGTGGCGCCGCGCGCAGCCCGAGCGTTGGAGACCTGCAAGCCCTCGATGCTGAGGTCGGGGGGAGTCGGCGGATCCGTAATCGTAATCACGCCGAGCCGCGCTACATTGTCACCCTCGTAGCGCTCCACCAGGCGATTGTCCCAGTCGAGGATGACACCGACGTGGTATGTGCCGCGTGGCGTGTTCTGTGGAATCACGATGGATGGGCTGTAGAGCTGTTCGCCGTAGGCCGACCAAGTGCCACCGAAGCCCGTGTCCCCGATGCGCATGTCAAAGGTCGAGATAGTCGCGTCTGTCGATAGGTAAAAGCCAACCCTCTGCGTCGCAGGCAGACTCCCGTTCGTTTGGTTCTCGACGTAAAATGGAAGCGTGATTGACGTTCCGGCAGGATAGAAGCCCGAGACCGTGAGGCGCTGCACCTGCCCGCCAGCGGGCCGCCAGCAGGTTGCCATGAGGTTGGGGATGGTCGTCGGCGACGGGTGCGGATAGAGGAAGCGACAGCCGAGCTTGTCGTCAGCGTGCGGTAGTTCACCCGTGCTGCCGGTGTGCGGAATCGCCGTTCCACGCTCGTAGATCGTGTTCATCGAGCAGCACCACGCGTCTTCGTGGTCGAGGCCAATGGCGTGGCCGATCTCGTGTCGAGCAACCCCGCGGAAGTCAAAGGGCGAATGGGCGTGGTGGCGGCAGGGGCCGAGGAGGCGGGTCGCCCAGGCATAGCGCGTGTTGAAGACGACGTCCGCCTCTTGGAGCTGCGAGCCTTGGTAGCGGTAGTAGGTGATGCCGAGCCATGTCTGGCTCGGCTGGTTGGACCACATCCAAGCGTTCACGTTGTCGTTGTTCACGAAGCCGTTCGAGCTTCCCCGCCGAAAGCCGGGCGTGAACGACGTCGATCCGATGTCACGCCAGTCCGAGAGCGCGAACTGCGCTTGTTGGTCCCAAACCGAGTTGGGTGGGAAGGATGTCGTGTTCAGTTCGGCGACATAGTGAAAGCCACCTTGGAGCGGCCATCGCGGCTGTCCGGGATAGGTGCGGAAGGCGAGGAGGACGGCGCCGATGGTCGATGCTGCGATAGCGATCGCGACCGCGCTCCGCCGTGTTACCGCGCTCCGCCTTGTCAGGGCTCGACTCGTTCTTGTCTTGACGTAGAGGATCATGTTCTTCCTGGTCAGGCGTCAGCGGCTCAACTGAAGGAGGGTCGACACGACGACCTTGAGGTCGGTGCGTCGACCGTCGTCGGAGTCGGATGTCAAGTAGATCGGGGTCGTGGCGTCGCCGCCGTCCTGGCTCTTGGCGGCGAGGTCGACGCGCGGACCAAGCGGCGGTGGCGCGGCTTGGTCGGCCGTCGCAGTTTTGGCTCGCATGCCCGCAGGCGCTGCTGTTTCCACGCGGGCGGGCAACTCGATGAGCCGCGACGCTGTCTTCGCCCTTTGCTGCGCTTCGAGGCGAGCAGCCTGAGGGTGGGCCAACACGAGCTCCGACTTGGTGTCACCGAGGGTCGGCATCGGGCGGGGCGCGGTCCTCGGGCTTCGCTTCGGCACGAAGACAGGGCGCCCGTCGCGCAGGTCACAGAGCTCGTAGCCGCTGAGCGTGCGCAGGCTGTCGCGGCCAGCGACGCGCTGGATTTCGAAGATGCCTTGGTCGTAGCCGACGATCGGCGAGGCGTGGCGGCCGTTGCCGCGAACGAGGATCAGGTAGCGACGACCGAGGATCGGGCGAGGCATGCCCGACACTTCGATGCGCGTGTCGCCGACCTGGCCGCCATCGAAGCGCAAGACGAGTGGGGCAGCCTTGGCAGCATCGTTGACGTGGCCCTTGTGGACAGCCACGTTGTCGAAGCGGACGAAAGTGCGAATCGTCGTGTGGGCATCGTTCCACCGAGACTCCGCCGCGGCCGCAACTCCGACGAAGATGAGCTCTGCGTCGGAGGCCATTTGGCGCAGCGACATCCTGGGGGAGTGCTGGCCCTGTGCGCTCAGCAGCGCTGGGATTGGGCACAACGTGACGAGGGCTGCCAAGAGGGCGTGGCCATGGTCGAGCATTTTCATGGCTGCTCTCAGCGGAGAACTGCAGCCGCGTACCACGGGCCGATTTCGATTTATGCTTCTCGGCGTGAGCAAGCGTCTAGAAGCAGCGATCGAGATCTACGTGGCGATGCGCGCTTCGGGCGAAGCGCCTGAGGCGGTGCTCGCTCGTCACCGGGATCTAGCCGACATCCTCGAGCCGCTCGTGCTCGGGGTCGACGAGGAGGGGAGCGTCGACACGGCTTCAGAATCGTGCCGCGTCTTTGGCGGTGACTTCCGCGTCGAACGCGAGCTGGGCCGCGGCAGCTCAGGCATCGTCTACGCCGCGACGCAGGTCTCTCTCGGTCGCAAGGTCGCGGTCAAGGTCTTGCCCCAGCACCTGTCCAACTCGCCGACGGCAATCGCGCGCTTCCGGCGCGAGGCAGCATCGCTCGCGGCGCTCGCGCATCCGGGCGTCGTCCGCATCGAGCGCGTCGGCTTCGACGAAGGTGTCCACTGGTTCGTGATGGAGCTCATCGAGGGTCGTTCCCTCGCCATCCTCATCGACGAGCAGCGTCGCCGCGGTCTGCCGAAGCGCGCAGAGATACAGCTCTTGGTGACTAGGATCGCGAAGGTCGCCGATGCCCTCGACCATGTCCACGAACGCGGCATCCTGCATCGCGATGTCAAGCCATCGAACATCATCCTGCGTTCGGACGGCGAGCCGGTTCTCACGGACTTCGGGATCGCGCGCGCTTCGTTCGATCTGCCGCTGACGATGACCGGTGGGGTCGTCGGCACGCCGTATTACATGGCGCCCGAACAGCTCGAAGCTCACGGATCGACCGATGTCCGCAGCGATGTGTTCTCGCTCGGTGCGACCCTCTACGAGGCCCTCACCAACGTCCGCCCCTTCGAGGCCGCGACCACCGTAGGCGTACAAGCCCGCATCCTCGGCGCCGATCCACGGGATCCCCGCGCCTGCAACCCTGCCATTTCGGTCGAACTCGCGTCCGTCGTCCTCGCGGCGATCGAGAAGGACCCGGCGCGTCGCTATTCGACAGCCAAGGACTTCGCGAAGGACCTGCGAGCGGTCCTGACGGGGGGAACGATACTCGTGCGTCGCGCCACGATCACGCGCCGCGTGGCGCGCGGTCTTCTTCGTTCGAAGGCGAGGCTGGCAGTCATTGGTCTAGGGTTCGCATCGTTGCTGTTGTTGGGTCAAGTTCTCTCGCGCGCGCCGCTCGTCGATGCTGGCATCGAGCGGCGGGTCGAAGAGCTCGCTGAGCAAGCTCTGCACTATGCCTTCCATAGTGACCGCGACGCGGATCGAGCTCTCGCTGCCGCCAACGAAGCTTTGGACCTCATGCCAGACCACGCCGATGCCCTGATCGGCAAGGCAGCCACGTTGTCCCGTTGGCATTCCAACGAGGAGGCGATCGAGCTCCTGCGCACGAAACTACCGCGGCTCGCCGCAAGCCGTGAGCTGCAGCGTGCACTCGCGTTCTATCTGCGAGCGGCAGCACAGGTCGATGAGGCCGAAGTGATCGAGGCGGCGCTCGGTGCGCCGCGTTCGGCTATGGAGCACTTCCTTCTTGGCCTCGTGATCTGGTCCATACCTGGTGACGTCTTGACGCGCGCGAAGAACGCCTTGGTGCATCACTCGCTCGCTTCGCGCTTGTCGCCGAGGCCGCGGCTTTCGTTCGTGCTACACGTCGCCGAGATGGCCTACCAAGCCGGAGATGAGCGCGCGCTCGAAGAGGCGATCACGACGCTGACGACCCTCTGGCCTGATTCGTCAAGGGCCTGGGCCAAGGTCGCCTGGGTCCTGCGCGAGCGCGAGCCGCGTCGTGCGCTGCTTGCTTGCGACCGCGCGCTCGAGTGCTTTCCGGATGAACTCGGGCTGCTCTCGTATCGCCGTGACATCCTCGAACGTCTCGGTGATCGCGAGGCCGCGCTCGAGGCCGCGGAGCGCGCAGTTCGTTTGTATCCGGCCAGCGAAGAGGCCAGGTCGGCGCTCGCGCGCTTGGCGCAGACGCCCAACGGTGACCAAGCGCTTGGAGAAGCTCCTGACAAGGGAGGCTCCGTGCGCTGATGCCGAGCGCGGCGCTGCGGCTCAGCGGAGCGTGACTTCTAGGCCGTTCGACATGGACCAGCCGAACGCTGCGCTGCGATCGAAGATCAAGGCCTGCATCGTCAGGCTGCCTGCCGTCGCCGTCGCCGGGATGACCAGTGGGACCTTGAAGGACCCTTCTCCCGGCGCTGAACCCGTGAGTGGTATGGGGGGGCTGATCAGGAGCAGCGGGTCGACGCGCAGCGCGCAGCCGTTCGGCAACATGGTCAAGGCTCGCTGCGCCCCGAAGACGAGGACGGCGACGCTGCCGCCGAGGCCGTAGTCGAGGTCGAGCGAGAGCGTCTTGGAAGCTTCGGCGCAGCCGGTCGCGCTCAGCACTGGCAAGAAGTCACCGCTCCCCTGACAGCCGAAGCCGTAGGCCGGGATCGCTCCGCTGCAACTAGCTGCCGCGACGCGAATCGTAATCGTGCCAAGCGTCGAGTCGGACTTCGTGTCATTGGCAGCAAACGTGAAGGTGTCCGTGCCGACGAAGTCGGGATCAGCCGTGTACGTTGCCGTGCGTCCGCGGATCGCGACCTTGCCGTGCAAGGCTTGCGCGACGATGCGGTAGGTCAGCGGGTCTTGATTCGCGTCCGTCGCGCTGAGCGTCACGACGAGCGGGACGTCGTTCGGCGTGCCGAGCGACTGTGAGGTCGCCACGGGCGCTTGGTTGTTGATGCGATCGTCACTTCGCGGGCCGTTGTGGCAGGCGTAGCAGCCGATCTCAGAACCACGGAAGAATGTCTTCGTGCCGAACTTCGTTTGGTAGCTGCGATCCCCCTGGGCCCGCGAAAGCACCGTGCCACGATAGTCCACGCCGTGGCAGGTCTGACACTGCGCCAAGTTGCGTTCGGCGAAGTCGCCATGCTTGTCCGCTGCCCACGCATTCGAGACGTCGTGCATGCCGTGGGCACCAGACATGAGCTGGTTGTCCTCCAGCTTGGTGTGGCAGGCATTGCAGTCGGTGATCGTGCCAATGTGACCCTGGGTTTGCAGGCTCAGCTCATTGTCGTTCGCGAAGGGCGACGGATAGATCGCGTGTGGCGGACCGTGGCAAGCGGCGCATTGCATGCCGCCGTGGCCTTTGGAGAAGCGATAGAGGCTCACGCCCGGCGCCGGCGTGTCCTGGTTGGTCGCGAAGAGCTGTGACGCAGCGCTGCGGCGTTGACCCGTGCTGTCATAAACGGAGCTGTAGCGGATCTCGCCGCTGTTGAGCGTCGCTGACCCCGTGTGGCAGTTCTGGCAGGTCGGTTCATCGAACCAACCCGCGCGCCCGGTCTTGCCGACCTCGGCCATGCTGCCGTGACAGTCCTGGCAAGACATGTCGAACTTGCCGTCGGCGTCGATGGCGCGACCCATGGCGCCACGCAGGCACTTGGTCTCGTGGCCCGGGTGGCAGACATAGCAACTCTCGCGTGTTGGGATCGCGTCGAGCTTCTTGCCGCTGATGTCGATCACGTCCGCGTGGTTGCTGTGCATGGCCTCCGTCAACGGCGAGACACCGGGGTAGCCCAAGCCGGGCTGGGCGTTCGACTGGTGACACTGGTGGCACAAGACCGCCTTGCCGTCGTTCACGACACTCGCGTAGAGGCCCGAAGCGTTGAAGCCCTTCGCCTTCAGCGCATCCACATAGAGCTGTCGTTGTAGATTGTTCTGGTCGTGGAGGCGAAGGATGTTGAGGCGGTTGTCGCGCATTGGGTTCGCGTCGAAGCTCCACCCGCTGGCCGGCATCGCCATCGGGTTCTGCCCGGATGCATGGCAGCGATCACAGCGCAGCTCGTCGGAGGTCGGGACGACGGCGTGGACACGAGCCAAGACGTTGTTGTTGGCGTCCGACGCTAAATACTCGAACAACGGGTACGGGTTCTTTCTCTTGTTGTCGTCCACTGGCGTCACAGGCAAGCCTTCGGCCGTGAACCAATTGAAGGTCGCGTCGAAGGGCATGGGCTGCGCCGCATTCGCGGCTCCAGGCATCTTTGTCCCCGTGAGTCCCACGTCGGGAGGAATGGAGATCCCATAGAGCGCCTGGAGGTGATCCCAAAAATTGGTCTTGCCGATCGACGTTGTGTTGATCGAGCCGCTGCCGTCGGCGACGCCGCGGAACGCGAGCTTGTAGACCCCGGGCTTTTGCAGTTTGCCCCCGATGATCACGTGAGCGTGGGTCGTGTTGAAAGGAGGCAAGATCGTGAAGACGGAGAAGTCCGGATCGATGCAGTGCATCCCGAGGTCGTTCCAAGCCAGGACTCGGTTTCCTGGGCTTTGGGCGTAAGCCGTCGCCGCCTGGCATGCGGCCAGGATTGCGATGGCCGACAGGGTCGTGACGCGTTTCATGTCACCACCTCCAAAGGTAGAGAGACAGCGGGCACAGAGAGCCGTTACGAGCACGCTCGTGGTGACCGCGGTCGCGAGCATGCGATCGCGAACATAGCGGATCACGTCGGTCCTGGGCTCTGCCTCGCTGTAATTCTATAAAGTGGCGTGTGTATGAAATACAATTTCGCCGTGTAACTTCTGCATGACCATACGCATGGTGGTCCTATGCGGAGAAGGTGGAGGTCCGGCTACCTGGCAGTGCCGTGCTCCGCCGCAAGGTCGCGCGCGTAGAGGCGTTCGCCGGCGCGCCAAACCTCGCGGATGACCGGAGGGCCGGCACGAGAGAAGACCGCCGCGTCACAGATGGTCTCGGGCCCGTGATCGCGGAGGCGGGGGTGGTCGCCGTCGAGGACCACGAAGTCGGCGCGTTGGCCGACGGCGAGGCCTCTGATGTTCTGACCGAGGGCGCGGGCGCCACCTTCGACGCTCGCACGCCAAAGGTAGGCGCCGACGTGAGGTTCGGCGGCGCTCGCTGCGATGCAGCGTCGTTGTTGTTGGAGGCGCTGGCTGTACTCGAGGAGGCGCAGCTCTTCGAGCGGGTCGACACAGATCTGGCTGTCGCTGCCGATCCCGATGCTTCCACCAGCGTGCAGCCACGCGCCGAGCTCGAAGATGCCATCGCCGAGGTTGGCCTCGGTCGTCGGGCAAAGGCCCGCAACCGCAGCGAGCGCGGTCGCTTCTTCGCGTTCACTCGCGTCGAGGTGGGTTGCGTGCACGAGACAGGTGCGGGCGTCGACGAGGCCTTCGTCGAGGAGTAGGCGCAGCGGGCGCTTGCCGGTCGCATGGACACAGGCTTCGACTTCGGCCGTCTGTTCGGCGATGTGGATGTGGATGGGTGTGTCGGGCTCCGACTGCAAGCCGAGCGCTTCGATGCAGGCGTGCATCTCGTCGGGGCGCACGGCGCGCAGCGAGTGGAAGGCGAGGCCGAGCTTTGCGAAGGGCGTGCGGGAGACCACCTGTCGCAAGTCCTCGAAGAGTTCGGCAAAGGCCGCGACGCTTCGATGGCCGAAGCGCAGTTGCTTCTCCTCGAGTGTGCGATCGAAGCCGCCATGCAGGTAGAGGACGGGACAGAGCGTGACCGCGATCCCGGTCGTCGCAGCTGCTCGCAGGATGCTCTCGGCGTACGCTGTCTTTGGTGCTGCGGGCGCGCCATAAGGCTCGTGGTGCAGGTAGTGGAACTCGGCGACCGAGCAGGTCCCGCTCGCGACCATTTCGTTGAAGAGCACGGTCGCGACCACCTCGAGTCTGTCCGGCTTCATCGTCGACGCGACCTCGTACATGGCCGTCCGCCAAGTCCAAAAGCTATCGTTAGCGGAGTCGGGTGACCGCCGCTCGGCGTGCCCTGCCATGGCGCGCTGGAAGGCGTGGCTGTGGAGGTTGGGGATGGCCGGCAGCGCGTACCCTCGGCGTAGATCGGGGCAAGCGTCAGGACCTGCTCGCCGCACGTCCGTCAAGTTGCCATCAGCGTCGACCTCCAAGCGCCCCGGCGACAGCCAGCCGTGCGGCGTCGCCACGTGTTCAAAGGCCAGGCTTTGCTTGTGCGCTTCCCGTGCTACCTCGTCCTGCTTGCGAGCTGCCATGGGGTCATCATGGGGCTGGCAAGGGCGCGCGTGGCATCGATCCTCGCAATCTTCGAGGTAGGAGAACCGGAATCGAGCGCTTGGGAATAGAGGGGCCGGACGGCGCGTCTGCCGACGCCATGCTCGATCAGAAAACAGAGCCGGGGCAGCACACGGGCCGCTCCGCCGTCTCGTGTCTCGTGCCGATCTTCCTTGCTCTGGCCGTGGTTGGGCATGCCCAAGATCGCCCCGAGCAGCTCGGCTTCCGCGGCCAGGCGCGCGCTTGGGTGCCGATCGAAGTCAACGCATCGCGTCTGAAGCTCCTACCTGGTTGGAACTTCTATCCTGCACGGATAGCCAAGGACAGCCTGCCTCCTCATGTCGTCGCAGCGCGCGATGTCGATCGGGCGGTCGGCCGCGCCGTCGTCGTGACCTATGACAACCTGCGGCTCTTCTTGGCGGACAAGGTGAGCGACGCTGGCTCGGCGCGCGTGCCCGATGCCGAGGCAGCGCTCGAGATCGTGCGCGTGCTCGCTGACGGTCGCGTCATCGAAGGGGGAGCCGAACTCGAGCGCTTCGTGGAGGCGGCGCGCATCCTCAACGCGGAGCAGCGCCACATCGAGGGCAGCGACCTCGCCGAGGGGCAAGAGCGCTT
Source organism: uncultured bacterium (assembly GCA_937858895.1). Taxonomy (GTDB): domain Bacteria; phylum Planctomycetota; class UBA1135; order UBA1135; genus JACKHW01. The sequence goes on along the minus strand of CALLZN010000036.1, from coordinate 2,546 downwards.
CGCCATGCCCGAGCACGAAGCGCGGACGCACGAGCGCCTCCTGCACTGGACCGTTCGCCTTGTCGATTTGAGCAAGGCCGTTGCGCGCCCCAAGGTCGAGGCCGTTGGGCAGCGGTTTCGGGTGACGCTCAGCGTCTTCCGGTCGGAGCGCCTGCTCGAGCTCGTGACGGTCGAAGCAGACATCGGTCGTAACGGCGCGCTGACTTGGCGTGAGCACGGTGTCGTCCACGGACCGCCTTGCGTTTGGTCGACGGCGCTGTCAGGGGACGGGGATGCGCGAGACTTCGAACGAGAGGAGCGCGAGATGCGGGCCGATGTCGAGCTCGCGCGCCGCCGCTTCACGGCCGCCCTCGACGCGAGGCGAAGCACGAGCTTTGCGCGCAAGCTCTGCACCGCGGAGCCGCCGCTCTCGACCAGCGCCCTGGTCGCAGCCCTCGGCAAGCCCGACATGATCCTCGAAGGCGAAGAAGGCGTTCGCGTCTACATCCTCGGCACGGGCAAGGTCCTCGAGTTCGTCGGACACCCGCGCGTGCGCGAACTCCGGCTCGCCGAGCCGCCGCGTCCGCGAACAAAGCTGAACGACGAGCTCGTCTCCGGTCCGGCGATCGAGCGCTTGTGGGAACGCGGTCGCTGAGCCGGACTCGCGACCGTGGTCGCCGCCTTGCGCGATCTTGACGAAAACGATTCTTGACTTAGTCCAGAATCGGTATCAGTCTGGTCGCATGCACGAGGACGCGGCAGACCAACTTCGTTCGCACGGGCTGCAGGTGACGGCGCAGCGCATTGCCGTGCTGCGAGCGGTCTGTGAAGACCCGCATGGCACGGCGGATTCGGTCGCCGAGGCCGTGCGCGCCCAGATCGGGTCGATCTCGCGCCAGGCCGTATATGACGTTCTCAGCGCGCTGACCGAGAAGGGCTTGCTGCGCCGTATTCAGCCTGCTGGATCTTCAGCGCTCTACGACCCGCGCGTCGGCGACAACCACCACCACGCGGTGTGTCGGCGCTGCGGCCTCGTGACCGATGTCGATTGCGCGATCGGTGATGCTCCGTGCCTCACTGCTTCTCGTGATTCTGGCTACGACATCGACGAAGCCGAGGTCACGTACTGGGGCCTTTGCCCGGCGTGTCGGCCGCGCCGCAAGCGCGCGGACAAGGGAGCCACAAAGAGAACTGTGAAGGGACCCGCCAAGGCCGGCAGAGCAATTGTGACCAAGGCGCCCGGCAAACACAAAAGTCCAAGTTCCGGCGCGAGCCGAGCCTCAAGTCACAACAAGAATTCATGACCACGTCGACACACACAAAAAATGGCATGAGGAGGTGCCAATTTCGATGACAGAGGACCATGCCCACGACCGCCAGAACGGCGGCCATTTCTCACTCACGGATGCGCAACGACTCGTGCGGCGCGCAGCTCTCTTGACTGTCCTCATCGGCAGTGTTGCCTGCGAGACGACCACGGTTCACAAACTCGGTCAGCCGCAAGTCGCGAGCAGCGACATCAAGTCGGACAGCGCTAGCGAAGGCAAGTGCCCCATGGGCTACGACGCTCAAGGGGCGGCTCCGGCGAGCGCCCGTCACACGGCGGCAGGCGCCATGTCGCTCGGCGACTGGTGGCCCAACATGCTCAACCTCGCGATGCTCCACCAGAACTCGCCGGCGAGCAATCCAATGGGCGAGGACTTCGACTACGCGAGCGAGTTCAAGAAGCTCGACCTCGCAGCCCTCGAGCAAGACATCGAGAAGCTCTTGACGACGTCCCAGGACTGGTGGCCCGCGGACTGGGGCCACTATGGACCGCTCTTCATCCGCTTGGCCTGGCACAGCGCCGGCACCTACCGCATTGCCGATGGACGCGGGGGCGCGTCCGACGGCACGATCCGCTTCGCGCCGCTCAACAGTTGGCCCGACAACGGCAACCTGGACAAGGCTCGCCGCCTGCTCTGGCCGATCAAGCAGAAGTACGGCAAGCAGATCTCCTGGGCCGACCTCATGGTCTTGACCGGCAACGTCGCCCTCGAATCCATGGGCTTCGAGACCATGGGCTTTGCTGGCGGTCGCGAAGACGTCTGGGAGCCGCAGATGGACGTCTTCTGGGGTCCCGAGAGCCAGTGGCTCGGCGACAAGCGCTTCTCCGGCGACCGTGAGCTCGCGAACCCGCTCGCGGCTTCGCAGATGGGCCTCATCTACGTCAACCCAGAAGGGCCGAACGGCAAGCCCGACCCGGTCGCCGCGGCGCACGACATCCGCGTGACCTTCGCGCGCATGGCGATGAACGATGAGGAGACGGTGGCGCTCATCGCCGGTGGTCACACGATCGGCAAGACGCACGGCGCCGCCAATCCCAATCAACACGTCGGCCCCGAGCCCGAGGGCGCGCCCCTCGAAGAGCAAGGCCTTGGCTGGAAGAACAGCTATGGGACCGGCAAGGGCGCGGACACGATCACGAGCGGCCTCGAAGGTGCGTGGACCTCGACTCCGGTCAAGTGGTCGCAAGGCTATTTCCGCAACCTCTTCCGCTACGAGTGGCAGCTCACCAAGAGCCCGGC
>CALLZN010000035.1 GCA_937858895.1 uncultured bacterium | reverse complement strand
TCATCGAAGGTCGCGAGCGCGGTCTCGTAGCTTTTGGGATCTTCGCGACCGCCGATGGCTTGTAGCCAACCTTGCATCAAGAGCAGGCCATAGTGGTCGTCGTCGTAGACCAGGCCGCGCCGCACTTGGTCCATGCTGCGCGCGTAGTCACGGTTGTTGAGGTAGGAGCGCGCGTTGTTGTAGTGGTCGTCGGCTTTTTCGCGGTCGACGCTCGACGTGAAGGCGCTGCAGGCGCCAGCCCATGCAAGGGTGAGCGAGCAGATCGCGACGCGCGCACGCGCGAGCTGGCGGCGCTTGGATTCAGGAGGATTGTGCATCATCGATGACAGGAGCTTCGAGGACATGGAGGGTCGTCGCAGGGCTCGAAGCCCGCTCCAGGTTTGCATCAGGCGAGACGAGCACGGGGCGAGCTCGGATCGTGGTCGCCGAAGAGGATAGCAGTGCTGCCGGCGAAGCGCCGCGCTTCCTTCGCTTCTGTGTTCTGAAAGCGCCCGTCTCAGTCGGAGTCGCCCCGAGCCGCCGTGTCGAGGAGGCGGCTGAGGCGCTCGGGCTCGAAGCGCAGGGCCAGGGTCTTGGAGCGCAAGACCTCGACGAGGCCGGCAGCGAAGCCCTTGGGCTTGCGCACGTGCTTTCGCGGTGTGTAGAGCACTTCGGCGTGCGGCCGTCCGCGCGCCTTGCTGAACCATAGGGCGAGGGTCGCGGCGTCGAGCAGGGTCTCGAGGCTCGCAGTCTTGTTGCGGTCGAGGCGGACCACGACGTGAGAACCCGCGATGCCGCCGCCGATGTGCAGCCAAACATCGTTGCCGCGCGCGTGGCGCAGAGTGAGTTGGTCGTTCTCCGTCCGGCCGCGACCGACCCAGATCTTCGTGCCGTCGAGGCTCGTGTACTCGCGGTAGGGCTTCTTGGCGCGCGTCTTGTGCTCGGCCTTGCGGGGTGTCGTCTTCGGCTGCTGCTTCGGTCGTGCCAAGGAAGCGACATCGCGCGCGAGGCGGCGCAGGTCCTCGAGGCCAGCTTCGTCGTTCTGGTTACGCAGGACCGCGAGACGGTCGCCGACTTGCGTCAGTTCTTGCTCGACCGAGTCGAGGCGGCTGAGTTCGCGCTCGGTATGCGCGCGGCCCTCGTCCAAGGCCCGGGCGCGTTCGAAGCGCCGCTCGGCGTTGGCGCGCACGTCGAGCTTGGGATCGACTTCGATGTCGCGCTCGCTGCCCTCTGCATACCAGTCCGTCACGCGGACGACGGCGAGTCCACGCTTGGTGATGTCTCTCGAGGCGAGCAGGAGCTCGCCCTCGCGGCGCAGGTCCTCGGCGCGCGCTTCGGCGCTGCGGCGTTGCTCGAGACCGTGGCGCCGTGAGGCGAGGCTCTTGGTCTCCCGCGCGAGGGCGACTTCGATGCTGCGAAGAAGTTCGAGCGCGACGAGCTCGCGGTCGATCGCCGCGTAGTGTTGCGCGACTCGCTCGAGGACAGCGGTCCCGTCGAGTCCGTCTAGCGCCTCGAGGCCCAAGGACGCGTCGAGCCCGCGGCGAGGCCCGGCGCCTGCCTCGTCGCCCGTTCTCGGGTCGGGCCGTCGCGGCGCCGCCACGAAGCGCGCACCGATCGTGAGCATCGAGCGCTGACCGCTCGGCTTCTTCGCGAGCGCGAGGATGCGCTCCTCGTCGTCGAGCAGGAACCAATTGCCGCTGCCGCCGAAGAGCTCGACCAGCAAGGTGCTCGTGCTGGCAGCACCAGCGAAGCGCAGTTGGTAGCAGAGGTCCGTCGTCGGTCGCTCGAGGGCCACGAGTTGCGTGCCTATGAGCGCGTGTTCGAGCGCACGCGAGTTGTCACCGTCGAGGTGTTCGTCGCGCGACCAACGCACTTGCTCCAGCAGCATGCGACGGCGCTTGCCGTTGCCGAGCGCGATGCGCAGCGCGTTGCCGAAGGCTGGGAGCGGTGCGCCGCGCAGGGGCTCGGGCTCGAAGAAGATCGCAAGGTCGAGCGTGCCGGCCGCGATCGCGGCCCCGCGCACTACGCGGCCGACGAGGACGTCTGCGAGCAAGCGCGGTAGCTCCTGCGGCATCGCCCCCGTCACGTGCGGCGGCTCAGGCGTTCTGGCCGAGCTCTTCCACGGGATCGTAGATCCAGCGGAAGGCCGCGAAGTCGTAGTCGACCAGCTCCTGGGCGCTGAAGAAGAGCCCGAGCTCCTTCGCTGCCGCCTCGGGCGAGTCGGAGCCGTGGATCAAGTTGAAGCTGTTGCTCACGCCGAAGTCGCCGCGAATCGTGCCGGGTTCGGCCTTGCTGCCGAAGGTTGCCCCCATGAGTTTGCGGCAGATCGCGATCGCGCCGATGCCTTCGAGGGCGAAGGCGGCGACCGGTGACGAGGTCATGAAGCGGACGAGGCCGTCATAGAAGGGTTTGCCTTTGTGGTCGGCGTAGTGCTTCGCGGCGAGCTCGGGCGAGATCTGCATGAGTTTGAGACCCACGACCTTGAGGCCCTTCTCTTCGAAGCGCGTCAGCAGGCGGCCGATCAAGCCGCGTTGTACGGCGTCTGGTTTGGCGAGAATCAGCGTGCGTTCCATGGTCTCGTGGTGATTTCCTTGCAAGATGTCGGGGAGCGATGACGCGAAGCACCTGCGCGCGTCGTGGCGCGGAGCATAGCCGCCGCGCGAAAATGGGAACAAGCCAACAATGCGTGCCCTGACTGGAGAAGACCGATGACGATGCTGCAGCGCCGAACCTTGTCTTGCCTCGCCTTGGCCGGCGCACTCTTTTGTTCGACGTCCCTGTCGTGCAAGTGCCATGACGACGTCAAGGAGAGCCGCTACGCGCGCGTCGCAGCGCCGAGCTTGCAAGCGCCGGTGGGCATCGGCAATACCGCTGTCGGCCATGCGGCTGTCGGCAACACAGAGGACGAAGTCCGCCAGCTCGAAGCCGCGCGTGGCCGCCTCCGCCACGAAGTCGAACGCCTGCGCACCGAGTGCCGCGAGCTCGAAGACCTGCGCCGCGAAGTCGAAGGTCAGAGCAAGGGCTTGGCCAAAGAACTCGAAGGCATGCTCGAGAGCTTGACCTTCCTCGAGTCCGCCCTCATCGAGGCCAAGGAGCGACGCGCCGTCGTGGTCGACGAACTCGAACGCGTCGACAAGAAAGCCGCGCAGAAGCACGGCGAAGCGAAAGAAGGATCGAAGTGAGCATGAGCGAATCTCCGATGCCCGAAGCCAAGCCCGAGCTCGAAGAACTCGAACGGCGCGTCGCGCGCGCCCTGCTCCTCGTCGACCTCGACGCCCTCACCCCCGCGGCCCGCGACGAAGGACGACGCCTCCTACACGCCGACGCCAAGGAGTTCGATGGCGATGCTCTGGTGACTGCCTGTCTGCGCAACGCCGGGCCCGCATCGGTGTCGACCGTGCAGCGCGGCATGCTCGCCCTTCGCAGTCGCTTCCTCGGCATCGACGGCATGGTCGCCGCGCCGAGCGGCGGGCGGCGGTCGAAGAAGCGCAGCGGCTTCAAGCGCTTCCTCGCGTGGCTCGTCGTGAAGGCCATGTTCTTGCCGATTCTCATCGTGCTGACCGTGGTCATTCTCGTCTTGCTGAAGCGCAGCAACCCCGAACTCGACGTCTACGTCTGGGGCAATAAGGCTATGGACTTCTTGGGCTTACGATGATTGCGTCGTGCCGCTGCGCCTGCTGACCGAGCTCGTGGTCGCGTGTCGAGCAGCGACCTTCGAAAAAATGTGGATAACCCGTTGAAAGGCTCGGCGAGCGTGGGACAATACCGCCACTCTTCGAGGTCGGGAAAGCCTCGAGCGAGTTCGGAGCGGGGCCGCCCGCTCCCGAGGAAAGGTGACAATCCAAGACTTGGTCGTCGAGCCAGACAGGCATGCGAGCACATCGAGCGCGCAATGTCGGTCAGCAACCAATCGGTGAGCGACCCGTCACGGCAGCAACTCGACGCAGTGGAGACACGGCGTCGTCGTCGGTGCATCGTCCGTGCTTTACAGTTCTGCTCTGCAGTTCTGTCTCGCAGGGAGGGACCCGGCTCGAGTCCAGCTGCGGTTGCGGGTGCTGAGCTGAATGCGCTGACTTCATGCGTGCTGTTCTCTTGCTAGCGCGCGGCAACGTCCAAGGTGCTTCTGCTAGCTGCATCGCGTGAGCGATGCGCGCGTGGCACCTTGGCGGCTGTGCAGTGAACCTGAGCAGGCTCTGCGTAACGAACTGGCGGTCCGCTGTGGGGTGGGGAACCCTCCCCTCCCTAACCGCCCTTCCCATCCCGCAGCGGATCCCAACTTTTTCAAACGAGGCCCCGGTTCCCTCCCGAACCGGGGTCTCGTTCTTTTTCCGCCTCGTTCTTTTCCTGGCTCATTCTTTTTTGTGGCCAGCGCGCCGAGTCGCTCATGCTTGCGTTGCCATCGCAGGCAGCTTGGCGCAAGATCCGGACACTCGTCCTAGCGTGCGCCTCGGCCGAAGTGCCGAGCCTTGTCTGGTCGAAAAAGAGAGACCTCGACGAACAAAGAGGCTGCATGAACCCAAATCGTCCGCGCGCTACCTTCAGAACCCCGCAGAAGAGCCGAGATTCGGCCTACGGCGCCCGCACGGTCGCCCTCCTCGGCCTGAGTCAGACGCAGCAGCTCGCCAAGCAAGAGTTCGCGCGCGCGAGGCGCTACGACTATCCGCTGACGATCGGCGTTTGTCGCATCGATCGCATCGAGCAGCTCACGGATCTCTACGGTGCCGAGTCACGGGCACTGCTCATGGAGGAGCTCGCCCGCGTTTTTTCGGTGCGCTCGCGCGCGACGGACATCGTCGGCCGCCTCAGTGAAGACCGCTTGCTCTGGGTCTTGCCGCACACCGACCTCGACGGTTCTCGGCTCGCGGCCGAGCGCATCCGCGAGGCTGTCGAAACCATCGAGCTCCGCTCGGGTCGCCGTTCGATCCAAGTCGGGATCAGCATCGGCCTCTCGTGCTTCGTCAGTCGCAACACGCTCTTCTTCGACTCGGTCCTCATGCAAGCGCAAGAAGCGCTCCTTCGCGCGCAGGAGCGCGGCGGCAACCAGATCGAATGGCACCCGCTGCCCGAGCTGCTCGAAGCGACGCTCCGCAAAGAGGCCGAAGATCGCGACGAGCGCGATCGCGCTCGTGGTGTTGCTCGCACGGCCGCGCGCGCGGCCGGCGCTCACCCCGAGGCTCCCGCGCCCTCGCAGCGCCACAGCGAAACCGAGGATGGTCGCGCGGCGCGCCGCCCCGACGACGGCGCGTGACGGGTAGCGCGAGCGCTTCGAAGGCGCCTGCAGGCGGCGTCGCGCTCGTCAGGAAGGCCGCGTCGAAGCCCTTTGTCGCGGCTCTCTTCGTCCTCGGCATCGTCGTCCTTTGGTTTTGCTACCTAGGCACGCCCTGGAGTCGCGTGCCTGGCTTTGCCGATTGGATCGGCGCGCAGAACGCGCGCATCACGAGCAACATGGTGGCGGTCGGGACCGAGGGGCGGGGCGCGCAGCTGCTCAACCTCGAGGCGCCGCGCACGCCGGACGAGTGGATCCTCTACCACGGGCATCCTCCGACTCTCGACCTCATGACGAGCTTGGCCTTTCGTGTGACCTCCTCGCGCCACGTTGCCGTCCAGCGCGCCCTGCCGCTCTTGGCCGCGCTCGCGTCCATCGTCCTGCTCTTCTTGCTGGCGCGCCGCTTGGGCGTCGATGCCTGGACCGCGGTCGGCTTCTTCGTGGCTTACCCGCTGGTAGGCGCCCACGGCATCAACTTCAGCTACGAGCCGCTTTGCCTGGCGGCCCTCTTGGGGCTCGTGTTGCTCTTCGCGAAGGGTTGGCGCTACCGCTTGCTGCCGCTCTTTTTCGTCTTCGGGCTCCTCGACTTCCCGGTGCTCTACCTCGGGCCGCACTTGGCCCTGGTGCACGTCGTGCGCGAGCGGTCGCGTGGCAGCTTGGTCTTCGTCGGCGCGCTCGGCCTCGCTTGTGTCCTCTCGCTCGGCTTGACCCTGGCCCACGTCGTGTGGTCGGGGCAGGCTGCTGGCACTCCTGGCCAAGACGTCGTCCAGAAGATCCTACGGAGCTTTGCGCCGAAGCGCGGTTTCGAGCCGGCGTGGGGGACTTACTTCGAGGCCTGGGTGCGTGCCCTAGTCGATGGCCTCGCTTGGCCCGGTTTGGTCCTTGCTGTTTTGGCGCTGCTCTGGCTCGCGCTCCACGGGCGAAGAGGCTCGGCGGCGTATGAACGCCGCCTTGGCTTCGGACCCGGCTTCGGCATTGGCGCCTTTGCCTTCGTCGGCGTCCTGCACTGTGCGCTTTTTCGGGCCCACTTCGTCTTGCATGACTTCTGGGCCTTCTACCTCACTCCGGCGGCTGCCCTCGCCAGCGCGGCTTTCGCCCAGCGACTTACGACGTTGTTGCGCGTTGCGCTTCTCCTCGTCGTTGGCGGCTTCGGCTTCGCGGGTTCACTCGCAGTCTGGCAAGAGCGCGCGGCGCCGCCCGTGCGCGAGGTCGCGGGCGACCTCGCGGCGCTCGCGGACGAAGCGACGGTCTTTCACCAACTGCGGGCGCCGGCTGGCTGGGCCATCGAGAACGAGCGTGGCCATCCGGTCTACGAAGGCATGGACCTCGTCCTGCACTTGTCGAAGGTGGCGAGCGAGGACGCGGGTCAGCAGGCCGAGGGCCTTGCTGGCTACCGGCGCTACATCGACAACCTCGCCGGCGCGCGGGGGGACCTCTCGCGGCCGCAGCGCGCGTTTCTCTACGTCGAGCGCGAAGAGCCAGGCGACGCCGGCATCTTGCGGACGCTGCTGACCGCCGACGCTGGCGCGGAGCAGGTCGGGCCGTCGGGTGCCCGCTATCGCTTCTTCGACCTCGACAGCCACTTTTTTGACCCGCGGCGCTTCCCTGCTTTTGCACGCGTCAGCGACGTGACGGGCGCGCGGCTCGGCCAGCGGGCGGCCTTGCTCGCCGGCCTCGACGAGCTGCGCAAGGCTTTCGACGAGCGCGGGCTCGGGCGCGACTTCGCCTTCTTCGATGGCACGGAAGCCGAAGGCGACAGCATGGAAGTCTTCCGGGGCATGCGCTTCCGCCAGGCGGGACCAAGCGAGTGGGCAGCACGCCTCGCGAACAGGGGAGCGTCAGAGCTGCCGATCGTCAGCGTGGCGGACGACGACCGCGAGCTCGAAGTGGCAGGGCGAGCGTCGCAGGGCCTCGTGCGCGTTGCCTCCTCTCGCGCGCGCTTCCTCGTTCTGCTGCAGTTCCCTTGACAGCCAGCGACGCGCCGGCCAGACGTCGACGGAGCGCTGCCTTGTGTGGGGCATTCATAGTCGGTATGTCTTTGCGCTCTCGGCAGCCCGAGGCGCCCCTCCGTGGGCTCGGCTCTCGCTGCCATGACGACCTTCGTTCTTGCGAGCGCACCGACTCTTCCTGTCCTTCCGCCGTCGATCGTTGGTCGTCTTCGAAGGCAGAACAGGAGGGTGGCTATGGCGGATCTCGGAACTTCGACGGGTGCATTTCTCGGACTAGCCGCCCCGTATGGCGAGCTGGAGACGGCGCGCTTCCTCGTTGCGGCGCTGCCCTACGAGTTCAGCCCGGGCGGACGTGCAGGAGCGGCCCTCGGGGCGAGTCGCATTCTCGAGGCCAGTCGGCGCGTCGAGTTCTTCGATGAGGAGACCTTTCGTTCGGCAGCTCGACTGGGCATCGCGACCGTCGAGCCCAGCTTCCCGGTCCAGCCGCCTGAGGACTTCGCCCAGGAGCTCCAGGCCTACGCGGGGCGGGTGCAGCGCGACGGCAAGCGCGCGATCTACCTCGGCGGCGAGGGTTCGATCACCCAAGGTCTCGTCCGCGCCTACCTCAACCAATACCGCGACCTGACGCTGCTCCAGTTCGACGCCCATCCGAACTTGCGCTCGGAATACATGGGGCAGCGCTTTGGCCGCATGACCGTGATGGCGCGGCTCCTTGGTGAGCTCCCGATCACCCAGGTCGGCATCCGCAGCATGAGTGAGGAGGAGGCCAACCTGACCGACAAGGGGAGCGTCAGCACCTTCTTTGCGAGCGACGTCCTCGCCTCACCGCTGCGCAGCGAGACGATTCCGGCGATCTGCCAGGGTCTGTCCCACCATGTCTACGTGTCCCTCGACATGTCGGTCTTCGATCCGAGCCTTTGTCCGGCGACGAACCTGCCGGAGCCAGGCGGCCTCACGTGGCCCATCGTCCTCGAGATCCTCAAGGCCGTGGCCCGCGAGCGGGACATCGTCGCGATGGACATCGTCGAGACGGTGCCGATGCAAGACCACGTCGTGACCGAGTATGTAGCCGCACGCCTCGCCTACAAGGTCATGGGCTACCTCGCGCAATTCCGGCAGTGGCCCGAACTCAGCGTCTGATTTTTCGAGCTTCTTGCTCGACCTGCTAAGCTCGGCTCAGCCCGGAGGACAGAGTACCCTGCATGGAAGTCTTGCTAGCCGAGGATGAGCGCGGGATCGCGCTGACGCTCATCGAGGATCTCGAAGAACTCGGACACAAGGTCCGCTGGGAGGCGACGGGGTCGGCGGCGCGCATCGCGATCGAAGAAGCCGTCTTCGACTGTGTCATCACGGATGTGCGTCTTCCTGGCGGCGACGGCGTCGAGTTGCTCAAAGCCGCGAAGGCCCGCCGGCCAGAGACCGAAGTCATCGTGATCACGGGCTACGCGACGGTCGAGCAAGCCGTGGACGCGATGCGCGCCGGGGCCTTCGACTACCTGCAGAAACCCTTCTTGAACGAGGTCGTGCTCGAGCGCCTCGAACAGATACGCCAGCTCCAAGCGCTCAAGGAAGAGAACGAGCGCCTCAAGCACGAGATTGGAGCCGGAGACCCGTTCACGAACATCGTCGGTCAATCGCGACGCATGCAGGAGGTCTTCAAGCTCGTCCAGACCGTCGCTCCGTCGGACACATCGGTCTTGATCCAAGGCGAGAGCGGCACGGGCAAGGAGCGCATCGCGAGGGCCGTCCATCGGCTTTCGAACCGGCGCACCGGCCCCTTCGTCGCGATCTCGTGTGGTTCGCTGCCGGAGACGCTGCTCGAGAGCGAGCTCTTCGGACACGAGCGGGGAGCCTTCACGGACGCGGCCAAGCTGCGCAAGGGACGCTTCGAACTCGCGCAGGGCGGCACGATCTTCCTCGACGACATCGACGACATGAGCATGCCGACGCAGGTCAAGCTCTTGCGCGTCTTGCAAGAGCGCGAGTTCGAGCGGGTCGGCGGTGAGCGCGTGATTCAGGCCGACATCCGCCTCGTGTCGGCGACCAAGGTCCCGCTCGAAGAGCGCGTGCGCGAGGGACGCTTCCGCGAAGACTTGTACTCCCGCCTCAAAGTCGTGCCGGTTCTCTTGCCGCCGCTGCGCGATCGCAACGGTGACATTCCATTGCTCGTTGCGCACTTCTTGCGCCGCTTTGCGCCGGGGCGCGACTTCGAGGTGCGAGCCGAGGACCTCGCGGCGATGGAGCGCTACGACTGGCCTGGTAACATCCGACAACTCGAGAACCACGTCGAGCGCGCGGTCGCGCTCGCAGGCTCATCGCGTCACCTGGGGCGGGAACACCTGCTGCCGCACGAGTCACTCGTCGGCGGTGCTCACAAGGCGAGTCACCCTGGCCAAGAGAAGCGTTCGTTGCGCGAGATCATCGTCGAGGCCGAACGCGAGCACCTCGCGCTCGTGCTGGCGGCGAACGGCGGTCATCGCACCAACGCGGCCAAGGTGCTCGGCATCAGCCGCAAGGTCCTCTGGGAGAAGCTCAAGGACTATGGCATCGAGTAGAACACCGCGTCGCAGTAGCTACATCGCTGCCGTCGTCACGGCTTGCGGCCTCGCCATGATCTCGGGCGCGGTCGCGGCGCAAGGCTTCGAAGTCATCGTCTGGCGCCACGGCGGTCCGGTTCTCGATCACGAAGTCGCCAAGACGCTCCGGGACAGCGGTATCGACATCGTTTCCGTCGACCAGGGCGAGGACCCGGCGCCCATCAAAAAGCTCGGCCTCGACTTCTACCTCGATCACGCGGCCGGCAAGGGGACCCTGCACCTCCGTCAGGAAACCTACGACCAGGCGCGCAAGGCCTGGTTGGACCGACGTGACGGCGACCCGCGGACGACGCTGCAGCGGCCCGTGCCACTACTCGACGAGGCGGCGATGCGGCGAGCCTCGGACTTGGTGCGCGAGCGCGCAGCGCGCGCGCACGCACATGGAGCCAGGCGCATCTCGCTCGATGACGAGATCTCGTCCACGCGCTTCACGAACCCCATCGATTGGTGCTACGCGCCGTCATCGCTCGAAGCGCTGCGTGCTTGGTTGGCTGCGCGCTACGGCAGTCTCGAGGAAGTCGAGCGTGCCTGGGGCATGGACTTCGCGAGCTTCGACGATGTCGTACCGCCGACCACCGACCAAGTGCGCGAGCGGGCCTTCCTCTCCGACTTCCCGGACAAGCTCTGTGCTTGGAGTGACCACCGCGAGTTCATGGACATCCAGCTCGCGAGGGCGATCTCGCGGCTCGCGGCCGTGGCGCGCGGCGCTGCTCCGAACGTGCCGATCGGCTTCGAGGGCGGACAGCCGCCGGCGGCCTTCGGTGGCGCCGACTGGTCGCGCTTGCTCGAAGCCGTCGATTGGGTCGAGCCCTACGACCTCGCGGGTCTACGTGAACTCGTTCGCTCGTGGCGCCGACCCGGACAGCAGCACTTCGAGACGATCTTTCCCGAGAAGGACCCGACGCTCGCGCGACGCTCGGTGGCCCGAGTCTGGGATGCCTATGCCCATGGCTTGTCGGGGGTCATCCTCTGGAGTTCCGAGCACTTCTTCGAGCCTGGATCCAAGCGCCTCTCTGGTTTCGGCCACTTGCTCGCGCCCGAGTTGCGCCGTCTCAGGGAGCCGGCGGCGGCGGCCCTGGTCGACGCTCGGGTCTTCACGGGCGACATCGTCATTCTCGAGAGTCAGCCGAGCGTTCGCTTGCATTGGATGCTCGACAGTCGCGTCGACGGCAAGACTTGGCCCAATCGCCTCGCGAGCTATGACCGTGAGCATTCGACGATCGGCCATGCGCGCGAGTCTTGGGTGCGGCTCTTCCAAGACCTGGGCTACGCCTTCCGCTTCATCGCGCCCGACGACCTCGTGCGCGACCGCATGGGGGGGCCGAGGCAACCCAAGGTCCTCGTCCTACCGTCGGTCTTGGCCCTCGACCAGCGCAGCTGTGCAGCGATTCGGCGCTTCGTGAGCGAGGGCGGGCTCGTCATCGCCGACGAGAGTCCGGCGCGCTACGACGAGCGCTTGCGTCGCTATCCGCAACCCGTTCTCGATGACCTCTTCGGGGTCACGCGAACGAAGGATCGCCGCCTCGTCCTGGGCGGCAAGGCCGTGACCGGCGCACCGCGTCTGCCGAGCGGCGTAGCGCTCTGCGAGTCTGGCTTGGAGCCCGAGGGTCTGACGACGGCGCTCCGTGCCCGCGACGGCTTGCCCGTCGAAGACGCGAGCTCTGTCCTCGTCGAAGGCGGGGCGACCTCGAGGCGACCGGTCGCGCGTCGTGACAGCGCTGGCGAAGACTGGTGTCACTTCGAGCACGCGATCGCCGGCGGGCGGGCTGTCCTCCTGAACTTCGCGGTCCACGAATACGCAGCGACGCGGCTGCGGCCCGAGTTCGCGCTGCGCTGCCGCGACCTGCGCGCGCGCGTGCGCGCCGTCCTCACGGCCCACGGTCTGCGCGAAGTCTGCCTGGTCTCGGTCGAGCAGTATCCGACCATCCTCGAGCGCCAGGTCTTCGAGAAGGACGGCAAGCAGATCCTCGTCGTCCGGGCCAACATGCTCGGCGACGACGAACTCTTCCGTTCGCTCAGCGACCGCGGGCCGCAGAACATGACGATCGTGTTGCCGATGGCTGCGCGCCTGCGGGACCTCTTCACAGGCGAGGTCGTCGGCCGCGCCGGGCGTGAGATCCAGGCGAAGCTCGATCCGCTGCGCGGTAGTTTCTTCGTCATCGAACCCCTCTGAGGGCCATCTGCGAAGCCATGATCGAGGCGCGCAGCATGTTCGGGACGCGCATCCACGACATCGACTTCGAGGTCGGTGCTCACGTGACCTTCGTCTCGGACTTGCACCTCGATCCGCGTTGGCCCGAGAAGACGGCCGCCTTCGCGGCGCTGCTCGCGGGCCTGCCCGAGGCTTCGAAGCTCGTGATCGCGGGCGACCTCTTCGAGTTCTGGCTCGGCCGAACGCAACTGCGCGTGCCCGCGTGGCAAGAAGTGCCGCGCCTCCTCGAGACGCTCGCGCGACGAGGCATCACCTGCTACGTCCTCCACGGCAATCGCGACTTCCAACTCGACGCGGACTTCGAGCGCGCGAGCGCAACCACGGTCATCGATGGCGGCTTGCGGATCGTGAGCGACGGCGCAACGCAGCTCGTCGTCCTGCACGGCGACGAACTCTGTGCGAACGACCTCGCCTACCAGAAGAGCAAGCGCTGGCTTCGTTCGCGATTCTTGACTTCGGTCCTGCACCGCACGCCCTACGCATGGGCGCACGGCCTCGTGCAGCGGGGTCGCGCCAAGTCGCGGGCCTCTCAACAGGAACGCGATCCGACGACCATGCTCGTGAGTCGCGCGGCCCTCGCTGAAGTCGGTCGTTCCTTGGAGGCCGACCTGCTCTTCGGCCACGTGCACCAGGCTGCCTCCGACGCGCTGCCCGGCTCAGGGCGACACTACTTCGTCCTTCCCGAGTTCGAGAGCGAACGATACGGCCACGCGCGTTGGATCGTCGGCGCGAGTCCGCGCCTCGTCCTGCGCGGACGCGAAGAGCCGTGGCCCGGCGGTCTCGACCTCAGCGCCTGATGGCGCGCAGGGCTGAAGACGCTCGCTGCGAAAGTCGATGGAGCGTGCGGAGGAAGCCGCATGAATGATCTCCTGCTCGCCTATCTCGGCAACGCCGCCCTCGCGACCCGAGGCTTAGAAGGGGATCGCTGCGAGGACGGCCTTCGGCGCTGGGCCAGCGACTTCGTCCACGAAGACTCCGGCGTGCGCGACGCCATCCTCGCCCGCCTCGCGATCGATGGCCACGGGAAGATCCTCGAGGGCGAACTCGCGTCTTTGATCACGCACCACGATCCGAGTCTCCGCGCCTGGGCTGCGCGCGCGGTCTCGATGCTCGAGGCGCACTGACGTCAGCGCCGCGGGCCTGCTTCAGGCGTCGAAGGCGAAGCGCATGCGATCGCCGCTCGCGGCGCAAGCCTCGATCTGTTCGACGGCCTGGAAGGCCCGCTCGATGCACTGGTCGCTGTTGTGATATTCGTAGCGGCCGAAGCGACCGAGCGTGAGCATGCCCGACGCATCGAACCACGAGCGCACGCGTGCGATGCGCGCCGCGAACGCGTGGTCCTGGTCGATGTAGGCGTAGCGGTTGTTCCAGTGGTGGGTGAGCACGACATCGCTGCGGCGCAACATGCCCGCGTGCTCGAGGCCTTGGAGCAGCTCGGCTTTCTTGGCTTCGTCGAAGTCGTAACGACCTCGGTAGGTGATCTCGGCCATGTACGAAGCGTGGCCAAGGGGCGCGTTGCGCGGGCTGTAGTTGCTATAGAACGTAATGCGGTTCGCCGGCCCCTGGTCTTCGAAGGGAAGGTAGACCCAAGACAGCGGGTCGAGCTGCTGGTCGACCTTCATCGCGACAAGGACGTTGACGAGGGAGATCGGCACGAGGGCGTCGATGTCGGCGCGCACATCTCCGGGCAGGTCCTCGAAGACCTTGACGAGCTCTTGCAGCGGCATCGTGTTGACGACGAAGTCATAGCGCTCGCCATTGACGAGCCAGCCATCACCGTCGCGGCGCAGCGATTCGCAAGGCGTCGACGTCAAGATCTCGTGTGGACAGGCGCGTGCGACGCCGTCGGTCAGCGCCTGGAAGCCACCCTCGAGCGGGAACCAGAACTTGGCCTGGTGCACATAGCCCTCCGTGGTCCAACCGACTGCCGCCTTGAGGATGTCGTCGATGGGCGCATCGGGTACGCGGCCTGCGACCCAGCCCGATGCCATGTCGCGCAGGTCGCACTCCCAGAGCTTCCGGTTGTAGGGGAACATGAAGTGCTCGGCGAAGCCCGAGCCCATCTTCCAGAGGATCCAGTCGTGGAAGTTTTCGGGACAGGGTTCACCGCCCTTTCGACGTTCGACCGCTTCGAGGTAGCCTTTGAGGCAGTCGAACTTGGCCTCGGGGGTCAGGTGCCCGACGCCGTTTTCGAAGGGATAGGGAACGTAGCGATCATGCCAGCGAATCCGCGTGTTGCGGTCCTGCTCGACGACGTTGTTCGGGGCGTCCTGAGCGTTCGGTGCGTCTGGGGCGCGACCGACGTGTTCGATCATCCACGCGAGGACGCGCTTGTTCTTCGAGAAGATGATGTGACCGCCTGCGTGGTCGCAGGTGAAGCCGTCGATGACCGAGCTGCGGCAGAGGCCGCCGAGGATGGGGTCGCGCTCGAGGACGCGGACGTCGAAGCGGGCAGGATCGAGCAGGCGCGCGACTGCGAGGCCCGTGATGCCGCCGCCGAGGATGCAGGTCTTCAAGGTTCGTCTCGGATTCCGGGGACGCGAGTGAGTCGCGAGAGGAGGGCCGAGAAGTCTACCTGCCACATCGTTGCCATGCTCCTCGCTCTTTGGTGCGCTCTGCCGCAGCCGCAAGCAAGGGCCCAAACGGCGCTGCGCGTCCTCGTAGCTGACCCGCACGTGGCTGCGCAGACCGGCGGGGCGGAGCGCCTTGTCGAGGCCCTCGATGCGGCCCCGGGTGCCATCGCGGCGGGGGGCGGGATCGGCAGTCATATCAGCGGGGCTTGATGAACGACCGTGATGCCGTGAGTGCCGATCGGAGCAAGCGGCACCCTCCAGCGTTGGAGCGAGCGTGCGATGGCTAAGGCTAAGAATGGATGTCTTCCTGCCTGCCGGCCTCCGTGATTCAGAGTCATGCCTGACCTGCCTGCCTCAGGAGAGGCTTCAGAGAGAGGGGCTGCTGAGCTGGCGCGTGGGCGCGCCGCGGGCGTGCTCCTGGCGGAAATGGGCCAGTTCGTGCCTCAGCCGGTCGCCGAAGGCGCTGCCTTCCTGGCGCAGACGCTCGCTGGTCATGCCGCTGACGCTGCG
>CALLZN010000034.1 GCA_937858895.1 uncultured bacterium | reverse complement strand
ATCGCCTGCGAACTCTCGAAGATTGAGCCGTGCGGCGGCATTTTGGCCCTGCGAAGCGATGCGCCAGCAGCTCGCGCCGTAGCTGCGCAGCCACGGACAATCGTCAACGGCACGGCCCCAGTTCGGCGCGCAGCCGTGCGAATATGGTTGGCAGGTCTCGACCGCGGCTGCAGCGCCGCTCGCCAATCAGGCGGAGCGCCAACTCGGCTTCGGCGATGTCCTCCGCCGTAGCGGCGCGCAGCAAGGCGACGAGGTCCGCTCGGTCATGTGGTCGGTCATCATCGATCGACAGCGTTTTCAATGCGAGCAGGTGGCCGACCGATGCGACTGGCAAGCTAAGCTTCGCCAACACTTGCAGAGGGGTTGCCGCTGCCACGACCTCGGGTTCGATTCCTGCGGTGGCAAACAGAAGGTCGACGATCATGCCAGGTGAAGACTGATGCTCCAGACGCACAGTCGCCAAACGGCCGGTTTCGTCCTGCTCCAACAACGCCACCGGCCGATAACCGCGCGCGACCATCGCCCTGATCAGCGCTTCGGCCTCGTGATCGTCCTCCACTGCCACGGCAAGATCGAGGTCGCGCGTGAAGCGCGGTTCGGTCCGCGCCGAAACAGCGTGGCCTCCGACCATGGCGTGGCGAGCGTGAAGCGCCAACAAGTCTGCGATGAGCCGCGCGAGGAGCTCATTCATCGCCGACGCCGCAGCTGCGAGGCCACGCGACCGACCTGCCGCACCCATCACCTTGCTCAGCACCCGGTCGGGTTCGCAGCCAGGCGTTCAGTCGCTCCTCGATCGAAGCTTCGTCCAGGTCTGGGTCCGCGCGTCGCAAGTTCTGCCGCATCATGTCGCGGCCGTATTCGAACATCTCCAGCGACAAGCGCAACTTCTGTGCGGGTGAGAGTTCGGTTGCGGGTACGATTTCATGCCTCGGCATGGTGAGGATTGTACTCACTTGAGAAGCGTCATAGACCACACATTCATCAGCTTGGCAGCTGCTGGCGCGTTGCGTGGAATGACGACCTTGTCCCCATCCTGATCGCAAAGTGGCATCAAGGAAAACCTGACCAAACGGTCGCTTTCAGAAGCCCGTCGAAACGCAGTTGCTGAGCACTCGGATCCACGCACCGTCGAGCTGCAGCGCCTGCCAGTGCAGGTTGCCGCGGATCCCGGCGGGGACCACGAGCTGCAGCGTCGCGCGCGGCAAGCGCGGCGTCGCCTCGAGGCGCAGCGCGCCCAGGTAGGCCATGCTTGACGGGTCGAGGCACAGCGTGCCGAAGGGCGGCGCGGGTAAGCTCGCCGTCGCGCCCGCCACGTAGAGCACGACGAAGTCCGCAGCGACGCCAACACTGTCGAGCGTGAGCGTGCCCGGCGAGGCCCAGCCCGCGCGCGCGCCGAGGCCCGAGACCTGCGCGAGGCGCAGGTGTTCGTAGAGGAATGGCACGACGTGCTGCACGTGGAAGTTCGCGTTGTACTCGCCCCAGGGGGCGTGCCCAGCTTGGATCGGGTGGAGTTCGGACGGCACGCCGACCTGGCGCGCCCGCTGGTCGAGCGCGATGGCGTGGCTGTAGGGCACCGTCTGGTCGTTCGTGCCATGGATGATCTGCACCGGCGCTTCGCCCGCATGCAACTCCGAGAGCTCCCAGAGGTAGCCCCAGAGGTCGATCACCGCGTGGACTTTCGACGAGAAGCCGGGGTTGCCACTCGAACCTTCGCCGGGGACGTAGGCGGCCTCGCAGCAGGTGATCGCGCCGGCGGACGAGCCGAGGCAAGCGATGCGCGTCTCATCGAGTCGCAGCTGCGCACGGCTCTTCCGCAACCAGCGCACGGCCGCCTTCATGTCGTGCGCAGCGTCGATTTCGTTCTCGCGGACGTGCGGCTGTGTCAGCGGCCGGAGGCGGTAGTTGATCGAGATCGCGATGTAGCCACGCCGTGCGAAGTCGTTGCACAAGTTCACGAACTGCGCCGTGCCCTTGTCGCCGCTGCGGAAACCACCACCGTGCACGACGACGACCGCAGCACGCGCGTTCGCCGTGTCACCCTGCGGCGTGTAGAGGTCGAGAAGGAGCGTCTCCGGCTGCTGCGTGTAGCGATTGACCGCGGAGCCGTAGGCAATGTTGCTCTGGCGATCGACGTTCGTGAAGAGCGCGTCGCGGTATCGCGCGTCTTGCGCGGTCCCATCTGCTACGAGGGACGCGGTCATGAGGCAAGTGACCGCGAGATGGAAGGAGGAGGTGCGGATGTTCGACATCATTGGCTATCAACGTTCGGTCGTTGCTTTGCGCGGGGAATCGAAGCGCGCATGCCCGACGCTAACCATCGGCGTGGCAACAGTCACTCCCGTGCGAGCCGCTGTTGCAAGCGCGTTACGAAAGGGACTACTGGCATGCAAGATGATCCGATGCAGCAAGCTTTCTCCTTCCGCGTCGTGCAGCGTAATCGTTGCGCAGTAGGCCATCCGGAACTTGCGGTCGATCGGCCATCGGAACCGATGCGCGGTCGAGCGCCACGCCGATTGCAGTGCTCCCATCGGGCAAGTCGACCGCAACCGTGAGGTGATTCTCGATGTCCGCGTGCTCACGCAACCAGCTCTCGCCGACCAGGTGCGCAACACGCTCGAAGCTGGCCCGCGAACAGGGGAGCCGTCAGGTCCGCCTCGCTTCGAGGAAGAGTTCTTCGCGTAGGGACACGCACTTCGAGGGCGCAACTGTCACTGCGGGCTACCGCTGCGTACTTCGTGAGGTGCTTCCGCAATGTTGCCCGGGCCCAGGTCTTTGAAGGCGCCACGTATCTCCTCCCTTCTCGGGAGAGCGTCATGGCTCACGATGCACCGTGCGACGAAAATGGCTCTTTGCACTTCCTTCCATGAGAAGGCCATCGCTGTCAAGGGACTTGGCCCGCACGTGAGAA
>CALLZN010000033.1 GCA_937858895.1 uncultured bacterium | reverse complement strand
GGAGTTCGTGGATCAGCGTCAAGAGCAGACGCGTCCCGGTCGCCCCGAGCGGATGACCGAGGGCGATGGCGCCGCCGTTGACGTTGCACTTGTCGCGATCGAGGCCGAGCTCCTTCTCGCAGCCGAGATATTGGGCCGAGAAGGCCTCATTGATCTCGAAGAGGTCGATGTCGCTGATCGCGAGACCGGCCTTTTCGCAGGCCGACCGAATCGCCGGCACGGGTCCGATGCCCATGATCTCTGGCGGCACGCCGCAGATCGCATAAGAACGGATGCGCGCCTTGGCGCGGATGCCGAGCTCCTGCGCCTTGGCCGCCGTCATCAGCGTGAGCGCCGCGGCACCGTCGACGATGCCCGAAGCGTTGCCCGCGGTCACCGTGCCGTCCTTGCCAAAGGCAGCGCGCAAGGACGCGAGGCCCTCGAGTGTCGTGTCCGGCTTGATGTGGTCGTCGCTGTCGACGACGAAGGTCTTCTTGCCAGCCTGGACTTCGATGCTGACGATCTCTTCCTTGAAGATCCCGGCGGCCACGGCCTTGGCGCCGAGCTGGTGCGAGCGCAGGGCGTACTCGTCTTGTTCTTCGCGCGAGATCTCACTGCGCTTCGCGATGTTCTCGGCGGTCTGGGCCATGTAGAAGCCACAGAAGGGGTCCATCAGCGAGGCGAAGAGCAGGTCTTCGAGCGGCGGCTGCGTTCCGAAGCGCACGCCGTTGCGGATGCCGCGCAGGACGAAGGGCGCCTGCGACATGCTTTCCATGCCGCCGGCGACCGTGATCGTGGCGTCGCCGAGCATCAGCATCTGCGCGGCGTTGACCACGGATTGGATACCCGAGCCACAGATGCGGTTGATCGTCAGCGCCCCAGTCTCGACCGGACAGCCAGCTCGCAGCGCCACGTGGCGAGCG
The DNA here is from genome assembly GCA_937858895.1 of uncultured bacterium. Classification (GTDB taxonomy): domain Bacteria; phylum Planctomycetota; class UBA1135; order UBA1135; genus JACKHW01. Next base: position 4,707 of record CALLZN010000033.1, on the reverse strand, counting down.
CCATAAATCGCATCGACGCTCGTCTGCAAGGCATTGCCGATAACGACGTGGTCGACCTGAGAGGCTTCTAGAGAACTGCGTTCGAGCGCCGCCTTGGTGGCGATCGCCGCGAGCTCGATCGCACTCAGGTCCTTGAGTTTGCCGTAGCCGGGCGTGCCCGAGTACTCGGCCATGGCCGTGCGCGCTCCACCGGTGATGACGATATCGTGCTGCATCGATGCGATCCTCGATCGCGCGAACGCCACGGAGCGGCGCAGCGGCGACCAGAGATTGAAGTACGTGGGACGAAGGCCTCTGCATCGGGCGTGCAGACCCCGGAGTCCCGAAACTCGACGGCACAGGGCCGACTTCCGAAGCGCATGGGTTAGCTTGGGGCCGCCCTTCGATCAAGTACGGCCGCGGCGGCACGATGTCCACTCCACCCCGCTCGAGCGCCCACGCCGCCTTCCAAGCGCTGCCACCGCCGGCTGCCGCGAAGGCCGGCAATCGAGAATCTTGCCCTGTGAGCGCGTAACCTCGCGCGTTTCGGGCGAGCTGCAGAGCTGTGACGCCAAGCAACATCGCTTCTCCGACCGTCCCTACCCCGACCCCTCCCCCCTCGACCCAAGGAGTCCTAGATGAGAGTGCGAGCTGGACGCACGAACATCCAAGTCCCCGTTCTCCCCGCCGTGGCGATCCTCGTGATCCTCCTCGGCGTCTTCCTCTCGATGCGCCTCGGGCGCGTCGACGCGAGCGACATCGGTGTGCGCGTCAACAACATCACGGGCGCCGTCACGCTGGTCATGGAGCCCGGGTCCTTCTTCTACAACAGCCTCTACGAGGACTTCTATCAGATCGAAAGACCCAGAAGACCTTGCAGATGCGCAGCGAGGGCAATGAGGACGTTCGGATCAAGACCCGCGACGGCGCCGACGTCCGCCTCGACGTCGAGGTCAACTACCGCCTTCTTCTCGAAGAAGCGGTCATCCGCGATCGCGTCATCCCCGAGTCAGGCATTGACAAGATCGCCGACAGCAGACGCTCCGGCAATCGCAGCATGGATGCCCTCGAGGCCTACCAACACAAGTGGATCCGCGACTACAGCCGCTCGATCGTGCGCTACATCTTCGGGCAACTGTCGACGGAGGAGTTCTACGAGTCGTCGAAGCGCACTGAGAAGGCACGCGAGTCCGAGAAGGAACTGAACCGCCTGCTCCATCCGCACGGCATCGAAGTCCTCAAGGTCGTGCCCGACAAATTCCGCTTCTATGAGGAGTACGAGCGCAAGATCCGCGAGAAGAAGGAAGCGAACCAAGAAGCGCAGAAGCAACAAGACCTCGCCCGCGCCGCCCTCCAAGACCAAAAACGCCAAGAGGTCGAGGCGACCAAGACCGCCGAGGTCGAGATCGAACGCATCAAGGGCACACTCGAGCGCGACCGCATCGAGGCCGAATCCGAAGCCATCAAGATCCGCAAGACCGCCGAGGCCTATGCGATCAAGACGAAGATCGAAGCCGAGGCGCTCTTCTATCAAGCCGAGCGTGAAGCCAAGGGCACCCTCGTCAAGGCCAAGGCCGAAGCCGAAGCGCTGCAAAACCTCGTCACGGCCCTCGCCGGAGAGGGCGGTCGCAACCTCGTGCTGCGCGAGCTCGCCGACAAGCTCAAGAACGCTTCGATCGAAGGCGTCCCCTACGCGACGAACGCCCTCGTCCAGAAGGTGAGCGTCGACAGCAAAGACGGTGACACAAAGGGGCGCGACATCGGCGCGACTCGCGCAACAACCGGAGGTTCGGACCGATGAAGATCATCAATGCACTCTCGGCCCTGGTCGTCCTGGCCGTGGTCGCCCTCCTCGGCCTGCGATCGTGCACGCTCAAGGTCCGACCAGGTGAGATCGGAGTCCTGACCGAAGAATGGGGTCAAGGCCTCGTGCAGAAGGACTACGGACCTGGCTTCCACCTCGACATCGGACCCCTCCATTCGTGGGCCGTCTTCGACTCGACCGTCCAATCCCTGTCCATGGTCGCAGGTTCGCCCGAAGGTGCGCTTCAGGTCAAGTCCGCCGACGGCGCGACCGTCACGATGGACATCACGATCAAGTTCAGCATCAAGCCCGGGGAGTGCTGGGCCTTGCGCCAGGAGCTCGGCACCGGCAACTCCTACAAGACGAAGGTCCGCAACGAAGCCCTCGATGCGCTCCGCGACGTCTTCGGCGGCATGACGACCGAAGACTTCTACATCCCGGAGAAGCGCGAAGAGAAGGCGAACATGACCAAGACCGCGCTGTCCGCTCGGCTCGACGGCCTGCACGTGCGCCTCATCGACATCCTCGTCCGGGACGTGTCCTTCGAAGAGAGCTACGAGCAGCGCATCAAAGAAGGCGCCGTCGCGACTCAGCAAGCCGACGTCAACGACGCCTTGCGCAACGCTGCGTTCTACCGCGGTGAGACCCAGAAGGTCGAGGCCGAGACAGTCGCCAAGGTGACTGTCATCCGACAAGGCCTCGAGAAGACGCGCCGCGAGTTGACCTCCGACAACGAGGTCATCATCGCGAAGATTCAAGCCGACTCCGAGCGCTACGTGGTCGAGCAGCGCGCCGACGCGGATCTCTTCGCAGCCGAAAAGTCAGCCGCCGCTTCGCTCCTCGTCAAGAACGCCGAAGCGCAGGCGCAGGCCCTGCGCCAAACTTCGCTGCGAGGACCCGGCGCGGAAAACCTCATCGCCCTCGAGGCGGCACGCAACCTCCAACTCACGACCTTCACGCTGTCGACGCTCGACACCGACCTGCTCGACCTCGGCAAGCTCGCCGAGAAGCTCGGTAGCCTCGACCGCCAGTCGAAGTGATGGCTGCCGGCGCGAGAGCCGCCGTCGCTTTCAAGCAAGACGCGCTCGGGCCGCGCGCACGGTGTTCTTCATGAGCATCGCGATCGTCATCGGCCCGACACCACCGGGCACGGGCGTGATCGCCCGCGCCTTGGCGGCGACCGAGTCGAAGTGACAATCACCGACGAGGCGGAAACCGCTCTTCTTGCTCGAGTCGTCAACACGGTTGACCCCGACGTCGATCACGACAGCACCTTCGCGGACCATGTCACCGGTCACGAAGTCGGGCTTGCCGATCGCTGCCACGATGATGTCTGCGCGCCGCAAGTGTTCGGCGATGTCGCGCGTTCGACTGTGGCAGATCGTGACCGTCGCGTTCTCCCGCAGCAGCAAGAGCGCCGCCGGCAGTCCCACGATCTTGCTGCGACCAAGGACGACCGTGTGCGCACCGTCGATGGCGACGTCCGTGCGCTTCAAGAGTTCGATCACACCAGCCGGCGTGCACGGCGCGAAGCGCGCCTCGGCGTCGCGAAGACCGAGCTTGCCGAGGTTCTCGGCGTGAAAGCCATCGACGTCCTTCTGGACTGGCACCGCGTCGAGGATGACCTTCTCGTCGAGGTGCCGCGGCAACGGCAACTGGACGAGGATGCCATCGACCCGGTCGTCGGCGCGTAGCTCGGCCAGCAGGCCGAGCACGCGGTCCTGCGTGCTGTCGCCGGGCAAGCTGTGACCGAAGGACTCGATGCGGTCTTCTTCGCAGGCGCGCTGCTTGGCGGTCACGTAGCTGACCGATGCTGGGTCGGAACCAACGAGGACCACAGCCAAGCCCGGCGTGCACCCGCGAGCGCGCAGCTCCTCGGCTTCTCGTCGGACTTCTTCGTGAATCGCGCGGGCCACGGCCTTGCCGTCGATGATCGTCGCAGTCATGCGCGCATCATCCCGCATCGCCTCGAGAACGGAAGCCCTGCGCCGCCACAAAGGCGAGGCGCTGTCAGCGCAGCTTCACGCCGATGTCGAAGGCCCGCCCGTCGAGCGTCGAGATCGCGGTCTCGATCGGCGCAGAGCCGTTGCTGACCGTCCAAGTCGAACCGTCGTACTTCGCCGCCCAGAGCTTGCCGAACGAGTCCACGAAGCAAGCCAAGACATGGCTCTGCGTGAGGAAGGACCGCAAGACCACCGACTCGGTGAAGCCCTTGCCCGAGACACCAACAGCGGTCTGAGCAGCCCAACCACCCGCCTCGGTGTAGCGGCACCAGTCGATGCGCGCGCTGAGGTTGTCCGGGTAGACGCAGATGGCCACGCCGCTCGTGCCGAGCCACGCCACTTCGGCCGGCCAATCGCCACGCGCGCCGTGGTTGACGTCCCGGATCTGAGAGTCGATCTCCGCGCTCTGCACCCACGCCGTGCCGTTCCACATGCTGACGCCGAGGCGCTCGGTGCCGGCGAGGTCGCAGATCACGATGCCGATCTTGTCGCTGACCGGATCTGCGGCGAGGTCGATGTGCTCGGCCGCGCCATTCTGCACTGCCACAGTCGTCGCAGCGGACCAGATCTGCGAAGACGGATCGAGGCGCGACGCCACGAAGCCAGTTACTGACGCCTCGCCCCACGCGGCGACGAGGCCGCTCGAGACACTCTCCCAAGCGAGGTCGAAGCCACGGTTGTGCGGGAAGCCCGAGACGGCGTTCTTGGTCGCGGCGCTCGTCAAGATCTTGGCGCTCGACGGCTTCCAGAGCGACCCGTCCCAGACCAGCACCGACAAGGTCCCCGCGGCGTCGACCCAGGCGAGCGCGATCTCGTTGGAATCGGGGCGCCGTTCGAGTTCGACCCAGAGGGGCACGCCGCTTCCGAGTTCGGGCCCGGGTCCGGCTCCATCGTTGATCGGCAACGGCGTCTCGGGCGACC
>CALLZN010000032.1 GCA_937858895.1 uncultured bacterium | reverse complement strand
CGAAGACGTACAACATCGGAGCGCAGCGCTCGCCGCGATCCTCAAAGAGTACGTAGCGGAACTCTGGAGTGCCGGCGACTTCGAGAAGCTCAAGATCCTCGAGTTCTTGTTCGCCCTCGGTGGTCGCAACAAGGAAGCAGCCGAGCGCTTCGACGTGCGCGACGAGAAGGCGATCGCGGGCATCAAGTTTCGCGCGATTGAGCGGCTGCGTGCCCTGGCGCGGCAACGGGATCCACATCACGACCTCTTCCAGGGGCTTTGGGCTCCGGGGGCGCGTTGACCGAGACATGGTGCTATGAACATGTACGACGCAGAGCTGCCGGACGATGCGACGCCCGAAGACACGCCCTTAGGAGACACGCCCGTACAAGACATGGTGCCCGAGCGCGTCGAGCGTTTTGCGATGACCGTCGGGTCCGTGTGGCGCGAGGCACGCGTGAGCTGTCCGCATTTGGATATCTTGCGGGCCTACCACGAGCAGGGGCTCGACGAGGGCCAGAGCAACTATGTGCGCTTTCACGTCGAAGAGGCTGGTTGCCCTTATTGCCAAGCCAACCTCGAGGACATCGCGCGCGAGCGCGGGACCAATGCTGACGAGCCTCTCGATCAATTCCGCGAGCGTCTGCGCTCCTCGACGATGAACGTCTTGCGCGAAAAGCGCGGCCGCGATTCCAAATAAGGGCTCCTGATCTCGCATGCCCCTCCTGTGTCGGCAAGGTCGCCGACGTCCAGGCATTCGTTCGATCGAGAACAGGAGGCGCAGCATGGTCTGCAGGAAGTTCATCAAGTGGGTCGTCCTTCCGACGGCCGCCGTCGCCGGAATCGGCTACCTCACTCTGGGACAAGGTCTCGGAAGCTACATCACGACCGCGTGGACGGACGCACGCAGCGCAGTGCGCGGCAGCGTCCCCGTCGACTTCGAGTTGCGCCGCGCACAAACCCTGCTCGAGAAGATCGATCCCGAGATCCGCGAGGCCCGAAAGGAGGCCATCCGCGCCGAGATCGACCTCGAGACACTCGACAAGGATATCGGTGCCTTGACAGACGCCGTTGCGAGGAGCGAGGCCAAGATGCAGCGGCACCGCAGCTTCGTCGAAGGCGAGGCTGAAGCTGTCACGGTCTTCCACGGTGATCACGCCTACGGAGTCGCTGCCGTCAAAGCCGAGCTCGCACGCAGCTTCGACGCCTACCGCAACCAAGTCGAGTTGCTCGAAGGCAAGAAGAGCCAACGTTCGCGCCAGGCCAAGATCCTCACCAACGCCAAGTCCAAGCTCCTCGCCGTTCGCGCTGAGCGTGAGCGACTCCAAGACGCGATCGGCGCCCTCGAAGCGCGGAAGCGCCAGGTCGATGCCCTCGCTGCCTCATCGACGACGACGAGCGAGTTCGACACTTCGAGCTTGGCCGAGGCCAAGAAGCTCGTGGCTGAGATCACGCGGCGTCTCGACATCAGCGAGCGCATGATCAAGGAGGACATCTACCTCCAAACCGGCGAAGAGCCGACGGCGCGCGACAGCGGCCGCGACATCGTGCGGGAGTTCGACGCTTACTTCGCGCAGAACCGAGCAGCCGCTCCGAAGGCGCAGTCCGACAAGCTCGTCAAGGTGAAGTAGCGCCGCCGAGTAGCGCCGCCGAGTAGCGCCTAGCTACGGCCTTCCGGAATAGTCCGGGCGAGAAGAACGCCCGCCTCGATATCGTCGCGGCGATGAGGTTCTTCGCTCGTGAACGGCACTGGAGGCGCCCGACCGCCCGCGACATCGTCGCGGGCTTGGTCGTTTGTATCGGGACGCTCGTGGTCTTCATGATTGCGGTGCCGCCAGCTTCCTTCCCGGTCGGATGGGACGTGTGGTGGAACCTCCACGTCGGGCGCACGATCGCCGAGAGCGGCTTCCCTGCGAGCTTGCCTCAGGGTGGCTTCACGCAGTTCGCGCGCGACTACGCCGACCGCCAGTGGCTCTTCCATCTGGTCTTGGCAGCCTTCGGTGGGCGGGAGCTCGGTCCGGCGCACGTGCCGTACTTGATCTACGGTTTTGCGCTGGCCCAGGTCGCGACCTTGTATGCGTGCGCGAGGTCGTTGGTCCGCGTTCCAGTGCCGATCCTCGCGACGCTCTTGGTCTGGGGGCTGTCGACGACGTCGCTGTTTCGAGCGATGGCGCTGCGCGACATGTTGCTCGCGATCTTGCCGCTCATTGTCCTTGTTCGCGCGCTCGCGGAGGACCGCTTCGAGCATCGCTTTCGTGAACGACGCAGTTGGCTCTGCAGCTTCTTCGCGGCCCTCGTCTTCACCTGGTCGCACGGGGCGCCGACGCTTCTGCTCGTCGTCGCCTTCCTCGTGATGCTGGGGCGTCGCCTCGATGGTCTTCGGGCGGCATGGTCGCGCTTCGTGCCGATCACGGCCGGGATCATCGTGGCGATCTTCTTGCGCCCGAATCCCCTTGGCACCCTCGAGCTGCTCTTCACCCTCAACGTCACGATGCCGCTCAGCGCGTGGTCGGGTGAACTGCCGATCCAGCCCGCCGAGTTCGCGCGACCCGCGGTTGGTGCTTTGTTGCGAGGGGCTTGGCCGCTCTTCGTTGTGTGTCTCTTCGTCGTGGGTCGCGCGTGGCGCAGGCGACGGTGGTGGAGCCTTGCTCTACCCGCGTTGGCCTTCACGGTCGGGTCGTTCTTCGGCGCGCGCTTGATCGAGCTCGCCGTACCCCTGAATGTCCTCGCCGTGCTCGTACAGCTCGGCGAGCTTCGATGGACCGGACCTCGCCACACAGCCGTCATCGGCCTCGGGGCCTGCGCGCTCGTCGCCTCGACGGCGTCGCGGTTGGGGCCGAGCCTCGACGCCAATCGCTTCGTTGTCGTCGAGAAGCTGGCGGCCGACCTGGCTGCGCGCGCTCGTCCAGGTGACGTCGTCTTCGTGACGGACTGGGGTCTGACGTCGCCGCTGGCCTTCCTCACTCGCGGCTTGCCGCTGCGCTTCACGGGTGTCACGGACCCCGTCCTCATGCTGGCCGAGGCGCCCGAGCACTTCGCGGCTTGGTGGCGCATCAAAGCCGCCAAAGACCCAGAGGCGGCTCGCACCATGCGTGAGCGCTTCAATGCCCGCTTCGCCGTGATCGGCTTCGCTGACCGAGCGCCCGGCCGACCAGTCGGTGAGACGTCAACGCTCATTTGGGAGAGCTTCCGCCGCCTCGAGGACGCGGGGACCGCCGTGATCAGCCGAGACTATCCGATGCCGTCGCCTCATCGGGCCATCGAGGTCGGCTACCGGGTCTATGAGTTGGCGCGGTGAGCGAAACGAGCGGGGGAGCCGGAGGAGCACTCTTGCCCCGACGGAGCAGCGAACCTACTCTCGCGCGTCCTTCAGCACTTACGAACTTGATCCTCCTTCTCCATCGAGACCTCGACCCGGCGACGCGGGAACGACTCCTGACCTGCCTCCGCCGTGAGGGCCTCGAGGGCGCGTTGAGCCGAGCGTCGTCGCAAGAGGCGCGCATGATCGAGGTCGACCTGCCTGGCCCCGACCCCGATCTCGCTGCCAGAGCAGCCCTATGGCCAGGGGTCTTCAAGGTCGTGAGCGAAGAGGCGGTGGCTCCGCTCGCGGCTCGCGCGCTCGACACCATCGTCGTGACGCCGCTGCGCGCGACATCGCCGACCGTAACGGTAGGCCCCGAGAACTTCGTCGTGGTCGCTGGGCCCTGTGCTGTCGAAGATCCGGAGACGCTCGCGACCTGCGCTGCCGCCGTGCGTGCTGCCGGCGTGCTGCTCTTCCGCGCCGGTGCCTACAAGCCGCGGACCTCGCCCTACAGCTTCCAGGGGCTCGGGCGCGAGGGCCTCGTGACGCTTGCGCATGTCGCTTATGACCAAGGGCTCGCGATCGTGACCGAGGTCCTCGATCCACGCGATGTCGACTTCGTCGCGAGCCACGCCGAGATACTTCAGCTCGGCGCGCGGAGCATGCAAAATTACCCGTTGCTGCGCGAGGCGGGGGCGTCGAAGCGGCCGATCTTGTTGAAGCGTGGCCCTGCGGCAACGCTCGAAGAGTGGATCGGTGCAGCCGAGTACTGTCTCGAGGCAGGCGCCGCGTCCGTCATTCTGTGCGAGCGTGGTGTTCGCGGCTTCGACCCCGATCGACGCAACGTGCTCGACCTCTCGGTCGTGCCGGCGCTCAAGGCGCGATGCAAGATGCCGGTCTTCGTCGACCCGAGTCACGCCACGGGGCGGCGCGCCCTCGTGCCGCCGATGGCCAAGGCCGCAGTCGTCGCCGGAGCTGACGGCGTCATGGTCGAGGTGCATCCCGAGCCGCAGCATTCGCGTTCGGATGCAGCGCAGGCCATGAGCTTCGGTGACTTCGTGCCGTTGCTGCGTGACCTCGAAGCTCTTGCTCGCTTCGAGAATCGGACTTTCGTTCGCGCAAGTCCGTCCGTATCACGACATGATGGCAACGAGTCAGCTCCGCCTCGTCCGCAAGGCGAGCGCAGCCCTCGTGCGTCGCGCGGCACTCCTTCTCGTTGATCCTTCACGATGTCCCACTCCGAAGACACGTCGGCTCTACGCAAGCCCTACATCGCGGCCAACTGGAAGATGAACCTCGATCGGGCCAAGGCGCTCGATCTCACGAAGTCACTGAAGGCGCGCTTGGGCGACGGCGATGATCGCGAGGTTGCGGTCTTCGCTCCCTTCGTCTACCTCGCCGACGTGGCGGCTGTGTCGCAGGGCTCGCCGATCGGCCTTGGCGCTCAAAATCTCCACTGGGAAAAATTCGGCGCCTTCACGGGCGAGACTTCGGCTCCGATGCTGCGTGATGTCGGCGTCGATCGGGTTCTCGTCGGCCACTCCGAGCGACGCCATGTCTTCCTCGAGAAGGACGAATGGATGGGCCGCAAGCTGCGCCAGGCCCTGGACCATGACCTCCTGCCGCTGCTCTGCATCGGCGAGACACTCGAAGAGCGCAAGAAGGGCAAGGTCGCCAGCGTCCTCAAGCGACAAGTTCGCTCGGCCCTCGACTGGGTCGAGGTCGCGGAGATCCACCGCCTGAGCATCGCCTACGAGCCCGTATGGGCCATTGGCACCGGTGAAGTCGCGACGACGGACCAGGCCGCCGAGGCGCACGGGATCGTCCGCGGCGTCATCGAGGAGATGTTCGATGCCACGGTCGCGAGCTGCTTCCGCATCCTCTACGGCGGTAGCGTGACGCGCGACAACGCGCGCGAACTCATGAGCGTTCCGGATGTCGATGGCCTACTCGTCGGCGGCGCGAGCCTCAAGGCCGAGTCCTTCCTCCCGATCATCGAGTACGACCGCTGAGGATGTCGTCCGCGCTACAGATCGGGTTTTCTTCGATGCTGCAAAGTCCTGGGCCACAGGGTGGTCTTGGCAGCCGGTTCTCGCTAAAACCCTGAGCCGTTTTTCCGAGTTGACGCCCATGGCCCTGATCAAAGTCCTGCTCTGGCTCCTCTTCTTCTTCAGCTCCTTCATCATGATCATCGTGATCTTGCTGCAGGAGCCCAAGGGGGGCGGACTCGCCGAAGCCTTCGGCGGCATGGGCGCCCAGACCTTCGGCGTGAAGTCGGGAGGGATCAACAAGTTCACCATGTCGCTCTTCGCCGTCTTCCTCGCTTCGGCGACGCTGATCACGATCCTGCGCTGGTCGTGAGCGGCACCTCGCTACGGCGTTCTTGATACGGCGTTCTTGAATCGTCCGGCCTAGATGACGACCCCGACGCAGCGCGGCCCGGTGAGCATGACCGGCTTCGGGGTTGGTCGAGCTCGCGATCTCCGTCACGAAGTCCGGATCGAAATCCGCGCCGTAAATCATCGTGGCTTGACCCTGCGCATGCATCTTGGCCATGCCTGTGCGCCCTATGAGCCTGCGATCGACGATTTGGTCAGGGCGCGCCTCACGCGCGGGGCGATCCACCTCGGCGTCGTCTGCGAGCTCATCGAGAGTGCTTCCCAAGCGGAGCTCGCGATCGACGAAGCTGCCTTCACCCGGCACGCGGAGCGCCTCCGCAGCCTCGCCGCCAGCGCTGGCGTCGACAACCCGCGCTTCGAGACGATTCTCGAGCTGCCGGGGGTGTTGCGCCCGGTCGAGGCGGATGTGCCGGCGGAGGACCTCGTCCTCGAGGCGACGCGGGTGGCCCTCGACGACCTCGAAGCAAGTCGCCGTCGTGAAGGGGAGGAGCTCACACGGGAACTCCGCACGCATCTCGACGCCCTCGATGCCGCGATGGCGCGCATCGAAGCGCGTGTGCCCGCCGTCGTCGCCGAATACGAAAAGCGCCTCGAGCAGCGCATCGTCGACTTCCTCGCGCGCAACGGGCAGAGCGCCGAAGCCGTCGACGTCTTGCGCGAGGTTGCGCTCTATGCCGAGAAGACCGATGTCCGCGAGGAGACCGTGCGCTTCCGGTCTCATCTCGACGAGTTCCGCCGCCTGCTCGCGAGTGGCGCGACCCTCGGCCGGAGACCCGAGTTCTTGACCCAAGAACTCTTGCGTGAAGCCAACACCATGGGGTCGAAGTCGAACGACGCCGAGTTCGCGCGCGAGGTCATCGAGGTCAAGGCAACCCTCGACCGCATCCGCGAACAGGGACAGAATCTGGAATGACCCGCAAGCCTCCGGCCCCAGCTTCCCATGCAGCACGGTCACTCGGGCAAGGGCGACTCGTGGTCATTTCGGGGCCATCGGGATCGGGCAAGACGACGATCTGCCGGGCCTTGGCCGAGCGCGATGATGTTCGCCTGTCGGTTTCGGCGACGACGCGCAAGAAGCGCAAGGGCGAGGTCAACGGCGTCGACTATTGGTTTTTGTCGCCGCAGGTCTTCGAAGAGCGTGTCGCGAGCGGCGACTTCCTCGAGCACGCCGCCTACAACGACAATCGCTACGGCACGCTTCGCAGCGTGGTCGACGAGATGCTCCACCAGGTCCCCGTCGTCATCCTGGAGATCGAAGTCCAAGGCACGCGGCAGCTCCGCGATCGCGGCACCGAGGCGACCTACGTCTTCGTCATGCCGCCGAGCTTGGCCGAACTCGAACGCCGCCTCCGCGCGCGTTCGACCGAAGACGAAGCGACGATCCAGCGTCGCCTCCAGATCGCGCGCGAGGAGATGGACATGGCCCACCTCTATGACCACGTGGTCATCAATGAGAAGCTCGACGAGACGTTGGACCAAGTCCGGTCCTTGCTCGGCCTGAAGGGCGCTGCATCGTCCGCTGACGACAGCGCCCACGATGAAGACGACTGCGGATTGTCCAACGGCATCGAGGATGACGATGACCTCTGAACCAGAGCTCGTTCTCGCAGTCGGCGGCGGAGCGGCGACCTTCAAGGCCGTCGCTTTCGCGAGCCTCGCGCGTCAAGCGGGCCTCAGCATTCGAACCTTGCTCGGGGGCGGCGCCCAGGCCTTCGTTACGCCGCTCTCCTTCACCGCGGTGACAG
>CALLZN010000031.1 GCA_937858895.1 uncultured bacterium | reverse complement strand
CCGAGGTCACGGCGCACGAGGTCGCGCACGCCGTTCTGCTGGTGGACGAAGAGGATCTCGTGGTTCGACAACCACATCGGCGACCCGTATTCGTCGTTCGCGGCGTCCGGGCGGTCGGGGGAGAGGCGCTCGAAGCTCGGCGCTTCGCCCTCGGCGCCAAGGGTCGCGAGCCAGAGCTGGCCCGCGGCGGCGCCGACGTAGCCTCGCCGAGTCGCCGGTCGACCGCGGCGCACGAAGAGGACGCGCTTGCCGTCGGGCGACATGCTCGCGTCGCGCGCCTCGGCGCGGAACAAGCGTCGGGCAGCGCGAGGGCCTTGGTCATCGACCGCGAGCAGCGCGAGTTCACGACCGCCGAAGGGGTCGTTCCCCGGCCTGCTGACGAGGACCTCCTTGCCGTTCGCCAGCCACTCGAGGGCGATCTCGCCGTCGAGGCCATTGGATAAGCGTCGCAAGCCACCGTCGGCTTCGCGGATCCAGAGGCGCCGGCCGTCGCCGCCACGATCACTCGTGAACAGGATGCGCGTGCCGTCCGGCGAGAAGATCGGTTCCCGGTCATCGGCGGCCCCATGCGTGAGTTGCTCGGCCCGGCCGCCCTCGCATGAGACCAGCCAGAGGTCGCCGAGGTGGGAGAAGGCGAGGCGCTGTCCATCTGGCGCGAGCGCGAACGACGTCACGATGCGAAGCTCGCGCTCCGACTCGAGCGCCTGCGCAGGAAGGGCTGTCCTCGCGCTGCCAGCGATGCTGGCCGCAAGGAGCGCGACCGAAAGGGCAGCGCCGCACTTTCGGATCGTGTGCGCTCGGGTTCTTGGCCGGATATCGAGAGCGAAGGTGAGCGATGGCTGCGTCATGGCCGGACTCTAGCTCTTACAACTCGCCCATGCAGCCGTCAGCACGCCTCGCGCGCGCGAGGAAAAATGCGCGTAACGCCGTCTTGCACGCCCGAGGGCGCCTTCCTAAGATCCCCCGCCTTCGCAAGGGGACGTAGCTCAATTGGTTAGAGTACCGGACTGTCGATCCGGTGGTTGCGGGTTCGAGCCCCGTCGTCCTCGCCATGGCAGGGCCGTGATCTCGTCACAGAGGTCACGGCCTTTTTCGTGCTCCTGCCGCTTCTTGGAGGCGGCGATCATGGGCGCGATCCGGTGCTGTCTGACCTTTCCTGGAGGGGGGCTACGCTTCGTCCGAAGCCTTGCTAAAGTAGCAAGGCGTAGGGCGGCCAGTCCTACCCATGTTTCCCGCTTCCTCTGACCAATAGCTTCTCTCTTGACCATGAGAACTCTCACGCTTTGCGCGGCCGCCGTCTTGGCGATCGCCGCGACCGCTCCCGCACAGACCTCGCCCGACATCCTGCACTACCGCTTCCTGACCGGTAGCGGCACGAGCGTCATCAACTTCGCGCCAGGCGGCCCAAAGACCGCCACGATTTCGGGCACGGTCACGAACGCGTGGACGACGGGCAAGTCGAACAACGCGCTGCGCGGTGGGTCGAATCAGGCCCCGATTACCAACAACACCGTCAACACCGGTTGGACGCCGACCTTGAAGGACGACTTCACGGTTGCCTGGTTCATGAACCAGGAGACAGCGCCAGGCACGGCGCTCTCGTACCTCTTCTCGGGCGTCGGCAGCTTCCGCTGCTTCACCAATGGCGTCGCGGGCAAGGGTCTCTACCTCCGCGCCTACGGCGGCACGCCGGCAGACATCACGACGGCGACGGACATCCAGGCGCTGGCGCTGACGGGCTGGGTCCACATCGCCTTCGTCGTCGACTGGACCAAGTCGAAGACCGCCACGATCTACATCAACGGCAAGGTCGACAAGGTCACGCCGCTGACCGCCGGTGCTAACCTCACGGGCACGACGAACATGCTCATCGGCCAGCACACGAGCGCGACGGGCTCGACCTGGACCTACAACACCGACGAGTTCCGCTTCTCGAACCGCGCGGCGAGCCCGGGCGAGATCGCTGCATGGGCCGCCGAAACACCTGCTGGTGACGGCCCCTACAACGTCGCCGCCGCCTGCGGCGCGACGCTGAGCAGCAAGAACGGTCCGCCGAGCATCGGCAACATGACCTACCAGTACGCGCTCAAGGGCTCGGCGGCGTCGCCCTTCGCGACGTCGATCGGCTTCCAGCGTGGCCTCATCGTCTTCGATCTCGGCGTCCTGAATGGCGCGATGACCGGTTGCGCGTGGGACTCGAGCCTCGACCTCGTCCTCGGCGCGGCGACGGACGCGAACGGCGATGGCGCGGTGCCGCTGCCGATTCCGAACGATGCTTCGCTCGCCGGCCTCAACCTCTGGAGCCAGTCGGTCGTCCTCATCAACTGGCAGGGCTCGAACGGCTTCAACTCCTACATCAACTGAGCTGCGCTTCAGTTCGGTGATGCGGCCGATCTGCTTCGGCCGCGATCGCACAAGAGAGCGGGTCTGCGTCGCATTCGACGACGTAGATCCGCTCTTCGTTTGCTAGGCGACCGACGCGGCCGACTTTGGTGCCCGCCGCGTTGTAGATGCCGATGCGCGCGCCGACGTAGCGCGTGTTTGAAAAGCGGGCGACGTCTACGCGGCCATGGGCTCGGAGCATGGGCAGGAGCTGCTCTTCGCAGAGGAAGCCCTCGTCGTTGAACGAGACCAAGATGTAGCGCGCGCGGATCTTCGCTAGCAGGGCTGCAAGGGCCGCGGCGGCGCTCGCCTTGTGATTGAAGGCGCTCTTGCGCTCGCGGCAGTCGATGCGCTTGCAGGCCTTGCCGTAGTGGGCCGGCTCGTCACCGAGCACGATCGTCTCCCAGACGTGGTAGTTGCCGAGGTAGCTGTGCTGGTTGTAGGGCGGATCGAGGTAGTAGACGTCGGCCTCCAACTCAGAAGCGACCTCGATGGCTTCGCGGCGCTGCGCGCTGCAAGCCTGCCCTTGGTTGGGGAGGACCGCCGGCATGCGCAGCAGGAGGTCGCGCTCGGCGCGCGGCGCGAGCTGCTTGAGGTAGGCCATCTGGACGCCGGTCGTCGAATCGACGCGGTCGGCCGCCTCGACGAGGGCCGTCAAGCAAACGGCTTCGAGCCGCGGCTCTAGGCTCTTGGCGCGAATCGCTGCGCGAATCGCATCGATGCGGGCCGCGTTCTCGGGCCTGAAGTAACGACTCGCGACCGCGAAGGTGTCATGGACGTAGCCCGGTCGACCGGGTAGCTGGTTGAACTCGTCGATCAGGCTGCGCGCTTCGGCCTCGACGTCCTCGAGGTCGGTCTCGACGTAGCACATGGCGAAGGTCGCAGCGAAGGCGAGCACGTCGTTCGAGTGCACGCGGTAGCCGCGCTCCTTGAGCGCGTGTCCAACGCGTGCCGTGCCGGAGAAGAGGTCGACGACCGAAGTGACGCCCTTCAGGCCCGCGATCAAGCGAAGCAGCTCTGGGATGAGGACGCGCTTGGACCCGATGTACTTGATCACGGCCTTCGAGTATCACGCCGCCCGCGCGATCAGCGCAGCAGCAACTCGATCGGATTGCGCAAAGCGAGCACGCGCGTCGTTCGCACGGGCGGGGCGGCGCCACCTTGGTTGGGGTTGGCGTCGCGCGTCGCGATGATGTCGTAGAAGCCGTTGCCCTCAGGGCAGACGAAGCGGAAGGAGCCGTCGCTGCCGCTCGTCGCTTCGCGCGGATACCTCGATGCCGGGAAGGCCTGGTCCATGAGCGAGAGGGCGATCTGGTCACTGAAGAGGCGGGGCTGGTTCTCGAAATCAGCGCCCTCGAAGACCAGCGCGACTTTGGCGCCAGCAACAGGCTTCTTGAAGCTGTCGAGGACCTTGCCCTCGAGCACGCGCGGCTCGCTCAGCGACAGCTTGAGGTCGGTGGAAGCACGGTTGTTGGTGTTGGCGCGCACCGCGGTCTCGCTGCGCGCGAAGCCGAGCGAGTCGGAGACAGCGAGCGCCGCGTATTCGCCCGGCGAGAGGCAGGGCGAGGTGAAGACCGAGCCGGCGACACGAATCAGCTTCTTGTAGTTCGTGATGTCGCCGCGATCGCGCGGGCCATAGACGCGTGCCTCGAAGGCATGCGGGCCACCAGCAGGGACCGCGACATCGACGGCGATGCGGCGGAAGCCGATGCGGAAGGCGTCGAGCTCGCTCTTGAAGAGGGCCGGACGCGGATCGACGATGCCGATCGGCTGCACTTCGCCATCGATCATGGCCTCGACTTCGAAGAAGAGGTGCTTGTCGAGCGTCGCGCACGAATAGCGCCCGTCGGCGTCGGTCTTGACCACGTGCGAGAAGTCCGAGGGCGGGAAGCCGGCGCCGTGGATGGTGCCGCGGAAGACAATCGTGATGTCTTTTGCCGGTGTGCCCTCGATCCCGAAGACCCGGCCCGAGACCGTGTAGCTCTCCGCGAGTTGCAAGCGTGTCTCAGGTGCGATGTCACCTCCCGGCGTGACGCCGGGCTCGAGCGCGTAGTAGCGACGCGAGCCAAGCGAAGTCGGCGCAGCGACGATCGTCGTCGCGTGACCACGCTGCAGGCCGCGCAACGCGATGCGGCCTTGGGCGTCCGACTTGCCGCTCCAGAGGATGCCATGGTCGACGACCTCGACGGCGACGTCGCTCGCGGGCCGGCCGCTCCGATCCGAGAACACGACGTCGGTGCCGCTGCCCTCGATGACCTCGATGCGGTTGGCGGCGTCTTTGCCGTTCTCGACCAGCGCGAGGCCAGCCGGGCGCAGGCCGTTGTCGTCGACGACCACCCGCAGCTGCCACGTGCCCTTGGGCAGGCCTTCGACCACGAATGCACCGTTCGCGTCGCTCGTTCCGAAAACGCGGAAGGGCACAGAGTCCTTCTTGACGAGCAGGCGATCGAGGGCGAAGCGCAGCGGCGGGACGGCCTTGTTGCCGGTCATCGTGAAGCTCCCCTTCAGGGGCACCGCGTCCTCGATTTCGAGGTCGACCGAGCCATCGACCGGCGCGGACAGCCCGTCCCGGAAGGCGCTGACGCCGCCTTCATGGGTCGCGTGCACCCGCAGCTCGCGCCAGGGCGGTACGAAGAGCGAGTAGTTGCCACCTTCGTCCGTCGTTGCTGCGACCTGCGTCGTGTTACGCGCGATCTCGGTTTCTCCCAGCGAAGCCGCGATGGTCCGCCACGCTGCGACGACCTTGGCGCCGGCGAGCGGCTTGCCCCCGCGCGTCACGCGTCCAAGGAGCCGCTGCGTCGGGGTCTTCGTGATCCCGACGTCCGGCAGAGGGCCAGCCTGGGCGGCGAGGGTGGCGGCGAGGAGGCCGGTGGCCAAGAGCAAGGCGCAGTGGCCGAGAAGGGTCGGGATGATCTTCAGCATTGCGAGGGATTCTGCAGCGGCGGTCAAAAGGCGAGGATAACGAACTCGTGGCGATACCTCTCCCGCCTCTCTGGCAGATATGGAGTGCCGCTCAAAGTCCTGTCGGGCGGCGAAAGCGAGCTTCTTGGCAAAAAAAGCGCTTTGTCGGCCAGCCGAGCTGCCATTCTGGGAAGAGTTTGAGAGAAGAGATGGAAGAGCGCCAGCACGAGACGCGACTTGTCGCAGATGCCGATGAGTTCGAAGACTTCCTCGATGGAATCGAGGGCGAAGAGCGGCTGGCGATCGACACGGAGGCCAACTCCATGCACGCCTACCGTGCGCGGCTTTGCCTGATCCAGTGTTCGACCCGGCATGGGGATTGGGTCCTCGATCCGCTCGCGCCCATCGACTTCGACCCGTTCTTCGCGGTGCTCGAGGACGAGCGCGTGACCAAGGTCTTCCACGACGCCGAATTCGACGTGTTGCTCTTGAACGGCGAGCACGACGTGCGCCTGCGTGGGCTCTTCGACACCAAGGTGGTCGCGACGGCGCTCGGCGAGACGCAGTACGGCCTCGCTTCGCTCGTCGAGCGGCGCTTCTGCGCCAAGCTCGACAAGTCCCAGCAGCGCAGCGACTGGGGTAAGCGGCCGCTCGACGATGCCCAGATTCGCTACGCGGCCGACGACACGCGCTACCTCCTGGATCTGGCCGATGAACTCGAAGAGCAGCTCGACGCGAGCGACGAACTACGCCGCCTCGAAGTCCGCGCCGAGTTCCGCCGCCTCGAAGACCTCGTCGCCAAGAAAGAAGCGCGTGACCCCGATGACTGGGCACGCCTCAAGGGCGCCCACCTGCTCGAGGCCAAGGAGCGCGTGATCCTGCGTGAATTCTGGCGTTGGCGCGAAGCCGTAGCCGAGAAGCGCAACCAACCGCCCTTCAAGATCCTCGGCAACGCGCAGCTGCTCGCGATCGCGCGGTCGCGACCGAGTGACGTCGCGGCGCTCGCCCGCATCGAAGGCGTCGGGGGGCGACCGCTCGAGCGCTATGCTTCGACCTGGCTTGGCATCCTGACGGCGCTACGGGATCACCCTGGTATCGCCAAGCCGACCGAGCCGCAGCGTTCGGCCGACCAGCGCCGCATCGACCGCGAGGACCTCGAGGTGCTCGACCGCCTGAAGCGTTGGCGCAAGGCCGTCGCCGATGAGCGTCGCACGGATCCTTCGCTCGTGCTGCATCGCGAAGTGCTCGAGCGACTGTCGCGCGTGCGGCCGCGGCCGACGCGTCGCGAGGAGCTGGAGGCGCTCGGCGGCTTCGAGGTTTGGCGACTCGATGCCTATGCCGAAGGCTTGCTCGCGGTCGTGGCCAAAGGCAACGATGGGACGAAGCCGCGTGCAGCGCCGGGAGCTGCCAGCAAGTCCAGCAAGAGCAGCAAGAAGCAAAGCGCCAAGAAGGCGAGCGCGAAGCGCGCGCCGCGAGCTGGTCGCAAGGGCTAGTGGGTCTAGGACCAGGAGTCTGTGTCACGGGTGAGAACAGCGCTTTCCGCAGCCGCACGGCGAGCGTAGACTCTGTGCTCCGGATAGGGCCGGAAAACGGGCAGGGTTGATCAGGGTTGATCACGGGAGGGACAACATGGTGGGCAGCCGGGCATTTGCCTGTGTCTTGCACGAGGGGGCGGAGCGTCGCCGTGCATCGGGGCGGCGAGCTGCGTCGAGGCAACACTTGCAGGTTTCGTCACAGGTTGGGTCGCAAGCATGGATGGCGGTCGCGTCAAGCGACACTTGCTTGCACACAGCGCTCGCTAGTGACGTTGTGACGACGACGGCCTTGGTGGCCATGCCACGCCGCAAGGCCGTCCTCGCGACCTGTCATGCGCCGCTCTGGTCGGCGCTTGGCGGCGATGACCGCGCAGCGTTCGACGCTGAGGGTGCCGTTGAGGCTGATGTCGACGTTGCCGTTGCAGTTCACCGTGACCGTGACAGTGACAGTGACAGTGACAGTGACAGTGACAGTGACAGTGACAACAGCGCTGACGGCGGCGCTGATCTCGGCGCGCACGAAGCGCAAGAGGGCAGTGCCGCGGCGGACGAGCCGCGTCGTCTGCGTTCGTTGCGCCTCGCCGCGTTCCGCGCTCCGCGCCCGCGCGTCGCGCAGCGCCTCGGGCGGGGCATCGGGTCGACCTTGTACGGCACGCCTCTGCGACCGACGCGCAAGGAAGGGCGGCGCGACGAGGCGGCCTTGCCTGCGCACTTGCACAACTTGCTGCGCAGCGACCTCGCGGCCGTCGGTTTTTCTGGCTACTTGCCCAATGCTGAGGCCATGGCCGCTGTCGTCGTTTCACCATCGGCGCCGGACAGGGTCGCAACGCCAGAGGAAGCTCTGGCGCCGCTTCCGACAGCCGACCTCGAGGCGCCGCCGGCGATCGATGCCGAGATCTGCGAGCGTCGTCGTAACCACGCTGGCGAGACCTGCAAGTACTGCCGCCAAGACTACGAGCTTGATTGGCTCGCCTGTCCCACATGCGGAGCGCTTGCTATGTCGGCGCGGCCCAGTCGTTCCTTGGCGGCACGGACCGCCGCGCCAGCGCCGGTCGAGGCATCAGCGCCGGTCGAGGCATCAGCGCCGGTCGAGGCATCAGCGCTGGTCGAGGCGCAAGCGCTGATGGAAGGGGCAGCTCCTGCGACGAGAGTCACAGAAGCCGCAATGCGCGCAGGTCGGGTCGTGCGGCCTGTGCTCGCGCAGCAGCCGCGCGTGCGAAGCGCGAGCGCGTCTGGCACGTCCGTGGCGAGTGGGAATGTGCGTCCGGGCACGAGCGCGATGTGGACCTACGTGATCGGTGGTGTCGTGCTCGTCGCCATTGTGCTCTTCTTCCTCGGCGTCCTCTGAGGGCGGCTCGGCTTGACGCCTTCGGCCTTCACGAATCTGCCAGGCGTCGTCGAGTTCCGTGAGTACCGCGGGCGCGACGCTCGCGTGCCGATGCTCTTGCTCGAGGTGCCGCACGGCGCGACGCGGGCGCTGCACTACGATGCGCTACGGGCAGAACTCGTCGGTAGCTACCCGTCGGACTTGCGCGACTTCTTTTTCGTCAACACCGACGTCGGTGCCCCTGAGCTCGCGATCGCCATTGCCGAAGCGAGCGTCGCCATCGATCCGCGCGCCTACGTCGTCGTCGCGCGCTGCCTCGTGCCCCGAACCTTCGTCGATTGCAATCGCGTCATCGACGCGTCGCTTTCTGGCGCGGCAGGGGCGGTCACGCCAGGCCTCCATGACTATGTGCGCGACGCGCGGGATCGCGAACTCCTGTTGCGCCGTCACGCTGCTTATGTCGAGTCGGTCGAGGCTGCCTACGAGCGCATCCTCGGCGCATCCGGGTTGGCCATGATGGTGCACACGTATGCTCCACGCAGCCTCGACGTCGTGGTCGATGAGCGCATCGTCGATCGCTTGCGTGCCGAGTACCAGAGCGAACGCATCGGCTCATGGCCGCTGCGGCCCGACGTCGACCTGATCGCCGACGATGCCGCTGGACGCCGCCTGGCATCGCCCGACCTCGTCGCGGCGCTCCAAACTGCGGGCGGCAAGCTCGGCTATGAGGTCGCATCTTCGTCAACCTACCATCTGCACGATGCCACCTACGCGGCGCGCTTCGCGCAGCGCTATGAAGGGCGCACACTCTGCTTCGAGGTACGCCGCGACCACCTCGTGCGCGAGTTCACGCCCTTCGACGAAATGCACGCTGACCCGGAACGCGTCGCAAGCCTCGCGCGCGCAATCGCCGAAGCGTTGCCGCGCTGCGGATGCGCCGCGTGAGCATCGCCCGCGATGGCCATGCCACCTCTGAGCCGCATGCAGTATCCTCGGAGCATGGCTCGACGCCCGACAAAGACCTTCGCGTGCCCGCACTGCGGAGCCACGGTCCTCGTGACGATGCGCGCCTGTCCCGAATGCGGTTCGGACGAGAACACTGGCTGGAAGAGCGAAGACGAGATCGCCTACCAAGCGGTCGAGATCCCCGACACTTACGACCCGAAGCAGTGGGAGGCATCGGCGGGGCGTCCGCCGCGTTGGATCAGGATCACGGCGCTCGTTGTCGCCGTCTGCTTCTTGATCTCGATCAGCTGGTACGGGGTCGCGCTTCTCTTCGGCTGAGTTCGCTCTCCGAGTGGATGAAACAGGCATGACGTCGGCATCCGTCCTCTTCGTTTGCATGGGGAACATCTGCCGCTCGCCGGCGGGCGAAGGCGTGCTGCAAGCGCTCGTTGATGCCTGTGGGCTGTCGGCACGTGTGCGCGTCGATTCTGCCGGCACGATCGGCTACCACGAAGGCAAGCCCGCCGATGCCCGCATGCGCGCTGCCGCAGCTCGGCGCGGCTACGACCTGCGCAGCGGCGCCCGGCGCATCCGGCGCGAAGACTTGCACGCCTTCGATCTCGTCATCGCCATGGACCGCGAGAACTACAGCGACGTCGAGCGTCTCGACCCACGTCCTTCTGCCGAGCTTCGCCTGCTCAGTGACTTCTTGGTTGGTCCACTCGCGATCGCCCCGAAGGGCGGTCGTGCAGGTGGGTGGCCCGAAGACGTGCCCGACCCGTACTACGGCGGCGCTGCCGGCTTCGACTTCGTCCTGGACATGATCGAAGCCGCTTGCCCTGCCATCCTCGCGCGACTTAGAGCGGGCTTCGAGCAACAATGAGGGTCACTGGCCGACGAAGATCCGGCCTTTGGCCGTCATGCTGAGTCGACCCGTGGCTTCGAACTGACAGCCCTGTGTGAACACGACGTTTCCGAACAAGTTGGTGTCGTTCGGCAACGTGAGCGGCAGCTTGAGCGTGCTACCGGTGATCGGGACTGCGAGCATCACGTCGATGCTCGCATAAAGGAAGCAAGTCGGATCGCTACCGCCGATGAGTCGCAGCATCGGGAAGGGCAGCGGCAGCGTTGCCCACGATGTGTCCGACGCGCCGAGGAAGATGATCAAGGCGCCACCAGTTGCGAGGTTGCCGAACTCGATCGGAAACGAGCGACCGACTTGCGGGCGAAGGGGTGCAGCGAGGGTCGGCGTGCCGACCGAGCCAGCACAACCCGAGTTGGACACGACGAAGTTGCCCTGTATGCCAGTGAAGAAATCGAAGGTGAACTTGGCATCCACGCCAGTCTGGTGCTCGACGATGTTCGCGATCAGGCCAGCGCCGCCGAGGTAGCTGTTGCCCGCGCGTGGCTCGGTTTCGAGGGACACGGCAATATCCAGATTGCCGGCTACGTTGGTGGACGACATCACCGCCCAGTGCTTGACAGTGTATGCGAGTTGTAGCTTGCTGAACGACCAGACCATCGGATCATGGAACTTGAGCCCGCGAGTATCAACGGCGTTGTCGGAGCTGCCAATGAATTTTCCTGTCGCGTTCGGATCACCATCATAAATGTTGAGGTAGGTGGTCGCTGACGGTGCGGCAGAAGTGGTGTTGCCGTGGTACAGCGTCACGACTTCGAGTGGAAGCGTCGTGGGATTACCCGGATTGGGCACGATGCCGACGTTGGGCGTGAAGGTCTGCCCCGTCGATCGCGCGCCGAAAGTATCGCTGCCCGTGGGTTGCCCGATCGAGTAACGCTGCGTGGTCTGAGCTGAAACGCTCGACAACAAGAGCGTGAGGCTAAAGAGAAGAATGAACACGAGTCTAGTGGGTGTCATGAATGCTCGAGGCGAGTGGATTGGTTGCCACTGACTATGAGCCGTCATGCTTCAGCGTGCAACGATCCTCGCATGGGCGATGTCGCGTATCTTCGTTTGCTCAGCGGTCGACCGTCGTACGCCCCGGGTTCGTCGAGTACGGCGCGGCGTTTGGCGGAACGACGAGGGATTGGCTCCAGAACCGGATGCCAATGAGGGAAGGGTCACTCGGGATGACGAGGTCGAACCTCCATTGACCGCCGTTGATCACGTTCGCGCCCAGGAGGAAGAGCGAGGCCGGATCGAGCAAGAGGGCCGTTCCGAAGAGGGGGACGAATCCATTACCACTCGCGATGACCGTCGCGGCAACGGAGTCCGAGGGTCCGTAGGTTGTGTAACGCAGCGGCTGTCCCGTGCGGGCCGAGTTGTTGACTGAGAGCGACTCGGTCACAACTTGAACACTCGTGACCTCGAGGCCGTGTGGCGTCACGCTGCGGTCCCAGTAGCCTGTCAGGATGAGCTGCGCGCTCGCATCCTTGAACGGCTTCAGATCGATCGTCTTGCTGCGGACCGGCGTTTCGCTGAACTTGATCGTCCATGGGACATTCGGGCAGTAGTAGCAACCCGTCGATTTACCTTCATCGAGCTCGCCGCGTAACGTCAGGGTCTGCTGTGCGCTCAGGGTTGCCGTCGTGAGAATTGTCAGTGCCATCGCCATGGCGATGTGGCCTTTGAGCTTCGCTTTCATTCTTGCCTCAGAGTCGTTGGAATTGTCGTACCGCCACGACATGACCAAGAAGCGTGCCCGTCGCAGGAAGCCGTTCTTCTCTTCAAGTTGCGGCGTCAACGCGTTCGAGATCTGGTCCCGCCGTCGCGTTTCGGGACTTTCAAGGGTGTGTGAGGTCGCGGCCTCACCGCTCGAGCGCAACGAAGCCGCTGCGCGCGGCGCCCTCGAGGGTCGACGGTAGACCCACGTCGGTCCAGTCACCTGCGAGCCAGAGCGAAGGGTGAAGCGTCGGGCCGGGTCGAGGTCGCTCGAGGCCTTTGCATGCGTGGTCGAGGGTCGCATTCGACTCGCGCACGACGCGGGCCGTGCGCCGAGTGCGCTCGGCAAAAGGCCGCTTGCGCCGCGTGAAACGCGCAAGCTGCGCCAAGCCGAGTTCGACGATCTGGCTCTGACGCAGGCCGTCGAGTGGATAGGCCGCGCCGGCGACGAGGCAGGCTGGCACCGATGTTTGGAGCGAGCCGTCCGGGTGCGGCCGCCGGCAGATGAAGTGGAAGGGCTGGCCGTTCTCGAAAGCGATGACCGCGTCCTCGCAGGGCAGGTCATCCGCATCCAGGTCGACATGCAGACCGAGCATCGGCACACCCCGCAAGCGCGGCGCCTCCACGACGAGGTCGCTGTCCGCGTCGAGCGCGGCGGCGACGTGCCAGGGCACGGCTAAGACGAGACGGTCGTGGTCGTCGAGGCGTCGTCCGTCGGCCATGCGCAGCGCGACGCGGCTGCCGTCGACTTCGATGCGCTTCGCCCGCGCGCGCAGGTTTACGCGGACGCTGTGCTCATTGAAGTAGCGCGCCGCCGCGTCGCCGAGGATGTCCTGCCACGCCGCTGCCGGCACCCACATCGCGAGGCCACGGGCACCGCTCGTGAAGGCGATGCGGAGCGTCGCCGCGAAGAGCTCGGCCGACGCGTGCTCGGGCTCTTGGTTCATGATCGCACGGCAGAGCGGCTCGAAGAGCAGGCTCCGCACGCGCGGCGCGACCCCCTCGCGCGCGAGCCACTGCGTGACGTCTTCGCCGGCCGTCGCGCCGCCGCGCATCGCAAGGCGGCCTGCGCGCAGCAGGCCCAGGCGTGTCGACCACGGCACCGTGTGCAGGCGCAGGATGCCAGCGAGCATGCCGAGCGGGCCGAAGCGCGCTGCCGCCTCGAGGCGGTGGACGACGCCATCTTCGTCGAGCCAAGTGAGGCGCAAGCCCTTCGGTACGAAGAAGCGGCCTTCCGTCTCGAGCGCGCGCAGGACGCGGCGGAAGGCGTCGTAGCAGCCAAGAATGACGTGGGTCGCGTTGTCGACGCCGTCCTTCGACCAAGCGCGGCCGCCGAGTCGGTCGCGCGCTTCGAGCACTTCCACGCGGTAGCCGAGCTCGAGGTGCGCGATGGCCGAAGCGATGCCGGCGACGCCGCCGCCGACGATGCGAACCAGGGGTCGCGCTTCGCTCAACCCCACTGTTGCATTCGATCCGCCAGACGGGTGGAGGTCATGCAACACCGGGGTCAAGACAGACCGATCGTCGCGAGGTAGAGCTTGCGCGCGAGCGGCACGCGGCAACGCGGGGAGACGAGCACGCTCGGGCCCATGCGCTCGACGCGCTCGCGCAGCTCGGCGTAGATGCTGCCCATGATGCGGGCTGGCCGCAGCGCGCGCTTGTCGCGGCTCGGCAGCGCGCGCTGCGCTTCATCAAACAGCGCCGCCGCGCGCGCGTGCTCGGCCTTGAGCAGGCGCGCGATGCTGCCGTGCTCGCCGAGCTGCTCACGTGGCACCGTCGGGCTGAGCCAGGCGCGGTCGACGCCGTGGGCGTCGAGGACGTCGAGCGGCAGGTAGCAGCGACCGCGCGCGCCATCCTCGGCGAGGTCGCGCAGGATGTTCGTGTACTGCAACGCGCTGCCGAGCTTCTCGGCATAGTCCCGCGAGCGCTCGCGATCGGCGCCGAAGATCGGTAAGCAGGCGATGCCGACGGCCGACGCCACCCGCTGCATGTAGCCTTCGAGGTCACGGAAGCTCGCGTACGTCCGTGTCTCGAGGTCCATCTCGCAGCCATCGCAGACGTCATGCAAGGGTTGGGCGTCGAGGTCGAAGCGCTCGGCCGCGCGATGCAGGGCAAAGCCTGTTGGCGTCGTCGGCTGGCCGGCGAAGGCCGCGTCGAGCTCGCCACGCCAAAACTCGAGCTGCCGACGTGCTTCGCTGCGCTTTTGCGCAGTAGGCGGACCGGTCTCGTCGACGGCGTCGACCGCGTCGTCGACGACGCGGCAAAACGCATAGACGGCAAGCAACGCACGCCTCCTCCCTGGCGACAGGAAGACGAAGCTCGTCAGGAAGTTCGAGCCGGACGCACGAGCGATCTCGGCCGGACTCCGCGCGGCGGCGAGGGGAGGCGAGGTCATGAAGCAATCAGGCTAACCCTGAAACCAGCGCAGAGGTAGTCCGGAGAAGAGCGGAGCTCGCGCGGTTACTCTTCCGGTTCCGGCTTCGCGCCGTGGCAGAGGGCGCAGTCGCTGTCGAAGCCCAGGGCTCCCAGCCGTTCGCGCAGGAGCGCGCGTCCTCGCGCGAGGCGCGAGCGGACGGTGCCGACCGGGAGGTCGAGCTGCCTCGCGATCGCCTCGTAGTCCTCGCCTTCTATGTAGCGTCGCACTAGGACCTCCACGTACGGCGCCTTGACCTCGTAGAGGGCGGCCTCGATTTGCTGGGCCAGGTCCTCGTTGCTCAAGGCTTCGAGCGGGTCGCTGTTGCTATCGAGCCGTTGCTTCGCGGCGATCGCTTCATGGCGGCGGCGCCGCAGCGCGCTGCGGCGAAGATGGAGGCTGCGGTGCACGACGGCGTGCCCGAGCCAGGCCGCGAAGTCATCCGGCAAGTCGTCGCGCAGGCGCCAGAGGCCGATGACAGCCTCCTGGACGGCATCGCTCGCGAGGTCGTTGCAGCCGGTGATGCGCAGGCCAATGCGTCGCAGGCGATCGAGGTGGCGGCTTCCGTCGCGCCCTTCGAAGAGCTCGGTCCAGGGAGCGGTGCTTGGAGCGGTCGTTGCGGCCATGGTCTGCATCCGGATCGCCTTCGTCGGGATGCGTCGAGTCTAGGCGCTCGCGTTCTCACATGAAAGTGCAATTGCAATATCGACCAGGGCCGAGCAACGTCTCCTCAGTTGTGGATGTAGGCCTCGCCTTCTTCCGACATGCCGAGGACGCCGCTCGTCTCGATCTCGAACCACTGCATGAAGATCGACATGCCAATGAGCGCAGGGTCGGTCGGGATCGGCAGCGGCTGCTTCGCCGCACGATTGGAGACCGCCGCCGGTGGGAAGATGACGAAGTTGGCATCCGGGCGCGGGAAGAGCTTGCAGTCCTTCTTCCACGGCGCCGGCAGGGCCAGGCCGTCGAGTGTTTCCGCGGTTGCCATGACGAGCGCCGCGAAGGACGCAGGGCTGTCATCGAGGGTCACGGTCCAGCGCGTGTTGCCGCTGTAGCAGGCGTCGCCTTCGAAGCTGATCGTGCCCGAGCAGCCTTCTTCGACAACGAAGCGCGCGTGCATCTCATAGAACCAGTCCTTGTCGGCGTCGGTCAAGACGAGGAGCCAGGGGTTCTCGTGGTCGGCCGCCGCCTCCCAAATCTGTGCCCCGCGGACTTGACCACCGGCCGGGCTGCCGCCGGGGATGCTGTTGTCGCCGAGCACGCGGAGGGTCGTGACCATGCCGGTCGCTTCGTCCATCGCGTAACCGACGACGCCTTGGTCCTTGCGCGAAGAGCCTTCGACTCCGAACCACCAGACGATGCCTTCCTCGTCGTCGTAGGCTGCGGCTTGGGTGTTGGGGTGAACGTTGGCGACCGTGCGCAACAGGGCTCCATTTCGCGAGACTTCGCTCACGGAGTTCTTGCCGTCGCCGATCCAGAACGAACCGTTGCCGTTGTCGCCGTCGGGGTTGAAGGTCAAGGCGCGCGCCGCCTGGCCCTGGACTGTCGCAGGGATCGTGATCGACTTTGTGAGGTCGAAGCTCTTCGTGCCGAGGTCGAAGGCGTAGAGCTTGCGGCTGACCGCGTAGTCGGTGCCGCCGTAGATGAGGCCGCGGCCCTCGTCATAGGCGAGGTCGTAGAGGCCGAAGGGCGCGGGGATGATCTCGGCCGGTTGGTCGTAGCTCGCGACGAAGACGCCTTGGTCCGTCAAGCGTACGAGCTTGTGCGGGAAGCCAGGCCGCGCGCGCCCCGTGCCAACGTAGTAATCGCCGGTCGGGACTCGAATGACGCCGTGGCTGTTCGGGAACTTGTCGTTGAGCTGGCTTTCGATCGGCGTCGTGACTTCGACGCGCACGCTGTTCGGCTTGCCCAGCTGAGCGAAGGCGAGATTGCTCAACACGAGGGACGCCAGGCTGAGGCGAAGATACGGAATGGACATCGGGCTTTCTCCTTCGGGGGATTCGAAGGTGAAGTGCCGCTCGGCGCCGCAGAGTTCCGAAGCTCTGAGATCTCGAGGGGCTTCAGCTCGCCCAGAGGATCACGCAGCGCTGCTGCGCCACGGCTCGCCGCAGCAAGGCCAGCAAGCTGTCTCGCGCATCTAGCAACCACTGCAGGGCTTCCGGACCTTCGGCTTGCCAGATGCCATCTGGATAGATGGCTTGCTCTTCCATGATGCGCGGGTCGAAGCGTCGCGCGCAGGTCTCGTTGTCAAGCGCTTCGACGATCTCGCAGAAGGCGCGGGTCGCAGCGACATCGAGGGTGCGAGCCGGCCCATAACCGACATCTTGTTCGGGGCCGCCGACCTCGCGGCAGCCCGCGACGGCAATGTGGGCGAAGAGAACGGAGCGGAGGTCTTGACCCGGTCCTGCCGCGCCGGTCAAGAGCCAGTGCATGCCGTGCCAGGCCTTGTCGAGATCGACGACGTCCGCTTCGTCGGGCGACGCATAGCGCGCCGGCGTCTCCGTCGGTGTTGCAGCCGCTTTGTTCCAGAACCGCCACCAAGGTCGACGAGGCGTGTTGGGTTCGTCACTCGTCCAATCGTCGCCCAACAAGAAAGCTAGGACCTGGGTCGGATCCGCGTGCAAGGCAGCGAGCTCCTCTGTGGTGATGGCGCGGACGGTGACGACGATGCTCATGGGACTCCTAGCTCACTTTCGGCTCCACGCTATGGTTTTGATCATGCTCACTTCGTCACCTCGGTGTCCAGTCTTCGCCGTCGCTTCACTGCTTGGCTTCGTGTTTTCGCCTCTGCTTGCCGCGCAGGATTGGCCGAGCTTTCGCGGCCCGAACGGTGATGGCACGACGACTTGCCGCGGCGTCCCGATCGGGGGGGGGGGGGAGACCAAGAAGAACATCCGTTGGCGCGTCGACCTCGCGCGACCCGCCAATGGCAGCCCGGTCGTCGTTGCGGGTCGCGTCTTCTTGACCATGCCTGAGGACGAAGACGGCAAGCGCCGCTCGCTCTACTGTTTCGATCGCCAGAACGGCAAAGAGCTGTGGCGGCGCAGCGTCGACTTCGACAAGAAGATGCCGACGCACGTGACCAACCCCTACTGCGGTTCGACTCCGGCCGCGGACGCTGAGCGCGTCGTCGTCTGGCACGGCTCGGCTGGGCTCTGGTGCTACGACCTCGACGGCGAATTGATATGGAAGCGCGAGCTCGGCGAGTTCCGCCATCGATGGGGTTATGGAACGTCGCCGCTGCTCTTTGATGGCCGCGTGCTCTTGCACAGCGGGCCTGGTAAGCAACCCTTCGTCGCCTTGTTCGACGCGAAGGACGGGACAACGATCTGGCAGCAGGTCGAGCCGCTCGACGACTACGGTGAAGATGGCATGGAGCCACGACTCATGGGTTCTTGGGCCATGCCGGTTCGCATCGGAACGGGCGCGAAGGCTACTGTGCTGCAGGTCCATCCCAAGCGCGTCGTTGCGTATCGATATGACGACGGTGCCCTGCTTTGGTCTACCGATGGTGTGAGCAACAAGCGCGGTGACCTCGCCTACTCGACGCCAGTGATCGCGGGCGACATCGCCTTCCTGCAGGGGGGCTACGAAGGGCCGTCGCTCGGGCTACGCATCGGCGAACTCGAGGACGGCGAGACCAGTCGTCGCGCGTGGTACCACGAAGACGTCGCGAGCAGCGTCGGCAGCGGTGTTTGTATCGACGGCAAGATCTACCAGCCCTTCATGCGCGACCTTGTTTGCTATGACGCGGTCAGCGGTGCCTTGCTGTGGCGGGAGCGACCGGGAAAGGGGCAGCTCTGGGGTTCGATCGTCGTCGCCGAGGGCCGCATGTACTTGATGAATCAGCTCGGCGTGACCTTCGTGTTTCGGCCGAACGACAAGGCCTTTGACATGGTCGCCGAGAACGACCTCGGCGAAAAGACCAACTCGACGCCAGCAATCTCTGACGGTGAGCTGTTCTTGCGGACGCACACTGGCCTTTGGTGCGTCGGGACCAAAGCTATCGAGCCCAAGGGCGGTGCTGCTGAGCGGCGCTGAGGGCGCCTTCGTCACTCAACGATTGTTGGTGGGCCGGCGAACTCTGCCAAGGTGCCGATCAGCTCCTTCGGCCGCACTGGCT
The DNA here is from genome assembly GCA_937858895.1 of uncultured bacterium. Taxonomy (GTDB): domain Bacteria; phylum Planctomycetota; class UBA1135; order UBA1135; genus JACKHW01. The sequence continues at coordinate 8,410 of CALLZN010000031.1, read as the reverse complement.
TCTTCAAGTATTCGTCCATGCCCGCCGAGAGGCAGCGATCCCGGTCTTCGGCCAACGCATTGGCGGTCACGGCGATGATCGGTATGTGTTGGCCGCTTTGCTCTTCGAGCATACGAATGCGCCGCGTCGCTTCGTAGCCATCCATGACTGGCATTTGGCAGTCCATCAAAATGCAACTGTAGGCTTTGGCGCTGATCGCCTGGAGTGCCTCCTGGCCATTGACGGTGAGATCACATGCGTAGCCTGAACGCTCGAGGATGCGCTCGATGACCTTGCTGTTGATCGGATTGTCTTCGACGACGAGCACGGGCAAGGACCTGTGTGATGGCTCTATGCGCAAGGCCGGAGCTGGCTCTTGGGCCGGTGCGGTAGCCGCGTGCAACGGCAAGCTGATCTTGACTGTCGTTCCGCCTCCTTCTGTCGGGGCGAAGTCGATCTTGCCCCCGAGGGCGTGGATGCAGAGATCACTGAGGGCGAGCCCGAGACCGAAGCCCGGATACCGCTTGGTCGTCGATGAGTCACCTTGCACGAAGGGTGCTCGCAGCTCGTTCAAGCGCGCGAAATCGATGCCACAGCCGGTGTCGATGATCGCCACGATGAGGCGATCGTCGTCGACATCGGCAGTGATCTTCACCTCGCCTTCGTGGGTGAACTTGATTGCGTTGTCGATCAAGAGCTTCAAGGCGCGCTCGAAGGCCCAGGCGTCGATCGTGACCCAACGTGGAGCCCTAGCAGAGGCTTGACACTCGAAGCCCAGGCCCTTGGCGCGAGCTCGATCTCCGAGGTCGTTGCAGATTTGTTGAATGAAGGCATGAAGCTGAATGACCTTGTCAAGGCCTTGCCGGTCACGCACTTCAGTCAAGTCGAGAATGCCACTGAAGAGCTCTAGCAGCTGCTCGCTCGCGTCTCGCAACAGCAGCACTTCGCTGCCGGGAATGCTTGCGTCTTCGCCATCGACGCCCTCGAGCGAATCCGCGATGCCGACGAGGGCGTTCAAGGGCGTCCGGATTTCGTGGCTCATGTTGGCCAAGAAGCGCGCCTTGACTTGGTTGGCGCTACGGAGCTCCTCTTCTGCACGACCGCGCTCGACAGCGAGGCCGGTCATCTGCGCGGCTGCCCGCAGGCGGTCTAGCTGTTCTGCCGTCGGCGCCCGCGGCACCGGACTGTAGAGGGCAAGGGCTCCGAGAACGCGTCCACCCTTGGTCGAGAACGGGTGTGACCAACAGGCTGCGACACCCGCCGTGCGCGCGAGCTCGGCGAAGGGCGCCCAAAGCGGATCCTGTTGAATGTCGGTGACGATGACCGGCACATTCCAATAGATCGCAGTGCCACAAGACCCGACGTTGGGGCCGATCGCGTAGCCGTCGATCGCCTCGTTGTAAGCGGCCGGTAGGCTCGGTCCGGCGCCGCTGACGAAGCGTCCGTGCGCGACGAGCAAGATCGAACACTTGTAGCCAGGGTTCTGCTCTTCGACGATGCGAGCGATCTTGCGAAGAGTGCCCTTGACCGAAGCCTCGGCATTTGGCGCGTCAACCTCGACTTCGTCTGCGTCGGCTGTGACCGGGAGGCAAAGAACGACGGGTTCGCCGCCTTGATCGCGGATGCGCACTTCGAGCAGGAAAGGTTCGCCAGTGCAGGTTTCATGTCGCACACGGCAAGTCGCAGCACCGTTTCGGAGCGCCGCTGTGAAGAGATCGCGGTCCTCGGCCACGAGCCAGTCCACGAAGTCGCGGCGCGCGAGCTCCTCCGCCCCGAGGCCGACGGAGCTGCAGAAGGGCTGGTTGACGCGAACGAAGCCATCACGCCGCGCGGCGCGAACGAGCATCGGTGGGTCGGCGTGTACTGCCATGGCGGACCTTGTTGAGAACCTGTTGCGGATGCGTGCGTGAGAACGCAGACCACGGGTTCGTTCGGCGCTGTCTCAGGCATCGCTTGAGGGTAGAGCTGCGCTCGCGCTCGAGCCGTTGGCGTCCGTCGACTGCCTGGTCGGCATGGCCGGCGCTCCTCCGCCCTTGGCGTCACGACTTGCGCAACAAGACCGTCGGAGCCTTGCGCCGTAATGCGCGCGCGAGCACCTTTGGAAAATCACGTTTGTGAAGTCGCGGGCGATGCGTGAACACGTCGTAGTCACAAGCATCGAGACGTTCGAGCACAATGCTCGCGGCCGAGACAATCGAGGCGAGCTCGAGGCCGAAGCGACCGCCGATGCGCCGCGGCAAGGACCAGCCTTCGCGGAGGCCCGCACGTGCCCAGTCGGCAAATTCGCCGACGCAGGCGCGAAGTCCAGGCGAGGTCACATCGCGGTCAAAGTCTTCGATCGTGACCTCGTGCGCTGCGAGCATCGTCGCGGGCAGGTAGATGCGCTGGCGCTCTTTCCAATCCTTCCGCACGTCTTGGGCGTGATTGAGAACTTGGAGGCCCGTGCAAATCGAGTCGGAGAGCAGCTCGTTGTCTTCTGTCGCGCAATCGAAGAGTTGCAGCATGAGGCGGCCGACGGGGTCGGCGCTGTCGCGGCAATACGAAGCAAGATCTTCCCGATCGCGGTAGCGGTCCTGCACGAGGTCGCGGTCGAAGGCATCGAGCAGGCGGAAGAGCAGCCCACTGTCGAGGCCCTCGGTCTTGACCGTGGACGCGAGGTCCGAGAGGAGCTGCGGCACACGCGGCGGCGAAGCGCCTTCGAGCGCGAGCTCCGTCGCCGTGCGCCAGGCGGCCAGCGCGTCGCGGTCGCGCAGCTCGTCCGCGATATCGTCCGCCGTCCGCGCGAAGGCGTAGAGCCGGTGCACGTGGACGCGCTTCTTGCGTGGCAACAAGAAGCTCCCGACCGGGAAGTTCTCGTAGTGACGCCGCGCGAGCTCGTCGGGATCGATGCTGCTTTGGCTGCTTGACGAAGACACTGCGGCGAGTTGACAGGACGTCGGAGCGCCGGTCCAGTGCGAAGCGGACCAAGGGCCTTGCTTCAAATCGGCAGGACCCGCGCCGCGAGGCCGAGGTCCCGGCACTCACGTTCGACCTCATCGCAGTAGACAGGATTGGCGACCAGGACGACGTCGGGGCGGATCGCGACGAGGCCGCGAGGCTCGACGATGCGATGCCCTGTGCCAGCGACGTAGCGGCCGGTCTTGCGCGGGTTCTTGTCCACGGCGCAGAGGATCTCGGCGCCACGATCCAGCAGGTTCAGCAGCATGACACCTTTGGACCCTGCGCCTTGTAGAACGACGCGCGCTCCTGTGTCACGCCGTCCGAGGAGGGCGTCCAAGGTCGTGTTGGCCTCGTCGAGGATCGCCGTGAAGTGCTGTGCGAGTCCTCGCGCGGCGGCGATGCTGGCCGCGACGTCTCCTGCGTCGACGCCCGTGTCTGCCTGGCCCTCACGCCGAGGTGTCGCGAGCGCTGCCAAAAACTGGCCGTCAAAGGCCGTACGCACCATGTCGACTTTAAATCCAGCGCGCTCCAAGGCCGAGTGCAACGACGCCATTGTGAAGTAGCCACAGTGCTCGTAGATCAAATCCCAGATACCGCCTGCAAAGCTGTGCATCGCGTTGGGCACTTCGACACAGAGGCGGCCGTCACCGTGCTTCGACAGGAGTGCACGAAAGTCGCGTAGCATGGCGAGCGGATCGACGACGTGCTCGAGGACGTGACGGCTCACGACGAGCTTCGGCGCGAGCGGACTCTGTGTCACGTCGAGGAAGTCGTTGCGCAACTCGAGCGTGCCACCTCCGTCGGTCAAAGCTCGCGACGCTGCGACGAGGCTGCGGTCGAAACCGATGGCGTCGAAGGAGCCGTGGAGCGTGAGTTCTCGCAAGAAGTCTGCTTGTCCACAGCCAACCTCGACGACGAGGTCCTGCGCCCCCAAAGTGGCCGCCAGCTCGCGTGCGAGCGCAGCTTGGTAGGCCGCGAAGAGCTTTGAAAAGACCTGACTGTTCTCGTAGGCCGGGCTGTAAGCGAGGAGCGACGCGTCGAAGGCTTGATTGAAGACAAAGCTCGTGACGGGGCAGACGCCGAGGCGCAGCGTCCCGCGAGCGGCAGCGCGGGCTTGCACAGCGTCTTCGTAGAGGACGTTGCAGAAGACCGGCACCGCGTCGAGTTCGAAGATCGTCTCGAGCTCGGCCGTCGAATCGAGGGGCGACCGCATCTCAGATCGCGACGAGGCGTGCATCGACACCGAGTTCGCGGCACATCACAGCGATCTCGTCCAAGTAGATCGGATTCATGACGACGACCGTTGTCGGCTGGTACTCGGTCAGGAAGGCCGGCGCGACGATCTCGTGGCCCGTGCCCGCGAGAAACTTTCCGTGCTTGTTGGGATTGATGTCGACGACGTAGCGCACGTCACTCGGGTCCCCAACGTCGTGACCGGCCCGAATGCCGAGCGTCGTCAAGTAGGCAACGCCCTTGGACCCAGAACCCCAGACGACGACTCGCCCGGCGTCCGCGCGCACAGCATCGAGCGTCGCGCGCCACTCCGCGAGGCGACGCTGCGCTCGAGCTTCGAAGCGCGCAAGCTTCTCTTGCACGAGGGCCATGTCATTCTCGGCCACGAAGCGCGACTGAGTGCCTCCAGAAGCAACGCGAGCCGTGAGCATCAAATATTGCTCGTCGTAGTCGGTCCACACTTCGACCGGCTCGAACCCGCAGCTACGAAAAAGCCGCGTCAGCGAACCGAGTGTGAAGTAGCTGCAGTGTTCGTAGTAGAGGTCCTGGAACGCGCATTCCTCGAGGACGCGCAGGACATCGGGCAGCTCGAAGAAGACCAGGGTCTCCCGTCGACCTCCGATTGTCTCGTGTACGAGCCGCACGAAGTCGCGTACCCCATCGATGTGCTCGAGCGTGTGTCGACAAGCGACGACATCAGCGCTCAAGTGCGCATACTTGGGTCCATAAAAATCCTGATAGAACGTCAAGCGGTCCCGCACCGCCGACGTCGTGCGCTCAGGTCGATACCCAGGATCGATGCCGATGCCGCTGCCACCGCTGAGTTCGCAGTAGCGAACGAGCCACTCGCCCTTGCCACAGCCGATCTCGAGGGCGCTCTTGCTGTGCAAGTCGTAGGTCGAGATGAGGCGCTCGATGTGGTCGTCGAGGAAGCGTTGGAAGCGCGGTGAATACGCCTGGGTCTCTTCATAGCGCGTCGAGTACTCATGCAGACCCGCGTCGAAGGCTTGGTTCTGAATGAAGCCACAGCTTTCACAGAACGCCAAGTCGAGGTCACCGCGCGGATAGGCGAGCGCCTCCTCTCGCGTGTCCATGAGCAGGCAGGAATGCACGGGAACCTGCTCCAAACGATAGAAGCTCCGCAGCTCGTCGTGCCCACAAGCCTTGCAGGCTGGCCCTCGCGTCGCCATCGCAGCTTCCTCCTGTCTCAGATTTCAGACGATGACCGGGTCGGGCACAGGGATGATGAAACGTCCGCCGCGAGCCCTGTACTCGGCCTGTTGCTCGAGGATCTCGTCCTTGAAATTCCACGGCAAGATCAACGTGTACTCCGGCATCTCGCGCAACAAGGCCTCAGGCTCTTGGATCTCGATCCGCACCCCAGGGATGAAGCGCCCGTGCTTGTGCACGTTGCGGTCGACGACGAAATCAATGAGCTCATGCCCGAGTCCACAAGCGTTGAGCAAGATCGTCCCCTTCGCCGCCGCCCCATAGGCTGCGATGCGATCGCCGCGCGCCTTGATGTCCAAGACCATGCTGCGCAGCGAGGCCCGCAGTTCGTCCACGCGCTTGGCGAAGTCTTGGTAGAACGCAAAGTCGTCGATGCCGAGTTGTTGCTCGAGTTCGAGGCGCTGGTCCACGCTCGGCCTTCGCTCGATCCCGGCCTTGCCGACGAAGAGTCGCAGCGAGCCGCCGTGGATCGTAAGGTCGCGCAAGTCCTGGAGCACGAGCCCATGCCGCGCGAAGAGCGCGTCGAGCGCGTGCACCGAAAAGTAGCAAAGGTGCTCGTGGTAGATCGTGTCGAACTCGCGGTGCTCGATCAGCGGTCGCACGTAGGGGACTTCGACGACGGCGACACCATCGTCCTTCAGCATCGTCGCGATGCCGGCGACGAAGCCGTTCGTGTCCGCGACGTGGGCGAGGACGTTGTTGGCGTGCAGGACGTCGACCGGGCCACGCTCCGCGCGCAACGACTTCGCGACCTCGAGCCCAAAAAAGTCGAGGACCGTGTCAATGCCGCGCGCGCGCGCCGCATGCACGGGACCCGGAGCCGGGTCGACACCGAAGCACGGTACACCCGCCTTCGCATAGTACTGCAGGAGATAGCCATCGTTGCTCGCGAGCTCGAGCGCCAAGCTTGTCGCGCCCAGTCGACGCGTCGCGATGAGCTCTTCGACATTGGCGCGCGAGTGCTCGAGCAGGGTGTTCGTGAACGACGAATAGTACGGGTAGTCCTGGCCGAAGAGCTCTTCTGGCGGCACCGTCTCGAGGATCTGGACGAGCGTGCACTGCTTGCAGAAGGCGACGTCGAGGGGATAGCGCGCTTCTTGCTCCGCGAGTTGGTGTGGAAACAAAAAGCCGTCACTCAGCGGCAGATCGCCGAGGGCCAGGAAGACGGCCAGGTCTTCGGACCCACACGAACGACAGCTCGTCACGATGTGGCTCCAGTCCAACGTAGTTGCGCGTCGAGGCGGCCGCTGTCGACCAGCTCGCGCACATGCTTGATGCGCAAGTAACGCGATCCCTCGAGCTCGCGCAGCGTCAAGCCGTGGCGTTGATAGGCAGCGTAGAGCTCCTCGATGCCCTTGCGCACGGTCCACGTCGGCTCGAACTCGGGCAGCACTCGACGGATCTTGCCGCAGTCGACGCGGTAGCAGCGCTTGTCGGGTCCGGCCCCTTCGGCGTAGGTGACTTTGCAGTTGGGCACGATCTCTTCGACCATGTCGGCGAGCTCACGCACGCGATAGTTCTCCTCGGTGAGTCCAACGTTGAAGGCCTCGCCGTTGATGAGCTTCGTGTCGGCGTGCAAGACCGCGAGAAAGGCCCTGGAGATGTCTTCGATATGCACGAGCGGACGCCAGGGTGTGCCGTCGCTCTTGATCAGGACCTCGCCGGTCGTGAAGGCGTAGCCCGTCAAGTTGTTGACGACCAAGTCACCGCGCAAGCGCGGTGAGACGCCGTAGGCCGTGGCGTTGCGCAGATAGGTCGCGCAGAAGGCGTCGTCGACGAGCTTCGAGAGGTCCTCTTCGATCTTCACCTTCGACACGCCATAAGGCGTCACGGGATTGCAGGCGGACGTCTCATCGAGAAAGTCATCGCCAGCCGCGCCATAGTTGCTGCAGGAGCTCGACTGCAAGAAGCGCGGAACGCCAGCCTCCTTGGCGAGCTTTGCAAGACGCACGGTTGCGTGCCAGTTGATGTCGTAGGTCGTCTCCGGTTCGAAGTCGCCGAGCGGATCGTTCGAGAGCCCCGCCAAGTGGATGATGGCGTCGAAGCCCTCGAGGTCCGACGCCGTCACGTCGCGCACGTCCTTGCGCAAGCAAGGCACCGTCGCTTCACGCGGTCCGAACACACAATCATGGAAGAGCTCATTGTCGAGCCCGACGACAGCATGCCCGCTCTGTTGCAGCATCGGGACGAGCAAGGTGCCGATGTAACCGTCGTGGCCGGTGACGAGGACGCGCATGGTCAGTCGTTCCAAGTCTTCCAAGGTGCCTGCCCAGCGACCCACAATGACTCGAGCAGCCGCTTGTCACGCAGGGTGTCCATACACTGCCAAAAACCGTCGTGCTTGTAGGCCATGAGCTCGCCGTCGCGAGCGAGCTTCTCCATGGGTTCGCGCTCCCACTGCGTCGTGTCGCCATCGATGTAGTCGAAGATGCGCGGCTCGAGCACGAAGAAGGCACCGTTGATCCAACCCTCACCGAGCTGAGGCTTCTCGCTGAACTCCGTGACACGAGCGCCATCGAGCTCGAGGCGGCCGAAGCGCGCCGGCGGGCGCACGGCGGTCACGGTCGCGAGCTTGCCGTGTTCACGGTGGAAGGCGATGAGGCGGTCGATGTCGACGTCCGCGACGCCGTCTCCCCAAGTGAGCATGAAGGTCTCGTCGCCGATCCAAGGCTGGAGGCGCTTGATACGTCCGCCGGTCAGAGTGTCGAGGCCCGTGTCGACGAGGTCGATGGTCCAAGACGGACGCGAGCCGCCATGGGTCTCGACGTGGCCATCACCGAGCTGCACGCGCAGATGGCTCGCGAGATGGCTGTAGTCGAGCATGTACTTCTTGATGACATCGCCCTTGTAACCAAGCGCGATCACGAAGTGCTCATGCCCATAGCGGGCGTAGTGCTTGAGGATGTGCCACAGGATGGGGCGGTTGCCGATCTCGACCATCGGCTTGGGACGGGTGTCGGGCTCTTCCGCGGGGCGGGGGCCGACCCCCCCCGCGAGGGTTGCCACTTTCCTGTCCCCGAAGGCCACC
>CALLZN010000030.1 GCA_937858895.1 uncultured bacterium | reverse complement strand
GTGGAGGGTGCGGGCGGAGTCCGGGCGGCGGAGTCCGTCGCCCGGAGTGGGGAGGACCAGGGTTGCGAGGCGGCCGTCGTCGGTGGTGGCCCGCCGGCTCACCGAGCCGTTCTCGTCTTCGACGACGTCGATCGACGCCTTCGCCACGGGCCCGGCGGCGTCGACGACGCGCAGGTCCAAGCAGGCTGGCGGACCAACAAAGCAAAGCTCGACATCTGGGTCGCGGACCTGCGCGGCGTCGGGGTGCGGGAGGCCGGGGACTCGGTCGCTCTGGTCGAGGCGCTCGAAGTCAGCGACGCGGGCGAGAGCGGCTCGCTCGCGAACCTCATGCACGAACTCGATGTCCGTCGCGACGAGACCGGTCGCGCCTGCGGCGACGACGAGGCGCCCGCGCTCCCCGGCGACGACCGGCAAGTCGAGGGCGGCGACCTCGGCGTGGTCTCCGACCGCGATGTCGAAGCGGTTGCCGGCTTCGTCGACGAGCTGCGCGACCAGGGGGCCGCGCTTCCGCCAAGGCGTGAGGCCATAGAGCAGTGCGCGAAGCTTGCGGGTCTGGGCGACCGCTTCGACGAGTCGTATCGTCCGGCCCGGGACGATGTCGCGCTCGAGTCGCGAGCGGCGGACGACACCACCGGCCTCATCGAAGGCGTAGGCTGTGTAGCTGCGCCCTGGGAGCAAGTTGGCGCGGAAGCGCCCGGCAGCGTCGCTCTCGCAGTGGATCGAGTCGCGGGGACCCGCTTCGGGGAGGTCGAACTCGGGTTCGCTTTGCAGCGTGATCTTTGCCTGCACCCAGGGCTTCGAGTCGAGAGTTCGGGCTTCACCCCGGACGCGGATGCGGTCGGGTGCGGCTTGCGGCGCAGCGCAGCGCGTGAGCTCTGAGGTGATCGCCAGCGCACAGACGGCGAAGATCGGCAGTCGAAGCAGCGGCATACGCATCGTCTCTTCCGAAGCGACACCCCGAAGCGGGCTGGGCCGGCGGGCGACAGGACAGACCGATCGTCGACCGCCGCGCCCAAGATTGCAAGCGGACCGTGGCATCGAACGGGCTTTGGCGAAGCGTGCCTATGAAGAAAGTCGGGTGGCACGGTCGGAACCGCACCACCCGTCTCCTCTCTCGAATCCTGGCGCCTACGGTAGGCTCGCGCAACGTGATGCACGCGAGCCTCGAGGCGACAGATGCGCGCTCGCATTGCACGACGAGCGCGACACGGGCCACGTTAGTCGCTGCCGGCTGCTAGTTGCCGCGATCTTGGTCGAGCGTCGTACTTCCTTAGGAAGTCACGCCCGCGGGCGACGCGTCAGCGCTGCGAATCGAGCAAGGCTCGCGCGTGGTCGACCCGGAGGCAGCCAGCAAGCGTCGCGCTTCCGAAGGTCCGTGTCGCGATGCCAATGACTCGCCCGCGACGGTCGAAGAGCGGTCCGCCGCTATTTCCACCCACGATCGGCGCGGTGACGTAGAGCGTCGCTTCGACCTTGCGCACGCGTCCGACCGCTGGCGTCGAGACGGCAAAGTTCGTTTCGAGCAAGTGCAGGCCGCGCGGGTATCCGAGCACGAGGACGGGGTCGAGGCGCTCGACGGGCGCGTTGGTTTCAGCGAGCGGGGCTACGACGACTGCACCACGCACCGCGCAGCGAAGGACTGCGAGGTCACCGTTGTCATGGGCGTGGCAGAAGACGCCCGGCTTGCGCAAGTGCTCGGGTCGGTCGGCCATCGCCGCTTCGGCGTCGGGCGCCGTCGCGATGATCTCGAGGTTGCCCTTGCGCGTGCTGAAGGCTCGCTCGAAGAGCGGTCGCCGCTCCGCATCGAGGACCTGCTGGCCCTCCGGCCAGGCGAAGCACTCGACCGAGTCCGGGTCGAGGCGATAGCCTTCGGCGAGCAGCTCTTGGGCCTGGACCGAATAGAGCCACGGACGCACGACGTGCTTGTTCGTGATGGCGAGCCCGTCCTGCGACGTCAAGAACGCCGTGCCCGTCGCGTTCAGCCTTCGTGCCACGGCGCTGTCGGACACGAGCGTGTAACGCGTGTGCACGAGCAGCAAGGTCTTGCGCAGCTCGGCGTCGAGCGCCTTGAAGCCCGCCATGTCGTCCGGCGCGTGGAACCTGAAGATCCACGCGAGCAGGCCTGCGACGAGGACCAGCGCCAGCGCCGCGCCGCACCAACGCCGATCGAGGTGCACTTGGCGCTCGGCCTTGGCCTCGGCGGCTTCGAGCACGTGCGCGAGGCGTGTCCGCGGAATATCGAACTCGTCAGCGAGGCGTTCGAAGTAGCGCCGCTCGGCATCCTGGAGGACGCCGTCCGAGTAGGCGACGCGCGCGAGCATGACCAAGAGGTCGAGCTGGCGCTGCGGGTCGGTCGGGAAGTCACTGAGCTTGTGACAGCGTTTTTTGTAGCGGGCAGCCTTGGTCGTCGAGATGCCGAGGTGACGGGCGAAGCGCGCGAGGCTGTCACGCTCGCCGGCGTGCAGGCGCTCGTCTGTGTGAGCGAGCGTGACGAGCTCTTGAAAGGCAAAGTGCGCAGATTCGGACGGGTTGCCCATGTGCAGCCATCGTAGGCGGAAGCCGCAACAACGGCCAAGGGGAGGGATTGTCCCGCGGAGACGGTAACGAATGGGCGCGCTTCGGGGAGGCTCTGCGTGGTAACGGGCCGCTCCGCTGTCCATACTCGCGCTTCTTGGCTGCACGCCTCAGATCAACTCTCAAGTGCGGGGACCGATGACGATGACCGAAGCGCTCCAGCGTCGAGCGCACGAACTCGCGCTCTCATTGCGTGAGCACGTGAAAGAGCTCGAGAAGCAGCGCAAGGCGCTCGAATTGCTCGCCGACCCCAAGGCTTGGACGGATCGAGCGAGCCGTGAGCGCGCGGCCAAGGCCGTTGCCATGACGGTCGAAGCGCCGGCGCTCGCCGCCTTCGCCGCCGAACTCACGCAAGGCCTGCGTGCCTGGGCGAGCGAGCAGCGGCGCGTCTTCGTCGATCGCTTCCTTGCGCTCGTCGCCGAGCGCGGCGGCACGGCCGAGCCCGTCGGGCAGCAGCCGCCGGTCTTCGATCTGGCGGGCATCCAAGTCGAGGTCGACTACGACAAAGAAGAAGCGCGCCTCAGCTACGGTCGCGAAGACCTCGGGAGCTGCGCCCTCGATCCCGAAACCATCTTGCGAGCTCGCGACGAGCACGCGCTGCGGCTCGAGCGCGCTTGGCCTGGTGCCGCGGTCTTCTTCGATGCCTTTGCTTCTGCCTACCGGGCGCGGCTCGGTCGCGAAAACAAGCCGCCGCAAGAGCGCGTCGCGCTGACGGACCTCCTGCCCGAGCTCGGGCTCGAGGGCGAGCTGCGGCGCCTCGAGGCGCCGATCAGCGACAAGGCGTCCTTTGCCTACTGCCTCGACCGTCTCGCGCGCGAGGGCGGTCTCGAGAAGGACGGCTATCGCATCGAACTCGGGACTGCGACCGGCGGCTCGACCAAGGACAAGAAGCGGGTGCTCTTCCTGCGCCACGGCCTCGGCGGCGGTCAGTACTATTTGACGGCGCGCGTCGGGAGCCTGCGATGACGGCGCCCCTGACCCGCCCCGCGGCGATGCGCATCCTCGAGAGCCTCGGCGCTTCGGGCAAACCCCCGGATCGCGGCCTCTCCGTCTTCAACGTCGGCAACGAGACCTACCTGCGCATCCTGCGCCGCGAGTACCTCGAAGGCTTGCTGCCGGCGGGCGGCGCTTCCTTCCGTCTGGTGCAAGGCGGCTTCGGGGCAGGCAAGACGCACTTCCTCTACGTCGTGCGCGAACTCGCGTGGTCGCTCGGCTACGCGGTCGCCGATGTCGTGCTCTCGGCCAAGGAGTGCCCCTTCGACAAGTCGCTCATGGTCTACCGCGCCGTGGCCCAGAAGGTCGCGACGCCGCCGATGGGCGACATGGACTATCCGCGCGAGGGCCTGCCCTTCGTGCTCGAAGACCTGCTCGACAAGAAGCGCGGCGAACTCGGCGACGACGCCATGCGCGTCTGGTTGAACGAAGAAGTGCGCCGCCTTCCTTGCGACAACGCCGCCTTCCGCGAGGCAGTGACGGGCTATCTCTCGGCCTTGCTCGACGGCGACGAAGAGCGGCGCCAGGTCCTGGCCGCATGGCTCCTCGGCCAAGAAGTGCCGCCCTCGAAGCACCGTGAGTACGGCGTCTACGAGTCGGTGAGCGAGAGCAATGCGTTCCCGCTCCTGCGTTCGATGACCCAGGTCCTACCGCGCCTCGGCCTCAAGGGCAGCGTCATCCTCTTCGACGAGGGGGATCGCGTCATGAGCTTGACCGCGAGCCGTTCCCAGCGCCTCATGGACAACCTGCGGCAGCTCGTCGATCTCTGCGGGCAAGCGCGCTTCCCGTCCGTGCTCGTGCTCTATGCCGTGCCGCCGGAGTTCCTGCGTAACGTCGTCCCCGACTATCCGGCCCTGCACCAGCGCCTGACTCCGGTTGCGCCCTTCAGTGAGCGCAGCCCGCAGTCGCCGGTCATCGACCTCGAGTCGCTCGACTTGCCGCCGCGCGAGCTCTTGACCGAGATCGGGATGAAGGTGCTCGAAGTCTTCGAGATCGCGCGCGGCATCAAGCTCGATCCGACGGTGCAGCGCGAGAACGCAGCGACCTTGGCGTCGGTGATCACGCGGCACCACTACGAGATCAGCCACCGCCGTGTCTTCGTGAAGAGCTGGGTGGACCTGCTCTATGGTCAGGTCGCGGATGGCGAGCACGCGGTTGTCGCCTCGTCGGTCGAGCGGCTCGCCGGCGCGACGGCGTCGGCGTTGGTCGCGCCGCCTGCGCTGGCCTTCGATGACCTTGGCGGGGCGGGGGGCAGCAAGGCTCCTACGGGCGACGATCTCGACGACGATCTCGACGACGATCTCGACGATGACTTCGACGATGAGGATCTGCCACAGGGGCTTGGAGAAGGCGACTTGTGACGGAGCGCAGCGGCAACGAGCGTCGCGTGCGCCACGCGAGCTACGGCGAGGGCTCGGTGACGGCGGTCGAGCGTGGTGGTATGTCGTTGCGGGTGCGCTTCGATCGCTTCCCCGGGCTCGAAGTCAGCTTGCCGACCCGCTTGCTGCGCCTCGTCGACGAGGCTGCGCTCCCGGTCAAGAAGCCAGCGCGCGGGTCGCGCAAGAAGAAGCAAGCGACTGCGGCTGCGGCTTGGACCAGCGACTTTGCAGAGCGCCGCCAAGTCCTCGAGGCCGTGCGCCTCGGCGTTGTGCCGCTGCGCGGACTGCTCGCCTACACGGTCGGCCGCGACGAGGAGGTCGAGTCGGCGCGCCGCATGCTGGCCGAGCGCAGCGATGACCGCTGTCGTGCCGTGCTCGGCGACTACGGCAGCGGCAAGACCCACTTGCTCGAGCTGATCCAGCACTTGGCCCTAGCCGAAGGGTGGGTCGTCGGCCGCGCCTGGCTCGACCCGCAGGAAGCGCCGCCATCGAAGCCGCGGCGCGTTTATGCCGCGCTCGCGCGCTCCTTCGTCTATCCCGACAAGCACGAGGCCGGTGAGCTCGGGCTCTGGCCCTTGCTCGAGCGTGCGGCCGGCGATGCAGACCTGGTCGCAGGATTCTCTGCAGGCGAGCACCGCCACGCCTTCCTCGCGCCGGCCATTCGCTACGCGCGTGGCATCGTCGAGGCGGCAGGCGACGGGTCTCTGAAAGCGACCGAGCTGCAGCTCCTGCTCAGCGCGTGGATCGAAGGCCGAGCAACGGGCGTCTCGCAAGACCTGCAGCGGCTCTTGCACGCCCACATCGACGTCCGTGACCGCGTGCTCGCGCTCTCCGACTTCGGCACGCTGCCGCGCATCTATGGCTACATGTTGTCGGGCATCGGGGAGCTCGCGAGGCGCTGCGGCTATCGCGGTGTCCTGTTGCTCCTCGACGAGACCGAGCTCTTCTCGAACCTCGACGTCGAAGCGCGGGCGCGGGCCATCGACGTCTTTCGGGTCCTCATGGGGGCGGCCCTGCCGCAGAGCGCGATGGACCTGAGCGAGGTCCGCAAGGGCGGGCGCGGGGTCATCCGCGAGCTGCCACCGCGCTTTGGGACAGAGTCCCACCTGGCCCTGGCCTTGGCCGCGACGCCCGGGTCAGCGAGTGAGGACTTCTTGCGGCACAGCCTCGGAACCGAGCGTGTGCTCGAGCTGCGGCGCTTCGGCGAGGCCCAGTTCCACGAGATGGCGGACCGCATCCTCGACCTTTATCTGGAAGCCTACCCGGCCGTCCATCGCCGCGTGCTCGCCGCCCTCGAGACCAAGACCCGGCAGTGGATTGCGACCGGCGTGGCGTCGAGTCCGCGTGAGTTCGGGCGCCGGACCCTCGACTTCCTCGACGCGGCGCGGCACGTCGGCGGTTGATTCGGCGCGCTCGGAGGCGGAGCTGCTAGTCTGACGCCCCCGCAACTTCTCAGGAGAACGCTATGTCCAGTTTTCGAGTCCCGCTCCTCGCTGCCCTCGTCCTCGCCTCGTCGGCCGTCGCACAAGCTCCGATGGAGGACGTCTTGTGGGTGGCAGCGCGCACCGATCGTTCGCTTCGCAAGTACTCGCGCTACGGCGAGGTCCTGCAGACGGTCGACATGACGAGCAACGGCTTCCAGCTGCGCAGTGTCTTCCGCGCTCCCGATGGCAAGCTCTGGCTCGTCAACTTCATCCAGTCGACCTTCACGATCCTCGATCGTGACGGCAAGCTGCTGAAGAACGTCGTGACCAACGCCGGCGGTCGACCCTTCGCGATCGCCTTCGACAAGCGCGGCCATGCCTTCATGACGCAGACGACGACGGTCGACGAGTATCTGCCGGACGGCACCTTCGTGAAGGCAATCACGGTGCCGTCGGCGCCGCTCGGCATCGCGATCGATTACTCGACGCCAGCGCAGTCGGGCAATGCCTGGGTCGCACACCGCACCGCCGCCAACAACGTCAGCAAGATCGACATCGCGACGGGCACCGTGACGAGCTACACGCTCCCGAGCGGCGCGACCATGTTGCCGACGAGCGTCGTCTGTACGTATGAAGGCGTCGCAAAGACCAGCAACATCTTCATTGGTGGCGACAGCTCGGCCAACCTCTGGAAGTGCGACCAGAACGGGACCTTCTCGGGGCCCTACGCGATGCCGACTGGCTACAGCTACACCTCGGGCATGGCCATCGACGCGAAGAATCGTCTCTGGGCGGTCGGCCGCCCAGGCGTTTGCGCCATCGTCGACACGGCGACGGGCAACGTGCTCAAGACCTTCTCCGTCGCGCCGCTGAACAATGACTGCGGTGGCGTGGTCATGGACAGCATCGGTCGGCCGTGGATCATGGACCGCGGTTTCAGCACGGCGGGCACCTTCCAGCGCTACGACGACAATGGCACGATCGAGCTGCGCACGGCCGCGGGCGTCAACGCCTACGGCATGATCGACGCGAGCGGGTTCAGCTACGCCTTCGTCACGAATCCCTTCGGCGATGAGGACAAGGACGGCACAGCCAACTTCGCGGAGATCACCGCCGGGACCAGCCCCTACGACGCCTTGTCGACGCCGACGCTCAGCTTTGACACCCGCGGCGTTTCGCGCGTCGGTGCGACGCCGGTCTTGACGGCCGTGAGTACCGCGCAAGCGCCGATGGTCGTCTTCTTCTCCGCGCTCTTTGGTCCGCCAATCTCGGTGCCCGGCATGAACGGCCAGTTCTTGCTCGACCTGCCGACGATCTTCTACACGACGGCCTTCGCGAGCCCTGGCCAACTGAACCTGCCGATCCCAGGCAACAACGCGCTCGCGGGCCTCAGCTACAAGCTCCAGGGTCTCCTGGTCACGAGTCCTCCGACGTTCACGAACGTCTCGGGCATCTTCATCAGCCAGTGACCCATCGCCGTCCTGGGACAGCGATGGCCCGGTCGGCGGTCACGCGTGGAAACTTTTTAGTTTCTGCGTGACGCCAGAGGATCTTCTGCGCCTTTGACGGCGTGGCGGGAATTCGTGGGTGACCCCGCCACGCGAGCGTTCTACCCAGGGCTCGCTCCCATGCCTCCAGCGCCGGCCGCGAAAGCGGCCGGCGCCCGGAGCTCTTCGGCGGCCGCGAGCTGGACCGTTCCGAGCGCCGTTCCATCGCTGACATGCGGTTCTGAGCCGAAGCCACTGTTGGCGGCGAGGACGATGTGCTTAACGAGGACCGCGAAGCGCGGGAACATCGTCGGCGAGCTCGAGGCGCTGCCATTGTTGATGTCGGCCGCCAGCACTGTGCCGGCGGCCGTGCCGTCGCTGACCCAGAGTTCGGAGCCCGACATACCATCGCTCGCCGAGAAGAGCACCTTGTCGCCCAAGGCACAGGGGTAGGCAGGGAAGGAGCTGTTCGGCGTGCCGCCCGGACGGATGCGGAAGTAGACCTTGCCGCCCAAGGCGATGAGGTGAGACGGGAAGCTGCCGTCGATGCCCGGCCGGAGCTCGGCGACGTTGACCGTGCCGGCGCTCGTGCCGTCGGTCTTCCACAGTTCTTCGTTTTGCGTGTCGAGCGAGCGCGCTGCGAAGAACATCGTCGAGCCCACGAGCACGAAGTAGCGCGGCGACGACCCCGAGATGCCAGTGAAGATGTCGTTGACGAGGACGGTGCCAGCGGTCGTGCCGTCGGTCTTCCAGAGCTCGATGCCGGACGTGCCGTCGTTCGCAGTGATGAAGATCTCGCTGCCGATCTTCTGCGCGTACGTGAAGCCCGGCGAAGAGTTGCCCGTGCCGACTTGGATGTCCTTGACGAGCGTGGTGCCGGCGGCTGTGCCATCTGTTCGCCACAGCTCGGAGCCGCTGATGCCATCGTTGGCGACGAAGAGCCAGTAGCTGCCAACCTTGATGAAGCGATTGGTCTCGGACCAAGCGTTCGCGTTGCGCCCTGGTGCGGGTGAGCCGTCGAACGGGCTAACGGTTGTGTTGATGTCTTTGACGAGGGTCGGCGTTTGTGCTGCGAGCGAAGAGTGAGAGGGTGAGGGCAAGGACCGACACACTCACTTGAAGAGCTTTGTTCATTTGTTTTTGGATGAGGAAGGCAGAGATGGTAGGGGCGCTGGGGGTTCTAAGCTCGGGACGAGTATCCAAAGCAACCGCCTCATCCTGCGGCAAAAGCGACGCTTCCACGCGCCGGCGCCGCCATCGTTTTCAGGGCGTGCGCAATCTGAAGGGCGGGGTCGTATCCTCAAGGACATCGTTTGTTGCCTGTTCCCGAGCTTCGAGACCCGAACGTGTCCGACGAATACCGCGCGCTTCGTGAGCGCCTTGCACGCACGTTCGAGGCCTTTTACGACCGCTTTCCGAGCTTGCTCGCGATCCAGCGAGCGGCGGTCGTGCCGGTGCTCGAGGGGCGCAACGTCTTCGTCGCGGCGCCGACTGCCGGTGGCAAGACCGAAGCGGCCATGGCGCCGCTCCTCCAGCGCATCCTCGATCGTCACGGCGTGAGGACGCTCGACGGGCCGGCGCTCATCTATGTGTCGCCGACGCGCGCCCTGGTGAACGACGTGTATCGACGGCTCACCGTGCCGGTAGGGCGGCTCGGCATCGAAGTTGGACGCAAGACTGGCGACCACGCTTCGCTCGGAAAGGTCCTGCCGCAGGTCTTGGTCACGACGCCCGAGTCGCTCGACTCCATGATCGCTCGCATGCCCAAGCGCTTGCTGCCGCTGTCGGCCCTCGTCCTCGACGAACTCCACGCCCTCGATGGCGGGCCACGTGGCGACCAACTCGCAGCTCTCTGCGCGCGCTTGCGGCGCATCCTCGCTTCGCGCGGCAACAACCTGCAAGTCGTCATGTTGTCGGCGACGATCGAAGACGCCCAAGCCGTCGCGGCGCGCTACGCCGACGACCCGGTTGTCGTCTGCGAAGGTGGCCGGCGCGCGATGACGGCGCGCGTCGCCCTCGCACCCTTCCAGAAGGACCCGACCAAGAAGATCGCGGAGCTCGTGCTCGGTCGCGGCGGCAAGGTCCTCGTCTTCGCGAACGCGCGCGCGGACGTCGAGTGGTGCGCGGACAAGAGCCGAGGCAAGCCGCCCTTTGGCGCAGCCGTCTTCACGCACCACGGCAGCCTCAGCAAGCCGGTGCGTGAGCACGCCGAGCGTGACTTCCACCATGCGCGCACGGCCGTGTGCTTCGCGACGTCGACGCTCGAGCTCGGCATCGACATCGGCGACATCGACCACGTCGTGCTCTACGGAGTGCCGCCCGACATCCCGAGTCTCTTGCAGCGCGTCGGCCGCGGAAGTCGGCGCGCGGACGAGCTGCGATTTTTGGCGCTCGCGCGGGATCGTGGTGAGATCCTGCGCTTCCGCCACATGATGCACGCGGCGCGCGAGGGTAGGCTCTTGACCGACGCGCCAGCCTACGACCCGTCGACGGCCCTGCAGCAGACCGCGAGTCTCATGTTGCAGAACCCGGGCCACCGTGTTGCCCCTGGCCACGTCCTCGAGCGCTTGCCTGCGTGGCAGGCGGCCTACTGGGACGAAGAGCGCTTCGACAAAGCCCTCATGCACGCCGAGCGCTGGTTCCGCCGCCTCGCCGAGCGACACTACGAGCCGACCGAGACGCTCGAGAAGGCGTTTCGCACCGGCATCGTGCACGCCAACCTCGGCGCCGAGGCCGAAGTCGAGGTCCTCGACGAGATCACCGGCCGCGTCCTGGGGACGATCGCGAAGAACGCTTCGGACCCAAGTTCGCGCGTCCTGCTCGGCGGGTCGGCGCGGCGCGTCCGCGAGCGTTCCGACGGGACTCTCGTCAGCGATCGCGAGAGCGGCGAGGGCGAAGCACGCTTCGAGCGCAAGGCCTCTGCGCCGATCCCGATGGCGCTCGCGACCGACATGCTCGCTTGGCTCGGCCTCGATGCGAGCGCGATCCATCGCGTCGAGGGCGAGGACGACACGATCTTCGTGCATGGGCTCGGGACGATCGCTGGCCTC